>CAZEDJ010000001.1:0-9839 GCA_964511045.1 uncultured bacterium
CTCATTTACTAAAAATTTACGCAGGACTTCATCAAAACTCACAGACTCACTACTATCTCTCTTAAGCTCTGAAATCTTACTTGAAGATTCAAGAACAGCAGATAGAATTTCCAGCAGTTTCACAGTATCCTCTTAATTCATTAATGGAGAATTATACTAAAGACTTAAAAATTTCACGGAGCTTTTTTAGTGCCTCCGCTTTTAGCTGAGAAACCCGCGAAACTGAAATTCCCAAAACTTCCGAAACAGATTTTAAGTCAAGCTCTTCAACAAACAGAAGCTGAAGGACGAGCTGTTCCCTCTCGGGGAGCTCCGAAATAGCCCTTGAAAGCAGTTCAATTAACTCCTGTCTTAACACAACCTCCTCTGGATTTGGCGTATCTCCCTGTAGAGTGTCCTTTATTCTCAAACTCTCGGAACCGTTAAATAACTCTCTTTCTAAGGAAATGAAAAAGAGAACTTCCTCCTTATAATCTTCCCAGTCGCTGTTTTTTATTTTCTCCCTTAAATTTCTCGGCAAAGGGTCAAGTTTACGAAGATAATCAAGAATTTCGCCCCTTATCTTTATATAAGCATAGGTAGAAAATCTTGACTTCTTTTCGTCATACTTATCTAAAGCCTTTATTAGACCGATAACCCCCGTGTTAACCAACTCATCAAACTCAACCACTCCCTCGGGAATTCTCCTATAAATGGCACCAGCTATCTTTTTAACCAGAGGCAAGTTTTCAAGGATTATCTCCTTCTTACTCCTCTGGTACATTTAAATACCTTCTCTCAGGAAATTGATGAATTTCTCTATAAACCCTTTCTTCTCAGCCAAGGGCAATCCACTAACGTTAGATTGAAGCATCTTCTTCAGCTCTAACGAAAAGGAATCTGAAGGGTAGTCTTTAACGATGAAACTTCCCTTCATCACAGAGGCCTTTACACGGGAAGAATAGGGAATTATAGAGGCAAGCTTTAAATCAAAATTGAGAAACTTTCTGACGGAAGAACTAAACCTCTCAAACACCCGAAGGCCTTCCTTTTTATTTGCTGCCATATTAACTAAAACTTTAAATTGTCTATACCCAAACATCCTGTCCATAGTTTTAACAAAGGCATAGGCATCGGTAAGTGCCGTAGGTTCAGGAGTGGTGATGAGGAAAGTTTCCGAGGAAGCCCTGCACAGGTTCAGAGTAAATCGGGATATACCAGCTGAGTTATCAATTATCACGTAATCGTACTCCTCAACAATCCTCTCCAACTGAAGAATTAAGTTTGATGCTTCATAGGAATCAAGCTCGTCTAACGATTCCAGTCCTGAAAAACCCAAAATAACGTCAAAGCTATATTTCCTTTGAATTACATCCTCTAAACTTTTCCCCCTTAAAACAGACTTTAAGTTTTTTTCAGGAACTAATCCGAGGAGAACGTGGACGTTTCCCAATCCCAAATCACAGTCAAGGAGAAGAACCTTTTTATTGAAGCTATTGGCCAAAATATAGGCAACAGAAAGGGATATTGTCGTCTTTCCTACTCCACCTTTCCCACTAACAAAGGAGAGTATTCCCTTAAACTCTGAAGATTCTTTTTTCTTTTTTACCAATCTAATTAGGTTATCAACCTGACTCTTCATCTCTCTCCTAATAGGTAATCTGAAACAACAGCAGGAGATAAAACCTTCATGTCCTCAGGGACTCGCTGTCCCGTGCTGATGTAAGAGAGTGGAAGTTCAGACTTATAGGCAACGTTAACCAAAATTCCTGGCTTTGACGTTTCGTCAATTTTCGTAAAGAAGAGGTAATCAATTGAGAAAAAACTCCTGTACCTGTTTACCACTTCCATTGCCTCGTCTGTACTGTAACTGCAGGAGATTAAAAGGAAGTTTTCCATCGGAGCTCCGCTTCCAGACAAAGTAGCCTTAATCTCACCCAACCTAAAGTAGTCGTAGTGACTCCTACCGACCGTATCTATCAAAATTACATCAAGGTCATTTAGATTATTGATTATTTCCCTTAACTTCTTTTGGTCTGTTGCAACAAAGAACGGAACATTGAGAATAGAGGCGTAAACCCTTGCCTGCTGAACGGCACCAACTTTAAAAGTATCGGTTGTTACCACTCCAACCCTCAAGTCCTTTTCTATAACAAACTTACTTGCAAGCTTAAAGAGGTTCGTCGTTTTCCCTACTCCTGTGGGACCGAGAAAGGAAAATATCCTCTTTTCTCCCTTTGAAACCTCAATGTTTCCCGTAAAGGAAAGGAGCTCCTCTAAACTGTGAATCAAAGCTTCCCTAAAGGTTGCAGTATTGAGGTCAAGTTTCTCAGTTTCAATGTCAAGACCACAGGATTGCCTGACGAGCCTTACGGCAATCTCAGGCTCAACTCCCTTTTTAATTAGGAGATTTATGAGCTCAACGGCATCTCCGGTAAACTCTTCAATCTCAGGAATTGAAAAAGTAGAAAGTTCTTGCGTAAATTGCCTAACAGGAACCTCTGAAGGTGAATGGGAACACTTTGAAATCTCCTCCTTAATTGATGAAAGCATTCTCTTTAATTCATCAATCTCCGACTTTAGCTCCTCTTCCTGAGGTCTCCCTTCCTCCACCTCCTCTCTCTTTGTAACAAAGAGCCTGTAAAACTTCTTCTTTAAAAATGGAATAAACGATGATCTCTTTTCCACCTCATAATAGAGGATGTCTATGTCCCCCAAGTCCTTTTTTGCTCTTTCTATAAGGCGGTCTAAGTTTTCACCCTCATAAACCTTTACGTTCATCTCCCCTCTATAACCCCAACAATGTTAAGTTGAATTCCCGGTTCAACTTCACTGTAGGACAAAACGGCAAGGCTCGGCATGTATGGTTCAATTATACCCCTAACGTAACGCCTAACGGCAGGAGAGGTAAGGAGAACGGGACTCAACTGCTGGGATATAAACTTCTGAATGTTCTGATTTATTGACTTTATGAGATTTTGGACGAAAACGGGGTCAAGTGGAGGTAGATAGCCGTTATTTTCTTTTACTTTACTCAGTATGTATTCTTCCGAATCGGGAGAGAGGGTTAAAGCAGTTAAAACACCGTTTCTTGCATACAAGTTCGTTATTAACCTTGAAAGAGCCTGACGAACAAATTCAGTTAAAACATCCGGGTCGTTGGTCTTCTCAATGTTATCGGCAATGGCTTCAATAATCGTTAAGAGGTCCTTTACGGGAATACCCTCCCTTAATAGGTTCTGAATCACTTTTGTGAGAATACCGTAGGAAACAGGTTCTGGGACCATGTCCCTAACAATTGGATACTTTGAGGAAAGTTTACTGACGAGTTCCTTAACGTCTCCGCGACTTACAATCTCATGGGCGTGTTTCTTAATAACTTCGGATAGGTGAGTAACTAAAACGGTCGGAACATCTACAACCGTATATCCTAATAGCTTAGCTCTATCCTTCTCCTTATCGGATACCCAGTACGCAGTTAAACCGAAAGCCGGCTCCCTCGTAGGTTTCCCCTCTACTTTCCCCCTAACACCTCCCGTGTCAATGGCAAGGTACATTCCCGGTTCAACCTCACCCCTTGCAACCTCAACGTCCTTTAAGAGAATTCTGTACTCGTTGGGCTTCAGCTCAAGGTTGTCCCTTATGTGAACGAGGGGAATTACAATTCCAAGCTCCTTTGCTATCTGCTTTCTCAAGTTCTTAATCTTCTTTATTAACTCGCCATTCTGGGATTCATCAACGTAGGGAATAAGGGAATAACCAATCTCAAGGGTTATAGGCTCAGGCTGAACGAGGAATTCCTCCTCTTTCTTCTCCTCCCTTCCCTTTTTGAGGAGCTCCTTAGCCCTCCTTTCAGCCTCCTCAATCTCCCTTTCGGTCTCGTACCGATAGACCATGTAACCTACCGAAGCAATGAGTAGTGCAAGTAGCTCAAACGGCAAGGTAGGCATGCCGGGAACAATTCCTATAACTCCTATCGTAAATGCAGCCATGAAGAGGGGTTTATAGTATCGGGTGAGCTGTTTAAAGATTTCGTGACCCAAGTCTGTTTCAGCAGCGGCCCTCGTAACCATAAGTCCTGCAGCCGTTGATGTTATGAGGGATGGAATTTGTGAAACGAGTCCGTCCCCAACCGTCAAAAGGGTAAAGGTCTTTGCCGCATCCGAAAAACTCATTCCGTGCTGGAATATCCCCACAAGGAGACCGCCGATAATGTTTATGAGGGTTATGATTATTCCGGCTACAGCATCCCCCCTGATAAACTTTGAAGCTCCGTCCATAGCCCCGTAAAAATCGGCCTCCCTTGCAATCTCCTCCCTCCTCCTCTTTGCCTCCTTCTCATCTATAAGTCCCGCATTGAGGTCTGCATCAATACTCATCTGTTTTCCAGGCATTGCGTCAAGGATGAACCTTGCGGCAACTTCGGAAATCCTTTCGGTTCCCTTGGTTATAACTATGTAGTTGATAACGACCAAAATGGAAAAGACAACGAGACCAACTATGTAGTTTCCTCCAACAACGAACTGACCAAAGGCCTCTATAACTTTACCTGCAGCCCCCGTTCCCTCGTTTCCGTGGAGGAGAATCCTCCTCGTTGTGGCAACGTTCAAGGAGAGCCTCAGTAGGGTAGCAAGGAGTAAGAGGGATGGGAAGGAGGAGAGCTCCAGAGGATGTTTCACATAAACTGTCGTCATAAGAATTATCAAGGAAAAGGAAATACTGAAAGTCAATAAAATGTCAAGAATGAAGGGAGGTATTGGAAGAACCATACTGGCCAAAATGGCCAACATGAGGAAAACGAAAACTAAATCGGAATACTTGTAAAACTTTGAGTAGTAGAGTGAAAGCGCGTCCTTCATTTAGTTCCCATTTTATTGTAAGAGTCTAAAGCTCTTTCAAAGAGGTCAGAAAAATTTTTGGAAAGCGAATTGCCTATAACTTCTGAGATTTCCATGTCAAAGAGGTCGCTGTAGATACCCATTGGAAACGAATCAAAAATTCCCTTAGGCAAGGATTTCTTTGCCTCCTTCAGAAATTCCCTAACGAGGTAAACCTCAAACTGGGAAACAATCTCTTTCTTATTTTTTAGACTTTTCAATTCACTTAAGTCCCAATAAACGGGAACTTCCAACCTCTCTATCAAGTCTCCTCCCTACATAATTATCACTTTTGCGTGGAGCTTGCCTGCTGCCTTAATGGCTTGAATAATCGCTATGAGGTCACCGGGAGAAACTCCAAGCTGGTTTAAAGCCTTTACCAAGTCCTTAAGGGAAGGGGAATTAATGGAAAAAATCCTTGCCCTCTCCTCAATAACCTTCGTCTCTACCTTTTGAACAACCGCCGTTTTTCCTCCAGAAAGTGGAGGAGGTTGGGAAACTACGGGGGTCTTTGTTACAGAGACATAAATATTCCCGTGAGAAACATAAACGGGCGGGTCTATCTTTATGTCTCCGCTCATAATGACTGTTCCCGTTTTTTCGTAAATAACAACTGTAGGCTCAGGAACCGTTTCAACCTTTAGGTTTAAAATCTCAGATATAAACTGAACTTTATCTAAACCGGGTGGAAACGAAACCCTAACGGTTGCAGAATCAATAGCCTTCGCCAAGTCCATCCTAAAGTGTTCATTAATCTTACTTGCTATCTCATAGGCCAAGGAAAAGTTGGGAGAATTGAGCGTAAGGGTTAGAAATTTTTGATTTCCAATTTCAAAGGGGAGAGGCCTTTCAACTATACCTCCATTTGGAATAATCCCCGACGTAGGAAAGTTTTTTTGGACCTTCCCCCCCTTGTTGGACTCACTGTAGCCTCCTCCCGTTGAAACCGGACCTTGGGCAAAGGCGTATATCTTACCGTCGGCTCCCATAAGGGGCGTCCTTATGAGAACGCCGTTGGCAATACTCTTTGCATCACCTAATGAGGAAACTTCAACGTCAAAGGTCATTCCCGGCTTTGCAAAGGGAGGAAGTTTTGCCGTTACTATAACTGCAGCAGCATTCTTTGTCTTAACAGCCTTAGGGTCTACATAAATTCCCATTTTTCTGAGCATGTTTGCAATGCTCGTCAGGGTAAAAATACTGGTAGTACCGTCACCGCTTCCGTTCAAACCGACTACAATTCCATAACCCGTTAAGTAGTTCGGTCTAACTCCTTCAATGTTAACGATAGTCCCGATTTTAACTTCTGCTCCTAAGGAAACTGAAAAGAGAAGGAAAATGAGAAGAAAAGCTCTACTTAACACTGCCACAACTTCCCCTAAAAAGGCCAAATTTTTGACAGAAACCTCGCAAGCCACCCCGGCCTTTGATTCTCGTTAAAGTATCCCTTGCCGTTATATTCAACGTACATGTTAGCAACTTTTGATGAGGGAACAGTGTTGTCTGAGTCTATGTCACTCGGCCTCACGATTCCCGAAATTCTAAGAACTTGAACGTCATCGTTTATCCTAATCGTTTTCTCTCCAACGATAAAGAGGTTACCGTTAGGATATACCTTTACAACCCTTGCGGTAATGGTAGCAATTAATTTAGTCTTTCTCGCCGTTGAGGTTTTACCGGAAAAGGAACTTGAAGGAGATGTGGAAAAGCTCAATAAAGGGTCTTTGCTCTTTCCGGGAAAGGGCTTACCGAAAACTTTCGGCTTATTCAGATTCAAGTTATAAGAGCTCTTTTTCCCTGAAGAGGTAGCAGCAGAACCCTCTCCCGAAAGGTTTTCATAAACGGCAATGGTAACTATGTCTCCAACCCTGTGAGCTTTTGGGTCCGAAAAGAGGTTGTCGTATCCGGTAAAGAGGGAACCCGGAGAAACCTGTTTTTGAGTGATTTCAGGCGGCGGAGTAGTAGGAAAAACGACGGGTCTCTTATTTTCCTCTGAACAGGAAAAGAGGGAAAAAAAGACTATTCCGAAACAAACTCCACAGAACCGCTTCCAGTAACTCTGCATAGTATTACCTTTCCAGTTGAGGGATTTTTCACCTTTATTATATTACCCACCATGCCGTTCTGAAGGGCTATTCCGAGGAGCTCCACCCTCAGAGCTCCTTTCCTATAAACAACCCTTACGGGCATTCCCCTCTTAACGGCAAAGTTTGGAACAACGTCGCTTTCCTTCAATACCTCACCGGGAAGAATGTCCCTCCTTGCCTTAGCTCCAACAAAGAGTTTTAGGTTATCAGTTCCTCCCCTGGCAGAACTCTCCCTTACCGTTTGAAGCTTTAGGTCGCTTAACGTAATCCTTTCTCCGCGGGATATCGGCCTTGCCGCAACAACAACCTTAACCTTCCTCTCAACCCTCACGGGAAGCCAAATTTTTTTTAAAACCTTACCGCCGCTCCTAATCTCGTAGAGGAACCTGCCGTACCTTCTACCTAAGGACTCAAGGTTTAAAACTTCTCTGTAACCTCCTGCGGGGAGCTCTACCCTTACATCAGGAACGTAAAGTAGCTCATAGTCCGGATAGTGTTTTGCCAAATAACTTTCAATCAACTTCTTTAAGTGCTCCCCACCAAGCTTTTTACAGGGAAACTTTAAAAGGACTTTGTCCGGGCCGGAAACCCTAATTTCCCTTAGTGAAATACCGTTTACTCTCAAGAAAGAGACAATCTTCCTTGCAACCTCCTCTTTTGAAATCTCCTTTTCCCTGCAGGGAGGAACGGAAGTTATCCTGACTTTAGAAAGGAGCTCCCTCTCTAACTGACTCCCCTCTATTTTTGCAATGTCGGAGAGGTTAACCTCGGTTGAATTCAGCGTAGCAACTTCCCTAAGCTCAACCTCTGCCCCCAAAACCTTAAAGGAGGAGATAAAAAGGAGAAGGAGAACCTTAAGACTTAAGGCTTGCCACCGTCCTGAGCATTTCATCAGCAGCAATTATTCCCTTTGAGTTAATTTCGTAAGCCCTTTGGGCAACAATTAAATTGACCATCTCCTCAACGATGTTTACGTTAGAAGCCTCCAAAAATCCCTGAGTTAACTTGCCAAAACCGTCCGTATTGGGGTCACCCTCTATGGGCTCTCCTGATGCATCGGTCTTAACAAAAAGATTACCCCCTATAGCCTTAAGTCCTGCAGGATTTATGAACCTGTACAGCTTTATCTGTCCCACTTCCTCTGTTATCTGTTCCCCTCCGCTGTTCCTTATAACAAAAACTTTACCGTTCGGAGATATTGAGATATTTACAACAGTTTCGGGAGCAGAAATCTGGATGTTTGGAAAGAGCCTGTAACCTTCAGGAGTAACGATGTATCCCTCGTCGTCAAGTTGAAAGTCACCCGCCCTCGTAAAGGCCTCTCCGCCTCCGGGGAGCTCCACCTTAAAAAAGCCGTGCCCCTGAATGGCAACATCAAGGGGCTTGTCTGTCTTTATCAAACTGCCCTGAGTGAAAATCTTACTGACGTCGGCCAACTTCACGCCAAGGCCTATTTGAATGCCCGAAGGAACCCTGTTCTCCTCAGAGCTCATAACACCGGGGTCCCTGATATCCTGGTATATCAAGTCCTCAAAGTTTGCCCGTGACCTTTTAAAACCAACGGTGTTAACGTTTGCTATGTTGTTTGATATCACGTCAAGGTTCGTCTGCTGAGCTTCCATCCCGCTTGCAGAAGTCCAAAGAGCTCTAAGCATCCTCTCCCCCCTTAAACTTTACCGATTTCGTTACTCCTTAAGTCCATCCTATCTAAAGACCTAATGAGATTTCCGTATATCTCAAACCTCCTTTGAGCCTCAATTAAACTGACCATTCCTTCAACCGGGTTTACGTTTGAACTCTCAAGAAAACCCTGGAGAACCTCGGCGTCAGTTGCCGTGGGTGCTCCTACTCCTTGATAGTAAGAGTTACCCAAGGGTTTTACGCCCTTAAAGGAAACTATCTTTAAAACCCCCCTTTCCTCGTTTCCCTCATAAACGACACCGTCGGGCGTAACGGTTACTTTTCCTCTTCCAGAAAGAACTATTTCCTTTCCAGATATGTCCAAAACGGGATTTCCGTTTTGGTCAACCAATCTACCGTTAGAATCAATAAAGAAGTGGCCGTTCCTCGTATAAACCTCCTTTCCCCTCACTTTAACTGCAAAGAAACCTTCACCCTTGAGGGCTAAATCAAGTGGATTTCCCGTCTTTTGTAAGGGACCTTGAGACAAAACTACGTAAGTTTTTTTGAATCTCGGAAAGACCATTAGGTTGTATGAATCTCCCTTGTTCTTTGGAACGTGCTGAGAGAACTCTTCCATCAAAACCTTCTTAAAACCGGGAGTGTTTAAGTTGGCAAGGTTGTTGGAAGCAACGTCAAGTTGCTCCTTAGCCCTCTCAGCTCCAGAAGCCAAAATGTAGAGAGATTGAACCGTTAATGCCATTTTATTCCTCTATTAACTTTAATCTCTCCTCCGGGGTAACTATCTGAACAATCTCTATACCGAAGTTTTCCCCCACCTGATAGAGCTTTCCCTTAGCAAAGAGCTTTCCATTTATCTTTATATCAACCGGTTCTTCAATAAATCTGTCAAGCTCTACAACGCTGTTTGTGTGGAGCTTTAGAACCTCCTCAAGGGGTAATTTTGCTGAACCAATCTCAACACTAACTTCAAGGGGAATGTCCCTCAAAATATCAAAATCCCCTTCACACCCCTCTTTCTCCTTTTCTGAAGACTGCTGTTTCAGTGCCTCTTCCCACTCCTTTGCCAAATCTTCCTGGCCCTTTTCCTCACCGTACGAGGTGGAAGCCTGCTGCTGCTTTAAAGCCTCCTCCCATTCCTTGGCAAGCTTTTCCTGGCTCTTTTCCCCTTCAGAGGATGACTGCTGTTTTAGTGCTTCCTCCCACTCCTTTGCCAAGTCCTCCTGATTTAACTCCTCACTCTGACTCTCCACCT
>CAZEDJ010000001.1:9939-41570 GCA_964511045.1 uncultured bacterium
TCCCACTCCTTTGCCAAGTCCTCCTGATTTAACTCCTCACTCTGACTCTCCACCTCTTCCTGCTTCTTCTCCTCCTCTGCCATCTCCATCTCCGTTTAAATAGCCTGTTATGAGAGCCGCATACCTGTCCTTTACCTTTCCCAATTTAACTAAAAACTTAGGGGAGTTCTCAACGTACAGCTTAAATAAATCCTGCTTTGTAACTTCCAAATCTATCTTATCACCTACCTGCCAACCGATAAGTTCTCCAAGTCTGAAGGTTTTTCTTACCAACTCCAAGGTTAACCTGATTTCCGTTTTTAAAACCCTCTTTTTAAGCTGGGATTCCCAAACCGGGTCCTTTTCGGCAAACAGCGATTCAGAATAAATTATATCCCTTATGGGCATAAACATGCTCTGTGGAAAGCAAAAGAAGAGGGGAGCCTCATAACCGTCAATGTCCATGGAACACTCAACCACTATTACCTTTTCATTTCCGGAAGCAATCCTCGCAAGGGCGGGATTGAGCTCTATTCCCCTAAGCTCAAGGGTTACCGGATAGACATCCTTCCATATACTTTCAAAAGTACTGAGAGCCACGTTAACAATGCTGTTAACAACCTTTAATTCAAGCTTTGTAAACTCCCTTCCCTCAACTTTAAAGGGTTTAGCAGGTCCACCAAAGAGAACGCTGATTATTACAAAAACCAAGCGGGAATCAAGAACAAAGAGAAAGTTTTCCTTCAAGGGCTTCATTGCAACTATACTGTAGCTTGCCGGAAGGGGAATTTTTGACATGAATGACTGAAAGCGCGTTATGTAAACGGACTCTTTTGACACCATACTGACGTTTGAAACTAACTTCCTGACTTCCTCTCCGTACAGCTTAACCCACTTTTCAAAGAGGAGCTCCAGTCCCGGAACTCCTCCCTTCTTTATCTGCTCAAGCCTTGAAAAGTCAAAGGGGGCCGTTTTTTCCTCTTCCTTCTCCTCTTTCTTTTCCCCAAGAAGGGCGTCTATTTCCTCCTGGGAAAGGAACTCCTCCGACATCAATCCTCCTTAGACGAACTCCTCGGAACCCCCGAGCTCTATTTTACCCTCCTCGGCAAGCCTCTTAATTACGGCAATGACTTTCTTACGGGCCTTCTCAACATCCGACTTCTTAACGGGTCCGAGGGCCTCAAGGTCCTCTAAGAACATCTGGGCTGCCCTCTTAGACATGTTGGACAGGAACTTGTCCAAGATTTCCTTCGGAGCTCCCTTAAGGGCAAGGAGCAAGTCATTCTTATCAACGGCCTTGAGAATTTCAATAATTGCCCTATTGTCAAGCTTAATGATGTCCTCAAACTTGAACATCCTCTCCTCAATGGCATCGGCAAGGGAGGGCTCTTCTTTTCTGATTTCGTCAAGGAGCTCCTGAGCCATCTCCTTAGGAAGGTTGTTAACTATTTCGGCGGCAATGTCTAAACCGCTCAAGGTCTGTTCCTTACCGGCTCCGATGCTTGAGAGCTCCTCCTCTAAAGCCTCGGTTACAATTCTTAAGGTCTTCATTGAAATCTTCTCCAACTGGGCCAACCTCTTAATGACCTCTTCCTGAACGTTCGTAACCCCCAATCTCTTTGGAAGGTACTGGATAACCTCGGCGGCCTTCATCGGAGGAAGCTGAGAGAGGATAATCGCAATAATTTGGGGGTGCTCCTTCTCTATGAGCTTTGCTATGAACTTTGAATCAAGCTTCTTAAGCTCCTCAAAGATGACCTTTTCGCTCTCGGCAAGCATCGTCTCTTCAAGGAGCTCCCTCAACTTCTCCTCAGGAAGCGCCTTCTCCAACAGCCGCCTAAGTTCCTCGGGAGCAGCCTTAAGAGGGGCAATTTCGGAGAGTTCCCCGTAGGCCTCCTGGATGACGAGCTTTACCATGTCCTTCTTTATCGTTCCGAGGGAGAGAATCGTCTTGGCGAGTTTCGCTACCTCATGCTCTTTAAGGCTTTTTATGACGTTAACTGCAATATCCTCCGGAAGGGCAAGAACCAAAATGGCTGCCTTTTGGGAACCAGTAATTCTCTCGGTTCTTACTTTCTCTTCCGGCATCTAAAAACCTCAGTGATTCCTGTGGCTGAAGTAAAGTGCAAGTGCAAGCATCAGGACACCAGCAGCAAGGTAAAGTGTCTCAAGGGGCGTCTCGTACTTAATGTGGATTGCATACTTAAAGAACGTAACGATTAAGACCATTAAAACGACCTTTGCCAACTTCTCCTTTAGGTCGTCAAGGCTGTGGATGGCAAGAATTCTGCTCGACCTCTCGTCATTCTCAGCCTCATCTATCCTGCTGATGAAGAGCTCATAGAGACCTAGGGAGAAGATGATTAGAACGGTAGCAATCAGGTAGAGGTCTATGGCACCGACAATAGCCCCGACGAGCTCCTCGTGTTCCACCTTACCCAAGTGAAATCCATGGAGAATCAAGGATTCAACAGGTTCTAAAATTTCAACGGAGGCAACTACAAAAAGGGAAAGGGAGGCAATGAGGGAGAAGATAACGGCGAAAATAACCAACCACCTCGTTCGCCAGAGGAAAGCCTCAAATATTCTCTCAAAGATTCCCATTAAATTCCCCCAAAGACGGCATGCTCTACGTAAAAGAGAACTATTGCAACGAAGACTGTTATCGCAGCAATTGGAGTTCCGTACTTCATAAACCTAAAGAAACTTATCTTATAGCCATTTCTCTCAGCAATGTCTGCAGTAACGATGTTGGCAGAGGCCCCTATCAGCGTCAAGTTTCCTCCGAGACACGCCCCGAGGGAGAGGGCCCACCAGAGGGGGTCCATAACTGAACCCATCTGGGCTTCCATTCCTTTCAGGACGTAGGCCATTGACATCGTAAAGGGAATATTGTCAACAAAACCCGAGATAAGAGCCGACACAAATCCAACGATGAGTATTCCCTCATGAATGTTTTCTCCTATTTCCCTTATGAGCCAGTTTGCGGCAATGTCAAAGACGCCGTTTACCTCAAGGGCACCAACAACCATAAAGAGACCCATAAAGAAGATTAGCGTTGTCCACTCAACCCTCTCCAAAATCCAAGCAGGGGAGAGCCCACTTATCAAGGACAAAATCGTGGCCATAGTCAGGGCAACTATTCCGGGCTCAAGGCCCAAGTTGTGGCCGATAATGAAAAGGATAATCGTCAGAATAAAGATAAAGACGGACTTTTTCATAAGTTTCCTATCAAGGAGCTTTTCATCCACTTCTCCAGAGAGAATTTCACTGAGCTCCTCCGCAGAAACTTGAGCCTTTAGGAACCCGCCCTTAGCCATCAAGAGGTGCATGACGGCAAGGCCTATCAGAAAGGCAAGAATGGCATAGGGAGCAACCTCTTTAAGGAAATCGTTAAAGGTCTTACCGGCAATGCTTCCGATGATTATGTTTGGAGGGTCACCAATCAGCGTAGCCGTACCGCCGGTGTTTGAGGCAAGGACGATTGCAATTAAGTAGGGAATCGGATTTAACTTTAACTTCTCTGCAATGTTAATCATAACGGGCGCCATAAAGAGAACCGTCGTAACGTTGTCTAAAAATGCAGAAAACAAGGCCGTTAAGAGGGAAAAGACCCATAAAACCCTTGAAGGTTTCCCCTTTGTAAACTTAACGGCCTTTGCAGCGACAAGCTGGAAAAAACCGCTCCTTCCCATCACGGTAACGATATTCATCATTCCAAAGAGAAGGAGAATTGTATTCTGGTCTATGGCCTCCCAAGCCTTTTCGGGAGTTATGACCCCGATGATTAAAACGAGAGAAGCTCCTATGAGAGCAGCTATAGTCCTGTGAAAGAACTTCTCCAAGAGTATCATTGCATAGGTAAAGAGGAAAAGGAGAACGCTCAACTCCGCAAGTTCAGTCTTTGTGAGGTGAATGTTGAATGCCCCTAAGATGCCTCCGATTTCCCTTTCGTGACTCATTCCCTCCACTACTCCCTCCATACACTTAGTAAGTCAAAAGCAGCCTTTAGACTTCCCTCCGTTATATCACCGGAAACCATACGGGCAATTTCCTTAAGGAGATTATCTCCTTCAAGTTTCTTAATTCTAACACTATCCCCAACTCTCTCAAGCCTAAACACCCTATCCGCAGCAGCAACTAACTGAGGAGAGTGGGTAACAGCTATTACCTGTTGTTTCCTTGATATCCTCCTCAACTTCTTGGCAACCTTTTTCAGTATCCTGCCGGACATTCCAGAGTCAATTTCGTCAAATACCATTGTAACCGAAGGGAGGGAGAAAACGGTCAAAACGGAGAGGAGAAACCGCGAGAGCTCCCCACCCGAAATGGACTCCGAAATAGGTGAAAGGGGGAGGTTTGGACTGCCTGAAAAGAGAAACCGAACTTTTTCCAGCCCAAAAGGAGAAGGTTCCTCAAGCTCCTCAAACTCTACCTCAAATCTCGCAGAACTCAAACCGAGCTCGGAAAACTCCTTCCTCAAAAACTCTTTAAGGGCTAAACTCCCCCTCCTCCGCTTCTTGCCTATCTCCCTACCCTTTTTGAGGAGCTCCTCCCTTAACGACTCAACCTCCTTTTCAATTTTTTCTATCTCAAAGGAGAGGTTTTCAAGCCTTGAGAGCCTTTCCTTTGCGTTCTCAAGGAAAGAGACTATCTCCTCGTAGGAGCTCCCGTACTTCCTCTTTAACCTCTCTATCCTGTAGAGTCTCTCCTCTATCTCCTCAAGCGAAATTTCGGCCTCCGGAGGGACCAAGTCCCTCTCTATTTGAGAGACGAGAGACTCCAAGTCGTAGTAGAGAGATGAGAGCTTTTCAGAAATTTCCGGGTAGAGGTCAAGGGTCTCAAACTCCTTGATGAGTTCTGACAGGAGAGACAAAATGGAAAATTCTCCTTCGTAGAGAAGGTGGAGGGACCTCTCCCTCAACCTACCAATCTCCTCGGCCTTTGAGACCCTCTCCTTCAGCTCAAGGAGCTCCTCCTCCTCGCCCGGCCTGAGGTTAGCCTCCTCTATCTCCTCTATCTGAAACCTCAGAACGTCTATCTCCCTCTCCCTCAGCATCTCCTGCTTTTTCAGCTCCTCAAGCTCAGAGAGTTTTTCCCTATAACGATTGAGGAGCTCCCTATACTCTTCCAAAAGCTCCTCAGTTCCCGAAAACCTATCAAGGAGCTTCAACTGAACGGAAGGCTTCAGGAGTGAGATTCCCTCCCTCTGAGATTGAAGGATAAAGAGGGGAGACAAGACCTCAAACAGCTTTCTCTGAGGAACCCTTACTCCGTTTAAAAAGTATCTTGAACGCCCGCCCTTTAAGTCTCTCCTTACAAAGAGCTCATCACCATCAGTCTTGAAAACGGCCTCAACGAAAGTGTCATCTGTAACAAAGGGAAAGCGCTCCCCCACCAGAAATTTCAACGAGGAAATGAGTAGTGACTTTCCCGTTCCCGTTTCACCGACGATAACGTTTAAACCTGAAGAAAGAAAGAGCTCCCCGCTTATCCCACCGAAAGAACCTATCCTCAGTTCCTCAAGCATACTAACTTCTTACCCAGTCGCCGACAATCTTTAAAACCCTGTCCCTTCCCTCCCTAGTCTTTGAGGAGAAGGGAATAACCTCAACTTGAGGAGAACCTAAAGACTTCCTAATCCTATCCTCCAATCCCCTCCTCTGAGAGGACCTCAACCTATCAACCTTTGTAGCAACAACAACGTAAGGGATTGAGTAGAAGTCCAGCCACTCCTTCATCTGCAGGTCCTTCTCCGTCGGACCAACCTTAGAATCAACGAGGAGAAATACCCCCTTCAAGTTGTCCCTTTCCTTCAGGTATCCCTCTATCAGCTCCCTCCACCTGAGCTGTTCCTTCAGGGGAACCTTTGCAAAACCGTAACCGGGAAGGTCAACGAGGAAAAACTTCTTATCAACCAAGTAAAAGTTGATTGAGCGGGTCTTTCCGGGTTGGGAGCTTACTTTTGCAAGCTTAAAGTTGTTTGCAAGCGTATTGAGGAGAGAGGACTTACCGACGTTTGACCTCCCGACAAAGGCAACTTCCTTGAAGGGAGTTTGAGGTAAGTCCTCCGGATTAAAGACCGTTTTGTAGAGCTCAACGTTCCTTATCCTCATTACCCCTCTTTGAGGAGCTGGTCTATGGCCTTTGTAAAGAGTTCCTCATAATGAGGAGCAAAACCGACCTCATAGTAACGGACAAATCCCTTTTTGTCTATTATGAAGGTCTGGGGAATTGAGTCAAGGCCGGTAATCTTTCCGGCAAACTCCTCCCAAGCCTTTTCCGGAGCCGGAGCTACGGGATAGCTGACTCCCATCTCCTCAACAAAGGGCTTTAACTCCTGCGGAGACCTTCCCGAATAGTCAACAGACAGACCTATAACAACCACTTTCCCGTTGTACTTCTTGTAGATTTCGTCAAGAACGGGCATTTCAGCCCTACAAGGTGGACAGTAGGTTCCGAAAAACTGCAGTATAACCACCTTTCCCCTGTAATCGGACAACCTGTGCTTCTTACCGTTAACATCTGTAAAGGTAAAGTCATAGGCCTTTAAGCCCTCTTCCTGCTTTGAAGTGGAACTCCTCTCAACAGAGCTTACAGCCTTCCCGGACTCCTTCTGACATCCGGTGAGTGAAATCAGTGAGAGAACTAAAGCGGCGGTTAGAAACTTTCTCATTACTCCCTCTCTTCAAGGAATCTCGTGGCTGACATTGCAGCAACGGCTCCGTCAGATGCAGCAGTTATTACCTGTTTGAGTGGCTTATACCTGACATCCCCAGCGGCAAAGAGGCCTGGAGTTTTCGTCTTCATCTCCTCATCGGTAATGATGAATCCCTGCTCCGTTGTATCCACCAAGTGGATAACGGGGGAAACGTTTGGCTCGTTTCCTATGAAGATAAAGACCCCGTCAACGGGGAGCTCTGAAGTTTCACCGGTAACCGTGTCCTTAAGAGTTAGGGACTCAACAAAGTCCTTACCGTTGATTGAGACAACAACCTTGTTTAAAAGGGGCTCTATCTTTTCGTTTTTCCGGACCCTCTCCTGAATTATTTTTACAGCCCTGAACTTATCCCTCCTGTGTATCAGATAGACCTTTTTTGCAAACTTCGTCAGATAGAGGGCTTCCTCAAGGGCAGAATCTCCACCTCCTACAACGGCAACAATCCTATCCTTAAAAAAGGCGCCGTCACATACTGCACAGTAGGAGACTCCCCTTCCCAAGAACTCGGCCTCTCCGGGAACGCCTAACTTCCTTGGAGTTGAACCGGCCGCCCAGATGAGTGTTCTTCCCTTAAATTCACCGTCGTCACACTTTAAGACAAAGAGCTCTCCATCAAGCTCAACGCTGTTAACGCTCTTTCCAACCTCTAACTTGGCTCCGAACTTCTCGGCGTGCTGCCTAAACTTCTCCGAAAGCTCAAATCCCGTTATCCCCTCATAAAATCCGGGGTAGTTTTCAATGAATTCGGTTATTAAGAGCTGTCCGCCGGGCATCCTGTCAAGGACAACCGTACTGAGCTGAGACCTTCCGGCGTAAATGGCAGAGGCCAGTCCGGCAGGACCGGCTCCAACTATAACAACATCCCAAACCATCAATTACTCTCCCACGAAGCGGGATATCATGTTTTCAAAGACGGCCTTAGGCTGCAGCCCCACCTTAACATCTACGGGCTCCCCGTTAACAAACAGCATAACGGTAGGTATTCCCCTTATTCCGTACTGCATTGCAACCATGGGAAGCTCGTCGGTATTCACCTTTACCACCTTAATCTTCCCCTCGTACTCCTGGGCAAGCTCATCTATTGTTGGTGCCAACATCCTACACGGACCGCACCAAGGAGCCCAAAAGTCAACCAAAACGGGAATATCCGACTGGAGAACCTCCCTTTCAAATTCGTCAACGGTCCTAATTTCCTGAGCCATCACTCAACCTCCTTCTTTAATAGTTCTAGTATCTCAATCGCAATCGGATTTTCTATCCTGTAACAGGTCTTTACTCCTTCCCTTCTAAAGGAGATGATCCCTGCATTCCTCAGTATGTTGATGTGCTGGGAAACCGTCGGCTGCGGAATCCCCAACTCCTGCCAAATGTCCTTAACGCACTTCTCCCCTTCTGATAGGTAGTCAACTATCTTCACCCTCGTCGGATGGGCGAGGGCCTTCAGTATCTCGGCTATCCTCTCCTCCCTGCTCAAAAACTCCCTCCGAGAAATTTAAGCAAATTCTATCATAGTCAATATATAATTATTCCAGCATAACCAACAACTTGGTCGTAGTCCCCCGTAACGTCACCGGAAGTCCTGTACATTACGAGTTCGGCTCCCGTAGCTCCTAACTCCTTGGCAGCAATGAGTCCGACGGTTGCAGGAATTACTCCACACATAGAAATGTTGTAGTAGTGGACTCTCTTGTAGAGCTCCTCCGGGTTGAGCTCCAAAATGGCCTCTATTGCAATGGAGTCAAGTTCTTTAGCCGTCTCTTGAGAAACGTAGTGAGAAAAGTCCGTGCTGATTACGATGAGCGTATCCTCACCAGAGGTTGATACAACCTCGGACAGAGCCCTTCCCGCCTCAAGGCAGTCCGAATAAGAGAGGTGTTGGAAAACGACGGGGACAATTTTCAGGTCCTCCCTGTATCCGGAACAGAACTGAAGGAAGGGAACTTGAACTTCAAGGGAGTGTTCGTAGATGTGGGCCGTTGTATCCGGCTCGTAAGGGTAGTGCTTGCAGAGCTCCCCGGCAAATTCCTCGTTGACGGGAACTTCACCGAGGGGAGTAATCCAAACACCATCGGGAAAGACCGAAGCAGGTCTTCCGAGTCCGGTGTGGTTAGGCCCCATAATAACGGCATTTTCTGGTATCTCCACACGGCTGTAAGTCTCACCGGCAACCTTTCCCGAGTATATGTAACCTGCATGGGGAACAATCACGGCCTTAGCTTTAAGTTTCGGAATATCTCTCCTACAGAAGGAGCTTAAGAACATCTCAAGTTCCTGAGGCGTTCCGGGATAGAACTGACCAGCAACGGCAGGATACCTAACCATCTCTCCCTCCTTTTTCTCATATTCTGAGAACTAATTTAAACTTAACTGCCAAATTTTTCCAGAAAAGATATATTTAGGTACTGCGAATCCCTATGGGGGGCTCTAAATGAGGAGAATCATGTTTAAGTCTAAAATTCACAGGGCAACGGTTACAGGTGCTGACCTTAACTATGAGGGAAGCATAACGATAGATAGCGAGCTCTTAAGGGCTGCGGACATACTACCCTACGAAAAGGTGGATATATACAACATATCAAACGGAGAGAGGTTCTCAACCTACGTAATTCCAGGAGAACCGGGAAGCGGAGAGGTCTGCCTCAACGGAGCAGCTGCGAGAAAAGTGCAAAAGGGAGACTTGGTAATAATCGTTAGCTACTGCGAACTCTCAGAGGACGAAATAGAGAGCTTCTCTCCAACGGTAGTTTTGGTTGACGAAAAGAACAGGCCTGTAAAGGTAAGCAGAACATCCGGCGGTTTGCTCGTTTAGGAAAGAAGAGGTAGGAAAATCCTACCTCTCAATTTCACCGGCTATGAACTTTTCTACAAGCTCCTTTGCCTTCCAATCTGGATACTGAATCGGCGGATGTTTCATCGTGTAAGAAGATATTGAGTAGAGGGGACCAGAAATACCCCTGTCCATAGCCAACTTAGCACACCTTATGGCATCAATTGCAGAACCTGCACTGTTTGGAGAGTCCTCAACGGAAAGTTTTAGCTCTATGTACATCGGAACATCGCCAAAGAGCCTTCCCTCAAGCCTTATGTAGGCAATTTTGTTGTCCTTAAGCCAAGGAACGTAATCGCTGGGTCCTATGTGGATGTTGTTGTCATCAATTGAGTGAGGAATTAAGGAGCGAACGGCCTCAGTTTTTGAAACCTTCTTGGTCTTTAAACGCCTCCTCTCTAACATGTTTAAAAAGTCCGTATTTCCGCCAAAATTGAGTTGATAGGTTCTGTCTATCGGAACTCCCCTATCACTCATCAAAGTGGCAAGGGTCCTGTGGGTAATCGTAGCTCCTACTTGAGACTTAATGTCATCACCAACTACGGGTAATCCCCTCTCCTTAAACTTTTGAGCCCATTCACTGTCGGAAGCAATAAAAACGGGAATACAGTTTACAAATGCACACCCGGCATCAAGAGCACACTGGGCATAGAACCTCGTAGCTTCCTCGGAACCAACCGGAAGGTAGTTAACAACAACCTCAGCTCCGCTCTCCTTCAAAACCTTAACCACGTCAACGGGCTCTTTATCTGCCGGAACAAATCTCTGGTCTTCGGGATACTCAAGCATGTGCTCAGCAAATCCGTCCATTATCGGTCCCATCTGAACCTCAACGCCCATTTCGGGAACGTCCGGACAAAAGACCGCCGTGCAGTTGGGCTTTTCAAAGATTGCCCTGCTTACATCCTTACCCACCTTCCTTGCATCTATATCAAAGGCAGCTACAACCTCAATGTCCCAAGGCTTATAACCGCCAACATCGTAGTGCATGAGCCCCGACATCTCCTCTTCGGACTTTCCCCTGTAGTAGTAAATTCCCTGGACGAGGGAGCTGGCACAGTTTCCAACCCCAACTATTGCAAGCTTAATCTTCTTTGACATTACTCTCCTCCCTTCTGTACTTTTTGGCAAGCTCCTTAAACTCAAGAATCCTGTTCTCTAATACTGAGAGCTCCTTAACCATCTCATCAACAATTTTCGGAAAGCTCTCGGCAAGAGACTCAACAACCTCTTGAATAATCCTCTCCTTCTCCTCGTCACTCAGATATTCCCTGTTTTTTAAAGCGTCCTCTATTAAGGCCATCTCTAAGAGACCCAACGTCAAGAGCAGCGGATTGACCTCTTCCGACTTAAATCTCTGTCTCAGGAAGGAGAGGATATTTTCGTAGTGGCTGTCGGGCCTACACCTTCCTATTTCAAGGTTGAGCCATAGGTCAAGGGCCCTACAGGCCAATCCCTTTATTCCCCTTTCATCTATTTCCATACTACTTCTCCAGCTCCATAAGTTTTACCTTTGCGATGTTGGCCTCCGGGGTTCCCGGATACTTATTTATAACTTCCCTGAGGATTTCCTTAGCCTTCCTAATGTCTCCCATTCCCTTATAACAGAGAGCAAGCTTTAACATGGCAGCAGGAACCTTGTTTCCGTTGGGATACTTATCAATCACGTCCTGAAAGTACTTGGCTGCCGTTTCATAGTCGTTGTGGGAGTAGTAAATTTCACCAATCCAGTAGAGGGCATTGTCGGCCAAATCGCTGTCCGGATACTGCTCAACGATTTGCTGAAAGAGGTTCTTTGCCCTTTCAAAATCACCGGATTCCATTGCGTTAAAGGCATCCTTGTACAGGTCCTTCGGCCCCATCTGAACGACCTTAGGAACTTCCTTTTCTCTTGAAGTTTCGGGACTCTGTGCTCCTACCGTTATCTGGGAAACCAACTTCTTTATCTCCTCAACCTCTTTCTTTAGGTCGTAGATGTTTTGCTCGTTTGTAGAGACCCTGTCCTCCAATTTGGCAACTCTCTCCTCAAGGGATGAAAGTTTTCCCTCGTTTCTTGAAACTTTAACTTTTAATGATTCAATTTCCGATTTCTCTAAATTACCACCCTGATTTACAGTAGCACACCCCAAAAAGAGCGGCAGCAGAAGAAAAATACCGAAATAGCGCCTCATCATTCCTCCCCAAAGTTAAGGTTTTTTCTCTCAAGCTCCTCCTCACACTCCCTTACAAGTTCCTCTATGAGTTCTTTAACGTGGTACATCCTGTTAACTCTCCCGACGTTACTTCCTGAGAAAACCAGACCTCTCTCAACATCCCCTGCGGCGGACTTTAAGAGAACATCGGCAATGCAGTAAATTGAATCCTCACCGGAACAGGTCTTTAAGCAGTCAAAGGGACACTTGTGTGGAATTCTCCCCTCCCTCTCCAATCTCTCCGTAAAGGGATTTCTCACGGCATGGGCGGGCATTCCAACGGGACTCTTAATGTATATTGAATCCTCGGGTTTGGCCTTAATTATGTACTCCTTAAACTCGGGAGCAGCATCGCACTCGTAGGTAGCTATGAATCTCGTGGCAATTTGAACGCCCTTTGCTCCGAGCTCAAAAGCCCTTGCCATGTCCTTACCGTTAAATATTCCACCGGCTGCTATTACCGGAATATTGACGGCTTCAACTATTGAAGGTAAAACGTCCCAGAGGCTCTCCATCGTCCCCAAGTGACCTCCGGCCTCCCCGCTCTCAACGATAACCGCAGAGGCTCCCAACCTCTCGGATAACTTTGCCCCTTTGGGAGTAGCAACAATCTCTATCAGGGGAACGTCAAAGGTATTACATATCTTAAAAACGTCCTTTCCAAAACCTGCTCCCTGAATGATTAAGTCGGCTCCCGCATCTATGGCAGTCATGAGGAGCTCATAAAAGTGGGTCAAGGCGTACATTATGTTTACGCCTATTATTCCGTCGGGAGCCAACTCCTTGGCCTTTTTTATCTCCTCTGCAAGTTCCCAAGCGTAGTGGTAGGGCTTTAAACCTACACTCTCAACCTCAACCCCCTTACAGGTAGTCTTCTTCGGTTTTGACCTGTCTTTCTCGTGGAGAAGGACCGCAGAGATGACTCCGACTCCTCCGGCGTTTGCAACGGCAGAGGCAAGTCTGTGTAGGGAGACCTTTGCTCCCATTCCTCCCTGAATTATCGGATACTTTGGCTCAAGGTTCCCTATCCTTAACTTTGGCAATCTACTCATAGAATCTCCTTCAGTATTTCTTCAATTTCCTCTCTGTTTTCTGAAGATACAATTTTAAAACCTTTTTTCAAAAGTAGGGCCGACGTTACTCCTACTCCATCCTTCAGCTCGTCGCTTTCAAACTTGTAAATTTTCTTAACGCCGCAGGAAGGGCTCTTTTCCTTCAATATGCAGGCTACACAGTTTCCCCCGAGGAGCTCCGCCGCATAGAGGGTCTCATAGGCTCCCCTCAGAAACTGGAGAGTAACGTCCCTCTCTGAGCCGTCAACGGTCAAAACCTTAGACTTACCCTCAATGACGGAGAAACCGTCACCCTCCACTATCTTTGAAGGCGGACGAGGAGTCGGAAGCCCTCCGAGCTGTTCTGGACAAAGAGGAACGACAACTCCCCTCCTGAAGGCATCAACCAGTAGAGAACACCTGTTGTTCCCACCGTTGTACTTACAGTTAAAACCGACAAGGCAAGCACTAACTATTACCCTCTTCATCCCTTACAACCACCTCGTGAAACGGCTCCCTTGAGATGGACTCTGCAACTTCCCGAACCCTCTCAATTCCAACTTTATCCATCTTATTCAAAAAGGCATCATCAAACTCAGACCCCCTCCCCATTACCTCCCAAAAACCCAAGTACCAGGCTCTCTTTCCTCTCGTCTCGTGGTCTAAGAGGTAAGTTCCCCTAAAGTATTCTCTTGCCCTTTCTAAACTCTCACTACTTATGAAGGAGGGAAGGTCTTTAAGGAGCTCCCTCAGAGCTCCCCTCACCTCCTCTTCCTTGTCGGGAGAGGTTCCGATGTAAACGAAAATCCTACCGCTGTTTAACCTTGAAGGGTAGAGCGAACCGGTAGAGTAGGCAAACCCCCTCTTCTCTCTCAACTCCTGAAAGAGAACGGAACCTATTCCCTCTCCTAAAATTGTATTTAGGATTTTGTAGTCAATGTAAGATTCGCTCTCAACCGAAGGTGCATTGAGGGACAAGAGTATAAACGACTGGGCTGAACCTTCCCTTTTGACAAAAGCGACTTTTTCCTCTGTGATTTCACTTGAAAAACCCTCCCTCTCAACCTCAACCGGGGGAATTTCCTCCAATTTCCTGAGGAAATCCTCAACTCCCTTTAACTTTCCGCAGAGGGAAAGAACTGCACCCTTAGGAATTAGGAAATTCCCGTACCAAGACTCACAATCGCGGGGAGTTAAGCTGCTGACGCTCTCCTCACTTCCGTAGGGAAGTTTCTCGTAAGGAGTTCCCCGATAGGTTAACTCCATCATCTTTTCGTAGGCAAGTGTAAAGGGATTCTCCTTCTTAGACCTGATAGCTGCAAGGAGGGATTCCTTTTCAACTTTAAAGTTTTCCTCTGAAAAGTCTGGATTTAAAAGGGTCTCTAATAGGAGCTCCGAGTAAACGGAAAATCCCTCCGACGTGGATTGAAATCTCAAAAGGGAGTAGTCAAGGGAGACCTCTGAGACGAAGGGAGCTCCGACAACCTCCTGAACACTGTAAAACTCATCCGGATTCCTCAGGGAGCTCCTTTTAACTGCCGTTTTAAGGGTCAGGAGCGTTAAGCCTTCCTTACCTTTAGGGTCAAGGGAGTTTCCGACGGGAAAGAAGAGAGCTCCAGAGGTTATTTCAAGTCCTTCTTCCGGCTTTAAGATAACCCTTAAACCGTTCCTTAAGCAAAATCTCTCCATCAGAAATCCTCAAGTGAAGGAACTACGGGAAGTTTGGAGTAATCGGCTCCCCTTACAAAAACCCTCCTTCCCTCAACCTCAATCCTTCCGTCAACAAACCACTTAACTGCCTGAGGATATATCCTGTGCTCCCATCTCAAAATTTTATCTGAGAGATTCTCCTCATCTTCAAAAGGTGAAACGGGAACGGCAACCTGAACAACAATAGGCCCCGTATCAACTCCCTTATCAACGATGTGAACGGTAGCTCCCGAAATCCTGACACCGTAGGTAATGGCCTGCCAGTGGGGCCTTAGTCCGGGGAAAGAGGGAAGAAGAGATGGATGAATGTTTAAAATCCTATTGGGAAAGGCTTCAATAAAGACCTCCGAAACCAAGAGCTTATAGCCGGCCAAACAAACAAGGTCAACCTTCAGGTGTTTTAGAACGGAAACAATTTTTTCGTCGTAATCCTCCCGGCTCGGATAGAGTTTCGGGTCAAAGTAGAGCCAGTTTATTCCAAGCTCCTCAGCTTTACTTATGGCACCGGCTTTCCTGTTGTTCGTAATTAAAGCGACCAACTCCCCCGAAATTTTCCCATCCTTAAAGGCCTTTGCTATGTGGAAAAAGTTTGAACCCCTTCCCGACGCAAGAACGGCAACCCTCATACTATCAACACCCTTCCCTCTCCCTCTTCTATTCTCCCTATTTCAAACACCTTCTCACCCTTAGAGGTAAGAACTTCAAGAGCTCTATCCCTATCACTCTGTGAAACTACCAAAACAAAACCTATTCCCATGTTAAAGGTCTTAAACATCTCCTCCTCGGGAACGTTTCCCTTTTCCTGGATAAACCTGAAAATAGGAAGAACCTCCCAACTTCCCCTTTTGACCAACGCATTAACGTTTTTGGGAAGGATTCTCACGAGGTTACCCGGAATTCCCCCTCCCGTTATGTGGGCCATTCCCTTGACCTTCACACTTTCAAGGAGGGAGAGAACGCTCCTTACGTAAATTCTCGTAGGCTCAAGCAAAACTTCATAGACCTTCTTACCGAAATCCTCAACGAAATCGTCAATTTTTAGTCCTAAAATCTCAAAGAAGAGCTTTCTAACGAGGGAGTAACCGTTGCTGTGTATCCCGGACGAGGCCAATCCGAGGAGAACATCACCCGGGGCTATATCCTCCCCCGTTATGTAATCCTCCCTCTCCACAATTCCAACAACAAAGCCTGCAAGGTCGTACTCCCCTTCGGGATAGAAGTCCGGCATCTCGGCCGTTTCACCGCCTATGAGGGAACAACCGGCAATTTCACACCCCCTTGCGATTCCCTTCACGACATCAGCAGCAACATCAACGGATAATTTCCCCGTTGCAAAGTAGTCTAAGAAGAACAGTGGCTTTGCTCCCACTGTTAATATGTCGTTGACGCACATAGCTACGAGGTCTATCCCGACAGTATCGTGAACGTTTGCCATTTGGGCTACCTTCAGCTTTGTCCCCACTCCGTCGGTTCCCGAAACCAAAACAGGCTCTTTGTAACCTCTTGGAACGAGGTAGCCCGCTCCAAACCCGCCTATACCCGAAAGAACGTTTTCGTCAAAGGTCTTCCTTGCAAAGGGTTTTATCCTGTCAACCAACCTCTCTCCGGCCTCTATATCAACTCCTGAATCCTTGTAAGTTAAAGGCTTCTTACTCTCCATAGTTTATCTCCCCGTCAAAGAATATTGGAACTTCAAATGCAAAGTGGCGCTTAGTCCATCCCTTACCGCTCCCAAGCTCCCTCTCTATAAACTCCTCAAATCCCTTAACCCTTGAGTCTAAGGCATCGGCATAGGCCAAGGCAACTGCCTCAAGGGTTTTAGGCTTCTTAGGAGAACCGTGTTCGTACTCACCGTGGTGGGAGAGAATGCAGTGGAGCAACTTTACCTTTAAGTCCTCGGGAAAGTCGGGAATTTGTGATATTTTAAGTGAGACCATCTCACAGCTCATGTAGAGGTGACCTAAGAGAATGCCCTTTGTCGTTCTGTCTATAGATATGCCAACACTGTACTCGTGAATTTTTCCTACGTCGTGCAGAATTGCAGCAGTTACCAGTAAGTCCCTATCTATGCTCTTGTATCTCTTTGCTACGGTCTCACAAATTTCCAAAACTCCGAGGGTGTGTTCCAAAAGGCCACCTATACACGCGTGGTGTATGGTCTTTCCAGCAGGTGTTTTTAAAAACTTTTCAACGAAGCTGTCATCGTAGAAAAAGGACTCAAGGAGGGACTTGAGGTGGGGGTTTTTTACAGTGTCTATGACTTCAAGGAGCTCCGTAAACTGTTCATCAAGGGAAAACCTTGACTCACATATAAACTTTTTAGAGTCGTACTCCGAGGGAGAAGCAACCCTTATCTCAGTTAGCTTTGGTTGAAGCTGACCGTTAAAGTACTCAATGTTTCCCGAAACGAAAACAACATCACCCTTTTTGAATTGAGTTAAATCCGCATCCTTAGGAGGTTTCCACCAGAGGGCATTAAAAGTTCCCGTTTTGTCGGAGAGAACCAATCGGAGAAAGGGCTCGCCCGTTCTGTGTTTCTTTATCTCAGCGTGTTCTATCACAAAGAACCCGGAGAATGGAGCTCCAATCGGAAGCTTATAGAGGTCCCTTACAAACACAAAGACTCCTCAATAACCGAATTTTTCATTGAAAATTATAAGGAAAAAGGGGACGAAAATCCCCTAAAATCCCAACTTCTGGATGTAGGAAAGGGAAGCGTCCACAACGGGACTAATCCAAACTCCTAAAACTATCAAAAAGAGGGCCATAACCGTTAAGGGAATGAGAATTAAGTCCTTATTAGGAGACACGTTTTTAGGCTTATCAATCGTAGGCTCCTCTAAGTACATCTGCTTGGCAATCCAAATGTAGTACGCCACTGAAAAGGCACTGTTTAAAAGACCCACGAGGGCAAGCCAGGTCATTCCGGCGTTAACCGCAGCAGTAAAGACAAAGACCTTACTTATGAAACCGGCCATCGGGGGAACTCCAGCAAGCGAAAAGAGGAAGATTAGGAAGAGAGCTCCCAAAAGGGGCTCCCTCTTTCCGAGTCCCTTGTAATCCTCCATTGTCCTTGCTCCCCATACAAACAGGAAGAGGGCAAAACAGAGGAATGCCGCAGTCTTCATAAAGACGTAGGCAACCGAGTGGTAGATGATACCCGTTACGCTAAGGGGAACGGAAAGGGCAGCAAAGGCAACGAGTGTGTACCCGGCATGGGCAACCGAGGAGTAGGCGAGAATTCGCGAAACTCTCCTCTGGGCAAGGGCTAAGAGGTTACCTATCGTCATTGTAAGGGCAGCTATTATCGCAAGGATAAGTGAGAACTTTCCCGAAATAACCGGAAGGGCCTCAAAAATGACCCTCATAAGACCTATAAAGGCAGCACTCTTTGAAACACCGGTTAAAAGGGCAGCAACTCCGGGACAGGTCCCGTCGTAAACGTCGGGACCCCAGAAGTGGAAGGGAAAGGCGGTGATTTTAAAGCCGAATCCTGCAAAGATGAAGACAGCCGCAAGGGCAACGAGGGGGTCGGAAAAGAGGTTTTTAACTAAGGCAGAAAAGTCAAAGCTTCCCGTTAAACCGTAGAGAAGTGAAATTCCAAAGAGCATAAAGCCGACGGCGAGAGCTCCGTTAAAAAAGTACTTTACACCGGCCTCAAAGGACTTGTCGTCAAAGGAAAAGAGAACCATGAGGTAGGTCGGCATAGTCATGAGCTCCATCGCAATTACGAGGGATATGAAGTTGTCTGCACTTATCAGGAGGAGAGCTCCGGCCGTAGAAATCATGAGGGCAGAGATGAGCTCATTAACGAACTTGTCCTTTTCCGTTATCCAAAACACGACAAGCATCAGCATCCAGGAGGAAACGAGAACGAGAGAGCCGACGAGTATGGAAACCGAGTCTGTGGTAAAGAAGCTGTTGAGAATCGTCTTACCCTTTCCGGAAATGAGAATTAGGAAGAGTGAGACGATATAACCTATGGAGGAAATAACGGCTCCTTGAATTCCCGTAATCCTGAAAATCCTATTTATAACCGGCAGAAAGGCTCCAGTGAGAGCCAGTATCATTGTAGCTGCTAAGTAATTGACGTTCACCTGTTACCCCCTATTGAAAAAGTTGTGCAAATGCATTCACAACTGGATTGTAGAGATTAAAGACCAAACTCGGAACAATTCCGATGATGATAAATGCAGCTATGTACATAGCTAAAGGAATGTTTTCAATGAGGGGGAGCTCCTTCAGTGAGCTCAAGCCCTTTAAGCTCTCCCTGAGGGGACCAAAAACGGCCCTCTGGAGCATCCACATAAAGAAACCGGCGCTGAGAGCTCCAGCAAGCGGAACGATTATCATTATCCACCCATAGTACTCAAAGGCCGCAACCATAACGGAAATCTCACCTACAAAGCCGGCCGTTCCGGGAAGACCAACGGCAGCAAGGACACCAATGACAAACATAGTCATTAGTCCCGGAATCCTCTTCATAATACCGCCAAGCTCAGATATGTACCAAGTATGAGTCTTGTGGTGGATGTAACCCGCAATCATAAAGAGAAGGGATATAACCAAGGCGTGACCCACCATCTCATAGATGGCAGCCGAGATTCCGGCAGCAGTTATGGCAGAAAGACCTAAAAGGACAAATCCCATGTGGTTAATACTTGAGTAGGCCACCATCCTCTTTATGTGGTCCTCTGCGAGAGCCCTGAACCCGGCATAGAAAATCGTTAAAAGGGCTATAAAGGCCATTAGGGGAGCAAAGAACTTGCTCACGGAGGGGAACAGGAAGATTTCCCACCTTAAAAGGCCGTAAGCCCCCATTTTAAGGAGAAGCCCGGCAAGGAAGACGGAGATGGGAGAGGGAGCTTGAACGTGGGCATCCGGAAGCCACGTATGGAACGGAACAACGGGCATCTTAACGGCAAAACCGATAAACATCAGAATCCAGACCAACTTTGCAACAGAGGGGTCAAGGTGAACGTTGAGCAACTTCTCAAACTCAAAGGTATGGGCAGAGAGGTAGAGAACGATAATTCCCAAAAGGAGGAAAACGCTCGCCAAGTGCGTATAAATGAAGAACTTCATTGCAGCGTAAATTCTATTTTCGGCTCCCCATATTCCTATGTGGAAGAACATAGGAACGAGCGTAAACTCCCAGAATATGAAGAACCACAGGAGATTGAGTGATGCGAAAACACCTACCATGGGACCCAAAAAGAGGAGAATTAGGAAAAAGTAGGCCCCAGGCCTTTCAATGTTCCACGAGGAGAGAGTAACGGTTATTGAGAGAAAGGCCGTTATTCCCAATAAAACGATTGAAATCCCATCAACGGCCAGGTGGAGGTTAAAGTCAAAGGGAGGGTAAATCCTATAAAACTCCTCAAATGCAAAACCCTTACCGGGATAGTAAACGATTAAGTAGAGGGTACAGAGGGCAAGAAAAATACCCACCGCAAGAGAGAGATACTTGGGCAGGTCCCTGTTCAGCTTCTCTCCTATCCAGGCCAGAGGAGCAACAACAACGGGTAAGAGAATCATACTCAACAAAACCATCTACTCCCCCTTAAATAAACAGAGTAAGGATGTATATCGTTACTACACCAACCACAAAGTAGGTCAGGTAATCTATAAGGTCTCCGGTTTGAATCTTCCTACACTTGTCCCAGCAGGAAAGAGAGAGCCTTGCGGTTCCGTTAACGGCACCGTCAACGACCTTAATGTCCACCCACTCAACGGCTTTAGCCATTGAACCGTAAAAGACATTTCTACAGAGCCACTTTATTCCATCATCAACGAGCCATCCCTTGTAGAGAAACTCGTTAACCGCTTTACCTATCGGATGTGAAAGGAACTTAACGGTGTTTATGACCCTCTTGTAGTAGATGAGGAATACGATTCCAAAGAGGATAAACATTACGGTAAGCGTGGCAACGAGTAGATTGAGAATAAAGGGTTCGTGGACCTCTCCAAAGAGATAGTGAATTATCTTCTCCTTAAAGAACGGAATCAAAATCGTTAAGGAGGCCAAAACGTACAGTGGAATGAGCATAATCGGATAGGCCTCGCGGGCCTTCTTTGAATACTCCGAAGGCTCTCCGGTGAAAACCACAAACCAGAGCCTAAAGCCGTAAGCAATACAGAGAACGGCAGCTACAAAGGTTAAACCAAATATGAAGGGATTTCCGAACTCGTAAACCGCAGCAAGTATCCAGTCTTTACTGAAGAAACCGTTAAAGGGAGGAACTCCGGCAAGGGCAAGGATACCCACCAAAAAGAGGAAGGCAGTTTGAGGCATATACCTCATCAAACCGCCCAACTTAAAGGCATCCTTTTGGTGGTGTGTCATGTGGATAACTGCACCGGCGGCAAGAAAGAGTAAGGCCTTAAAGATGGCGTGGTTCATGAGGTGGAAGATTCCAGCGGCAGCAGAACCCACGCCTAGGGCAACAAACATGAGGGCAAGGTGCTCCATTGTTGAAAATGCAAGAATCTTCTTTATTTCGGTGTGGGCGAGAGCTCCCGTAGCAGCTATGAATGCAGAGAGAGCTCCAACGGCAGCCACAACGATGAGGGCATGTGAGTAGTCAAAGAAGGGAAACATCCTTGCAACCAAGTAAACGCCGGCATTAACCATCGTAGCGGCGTGAATGAGTGCCGAAACGGTCGTAGGACCCTCCATGGCGTCAAGGAGCCAAGGGAAGAGAGGGAACTGAGCCGACTTCCCAACGGCACCGATAAATATGAGAATTGAAATTAAAAGGCCCAACTTAACACTGAAAGCCCCGGCAACGGCAAGGGCATTTAAGTCCTGAAAGTTTATCGTTCCAAGAAGTACCCAAGCAACGATAATTCCTGCAAGCATAAAGACATCACCGAATCGCGTCATAACAAACGCCTTGAGGGCTGCTTCAGCCGCACTCTTTTTCCAGTACCAGTAGCCTATGAGAAGGTAAGAGCAAAGACCTACGCCTTCCCAGAAGATGTAGAGGCCGACCAAGTTGCTCACGAAGACGAGCCCGACCATAGAACCGATAAAGAAGAGCTTTTCAAAGTAGTATCTCTCCGGAGACTCGTCTTCCTCCATGTAGCCCTTTGAAAAGACAATGTCCAAAAAGCCGATTCCCGTAGCTATCAGAGCCATTACCAGTGCCAAATTGTCAACGTATATACCGAGGGGAACCTTGAAGGAGCCGAAGGTAAACCAGTTAAACTCGTGAACGATAGGACCTTCTCCCATATTAACGGCAATGTAGCAGGTAAGAAGGAAACCCGCCAATCCCGTTAAAGCTGCTACCCAAAAGGAGTTCCACTTTTCAGTAAACTTGCCAACTAAGAAGGAGAGAATGCTTCCGAGGAAGAAAATCCCTATCGTCGTATAGACCACCTTCTCCATACCTACCACCTCAGGTTCCTAATTTTTGAGGGAATGACCTCTCCAAATCTCTTGTAAAAGACGATAACTATTGCCAAGCCCACGGCCGCTTCAAGGGCAGCAAGCCCGATGGTAAAGAAGGTAAATATCTCCCCGTCAACGTTTCTCTGAGCGGCAAAGATTGCAAAGTTGAGATTGGCAGCATTTATAATCATTTCAACGGCAAAGAGCATCCTTATGACAGACTTCCTTGAGAGGAGACCGTACACACCTACCGCAAGCAGAGAAAAGGAGAGAAAGAGATAAGCGTGAACATCAGCCTCTAAAAGCATTACTTAGCCTCCCTCTTCTTCGTAATGATTGCATTACCCATGTAGAGTATTGCCGCAACGATGAATCCCAAAACTATCGTAAAGAAGGAATACTTTTCAACGAAAACCGTTCCCAAATAGGAGGTCTCATAAACCTTAAATGGAAAAGTATCTATGGCGGAGAAGAACGAGAAGACAGTTCCCACTATGAGGAGGAACAGGCTGACGACGATTGCCCTTACGGCCTTTCCGGGAGGTTTCTTATAACTCTCACCTATCATCATAATTGCAAAGAGAACCAGAATCGTTACTCCTCCAGCGTAGATTGCCAACTGAACCCCCCCGAGGACGGGCATGCTGAGTCCTAAGTAAACGAGGGCAATCTCAGAGAGGAGAACTACGAAGGAAACCGCCGCCCAAAGGAGGGACGAAGCCTCAAGGGCAACAATTGCAGAGGCAATTATTACAGCATAAATGACCCAAAAGTAGACGTTACCCATTACCCCTCTCCTTTCTCCTTTTTAGCCTGAGCCTGCTTTTTCTTTAGGGCTTCCTGCTTTTTCTTCTCTATCAACTCCTCCATCTTTTTGGCTTTTTCAATTGCCTCCTCAACATTTTCAGGCTCAATAACAAACTTTGTTAAATTGTCCCAAGTTGCAGGCTCAATTATCATTGAGTAGTAATCTGTCAGCTTTATGGCCTTTTCTGGTTTCGTAGGGCACGCATCCTCACAGAGGCCGCAGAACATACACTCATTTCCACGAACCTTAGGAATAGCCCTCGGCTTCTTAACGCCGGTCGGAACCATGTCTATACAGTTAACGGGACATGCCCTTGCACACATACCGCAACCTATGCAGAGCTCCGCATTTATCACGTGCTTTCCGCGATAGCGGAGCTCCCTCCTTATCCCCTTGTCCCACCAAATTTCAGTGGCCTTAGGGGCAAAGAGGGCTTTCGTTACCCTCATGACCTTCTTCGTAGCCTCTATCGGTATCTTTAGAGCATCCTTTGCTTCCATACCTCTCTCCTTAAGAGATGAAGATTTTTACGAGTATTACAAAGGCCAAGTTCAACAAAGCTAAAGGCGTTAAAACCTTCCAACAAAACCTCAAGAGCTGGTCCATCCTTATACGGGGAGTTGAAGCCCTAACAACGAAGGTAAAGATGTAGAGTAGAGAAACCTTTATGAAGAACCACAGAACTCCGGGAAGGATAGGTCCTTTAAAGCCTCCGAGAAAGAGGACAACAGCAACGGAATAGAGGGCAAAGAGCTCAACCAGCTTTGAGAGAACTAAGATAGCATAGTTAAATCCGCCAAACTCAGTGAGGAAACCGTAAACAATCTCCTGCTCGGCTTCCGGAATGTCAAATGGAGGTCTATCTGTAACGATGAGCGTTGCAGTAATAAAGATGAGGAAGGCGGGAATTAAAACCAAGAAGCTCAAGAGTGAGCTCTTATGGACGATTTCCAAGTGGTTGAGCGTTCCAAAGAAGACCGCTGCTGCCAAGGCCGAAAGCCAGAGCGGAATCTCTCCGGAAATCATCTGGTTAACGACCCTGAGCCCTCCTATGAAGGAGTATTTACTCTTTGAAGCCCAACCTGCATAGAAGAAGACCGGAGGCATTCCAGTAACGAGGGCAAGGACTATTAAGAGGTCAAAACTCGTGCTGACTATGTAGCTGTGCTCTGAAAAGGGAATAAATGCTATGAGAACTGCAACCATCAGAAAGGCCACAAAGGGAATGAGGGAAAAGAGGAGCTTATTTGCCCTTCTCTGGATAATAAACTCCTTTTGAAGAAGCTTAAAGACATCGGCAGTCGTCTGAAGGAGCCCCCACTTTCCCACGTAGTAAGGTCCCGTCCTCAGGTGGACATCGGCAAGGACCTTCCTCTCTAAGTAGAAAATCATCAGGAAAACTATCAAGAGAAAGAGGAAACCGGGGAAGAATATCGCCTTAAGCCAAGCTTCCATACTCTCCTCCTACCTGTCTATATCACCGTGGCACATGTAGAGTGAAGCAAATATTACCGGAACGTCGGCGAGCTTAACGTTTTTCATAATCTCGGGCATCGCCCAGAGGTTTGCAAAGGAGGGAGCTCTCATCTTCAACCTGTAAGGACCCATCCCCCCGTCACTTACGAGGTGAAATCCGAAACATCCTCTGGCCCATTCAACGTTAACATAGGCTTCTCCGGGGGGAACTTTAACGGGAAATTTCGTCCTCCAGTCTCCCTCGGGCATTCCCTCAATTGCCTGTCTGATTATCCTTGCAGACTCCTTTAGCTCCTCCCATATAACCAAATACCTTGCGTAAGAATCTCCCTCTTCCTTCGTAATCACATTAAAGTCCAACTCACCGTATGCAGCGTAAGGGTAGTCCTTCCTTACATCAGAGGAAACTCCCGATGCCCTTAAAGCAGGACCCGCAAGCCCCAACTCAATTGCCCTCTCCCTCGGAATAACTCCAACCCCTTGAGAACGGAGCTTCAGCGTAGGGTTATCAACAAAGACTTCACCGAACCTCGGAATGAACTCCTTCTCAAGGAAATCAACGGCAATAATCATTTTCTCTATAAAGGCACCGGTAGGTTCGTACCTGACCCCACCGGGAACTATTGAAGCCGTTGCTATCCTTTGACCAGAATAGACCTCAAAGGCATCCAAGAACTTCTCACGGGCAATAAGTGCCCACTGCATAGGCGTATGGACTCCTAAAACACCTATAAATCCCCCAAGACCTATCAAGTGGCTGACAATCCTTCCGCCCTCACAGAGAATCGTTCTAACGTAGTCGGCCTTCTTAGGAACTTCAACGCCCGCAATCCTTTCAGCTGCAATGGAATAGCCGGTCATCGTTCCGAAGTTATCTATAAAACACGCCCTTTCAACGTTAACTATTGCATTTATCCAGCTCCTGTACTCGACCAACTTTTCAAGGAGCCTCAAAACGTAACCGATGTCTGGGTCAACCTTTACCACCTCATCACCGTCAACCCAGACCTTTAACCTCATGGGGCCGGATGCCGGGTGCTGGACTCCCCAGTTCAGCTGAAGGAGTTTCTCCTGAAGGAGTCCCAAATCCTCACCAGACACTTCTTTCGTCTCCTCAACGACAAACGTGTAACCTGCCAAGCTTATGCTCGTAGCATTCCCCATTACTTTTTCTCCTTACTTGGCTTTCTGTGTTTCTTGAAGTCGTAGGACTTTCTGAGGGGAAACCACCCTTCCGCCCACTCTGGAAGGAGCATTACCTCAAGCCTCGGGTGGCCAACAAATTCAACTCCAAACATTTCCCAGGCTTCCCTCTCGTGGGCTAAAAACGGATAGTAGATATCGTAAACGCTCGGGATTGAAGGGTTGTCGGCCGGGAGCTCCACTCTCACCATAATCAGCTTTTTATTGACGACATCCTCAACGACGTAGTTAACCTGAAAACCCTCTCCCTTTGGTGTATAGTCAACAACCGAAACCGCGTGCCCGTAAGAGAAGCCGTTCTCCTTCAAAAAGGTGAGAAACTCCCTTATTCTCTCCTTGTCAGCCTTTACCAAAAGCATATTGGTATCGTAAGGTTCACACTCAAAGCCGAACTCTGAACTTATTCTCTCCTTTATCTCCTCTAACATTCCGCACCTCAGTACTGGATTTCCTCCATCCTGTTCGGATACCTCTTTGCAGCGTTTTCCCTATCCCTAAAGATTATCTCCTTGAGCCTCAGGAGTCCCTCAAGGGTCGCCTCAGGATTTGGAGGACAACCTGCTACAAAGACGTCAAAGGGTATGTACTGCGAAACGTCAACGGCAACAAAGTCGGAGTCCCAGTAAGGTCCCCCTCCGGCAGCGCAGGCGCCCATTCCAAAGACATACCGGGGTTCGGGCATCTGCTGGTAAACCCTCAGGAGAACGGGAAGAACCTTTCTTGAGACGAGGCCCGTAACTATTATGAAGTCCGCCTGACGGGGACTTGGAGTCATCATGAATCCGTACCTTTCCCAGTCAAACCTCGGTCCCATAAGGGCAAGAACTTCCAAGGAACAGCAACCGCTACAGAAGTGAACCCCCCAAGGGGAGTTTGACCTACTCCAGTCAAAGAACTTTAAAATCATCTCCTGTTTCCTCCGACCATTATGTAGGTAAGCGGAATCATGAGGAGAAGGGAGAAGAGTATGAAAATCCAACCGAACTTCGGGTCACCCTTTCCGATGGAGTAGAGGACGAAGAAGACGCCCGCTATGTCCATTGCAATGAAGATTATTGCGTAGAAGTAATACTGAAAGTTGACACTTGAAATTATCGGCTCAGGAGCCGGCAAACCACACTCGTAAGTGTCCTCCTTTACCGGATGGGGACTCTTAGGGGCCACTGCAACCGATAAAACCCACAGGGAGAGTCCGGCAATCGCCATAACAATCACAAAAACGATAAAGTTGTACAGCATCTCTCATCCCCTTTTCCGATTGGTAAAGGTTATATTACCAAATTGTAAAAGTTTTGTAAACAATCCGTAAATTCAAAAGATTAGGATAATTTTATTATCCGAACCTTCCGGTGATGTAATCCTCTGTGAGTTTTTCCTTAGGCTTAACGAACAGGTCTTCTGTCCTGTTAAATTCTATTAACTCTCCCAAATACATGAATGCCGTGTAGTCTGAAACCCTTGCGGCTTGCTGCATGTTGTGGGTAACGATGAGAACCGTAAGCTTATCCTTAAAGCTCACGACAAGCTCCTCTATCTTAGCCGTTGATATGGGGTCAAGCGCCGAAGTGGGCTCATCAAAGAGGAGAACCTCCGGCTCTACGGCAATGGCCCTCGCTATACATAACCTCTGCTGCTGACCTCCGGAAAGGGCACTGGCAGGCTTGTGGAGCTTGTCCTTTACTTCCTCCCAAAGGGCAGCATCCCTCAATGCCTTTTCCACCCTCTCCTCAATCTCCCTCTTATTCTTTATTCCCTGGAGCCTCAAACCGTAGGCAACGTTATCAAAGATGGACATGGGAAAGGCAGTAGGCTTCTGAAAGACCATTCCTACCTTCATTCTCAACTTTATTACATCGTATCCCGGGTCTAAGATGTTCTCTCCGTCAAGGAGAATTCTCCCCTCATACCTGTTTCCCGGGTAGAGGTCGTGCATTCTGTTGAAACACCTGAGAAGCGTCGTCTTTCCGCAACCGGAGGGACCGATGAGGGCAGTAACCCTCTTTTCGGGAATCTTAAAGGAGATGTCCTTCAGAACGTGAACGTCTCCATAGAAGAAGTTGAGATTATCAACGACAATTTTTATAGGCTCTGAAGGCTCTATAACAAAGGCCATTAAATCCTCCTATTTCTTAAACTTGTAGTGGGTAATTACTCTTCCGATGATGTTTGCACCGAGAACCCCGACGGTCAGGATAATTGCAGCGGCCCAAGCCAAGTCCTGCCAGTATTTGTAGGGACTCATTGCATAATCGTACATCGTGACGGTTAGGGAAGCCATAGGCTGAAACATATTGAGCGTAAAGAAGTTGTTGTTAAACGAAGTAAATAGGAGAGGAGCAGTCTCTCCGCCTATCCTTGCAACCGAGAGTATTACACCCGTAAGGATTCCGGTTATGGCAGCCCTGTAAACGACATCCTTTATCACCTTGAACTTTGTAGCTCCAAGGGCATAGGCGGCCTCTCGGAGCTCCGGCGGAACCATCCTCAACATGTCGTCCGTCGTTCTCAGAATGATTGGAACCATCATGATTGCGAGGGAGAGAGCTCCGGCAATCCCCATAAAGTGGCCTACGGGCTTAACCAAAATTGCATAGATGAAGGTACCTATCACTATTGAGGGAACGCTCATGAGAATGTCTGAAAGGTCCCTCACGAAATTTGCCAATCTCCCCCTTCCTCCATACTCCGAAAGGTAAGTTCCCGCAAGAATGCCGAGCGGAATACCTATCACCGATGCCGTCAAAACTATCAGGGTTTGGCCAACGATGGCGTGCTTGAGTCCTCCGGTATTGTCTCCCGGAGCCGGAGGGTCACCGATGAAAACCTCCAGTGACAGGGTTGAAAATCCCTTGTAAAAAAGTGTTCCGAGTATCCAAAAGAGCCAAACTATTCCAAAGAGGGCAGCAAGGGTTGAGAGAACCAAAACGACCTTATTAACTAACTTTCTCCTCTGGACGGCATCCACACCCTACCTCTCAACCTTTTTCAGGAAGACAAACTTTCCGATAACTATGACCAAAAAGCTCATAATCAGAAGGATGAGGGCCAGGTAAAAGAGGCTTGAAAGGTATATGTCCGTATCGGCCTCAGTAAACTCGTTTGCCAAGGTAACGGTTATTGAAGTTGCAGGCTCCAAAAGGGACTTGGGAATAACCGGCTGATTTCCCATAACAAACGTAACTGCCATAGTCTCCCCGAGGGCTCTACCCAAAGAGAGGATAACTCCCCCAACAACCCCCAACTTTGCATAGGGAATGACTACGCTCTTCATAACGTCCCACTTTGTAGCTCCAAGGGCGTAGGCCGATTCCTTCAAAATGTCCGGAACCATCTTAAAGGCATCCCTTGAGATTGCGGCCGTATAGGGGAGAATCATTATGGAGAGGACTATTGATGCCGTGAGGAGTCCTATTCCGGGAGTGTAGCCCGAAAACCAACTTCCGACCACGGGGAGCTTTCCTAAAGTTGCATGGATTACCGGCTGAATCTCATCCCTCATTACGGGAGCAAAGAAGAAGAGTCCCCACATACCGTAGATAATGCTCGGAATCGCGGCAAGGAGCTCTATTGCAACGCCAACGGGCGTCCTCAGAGAGTGCGGAGCTATCTCGGTTAGAAATATTGCTATTCCAACGGCAACGGGAACTGCAATGAATATGGAGATTATCGTACTTACAACGCTGCCGAAGATGGCCGGAGCTCCGCCAAACTCCTCCTTAGGGGGATTCCAAACGGTTGAGGTTATAAACTTCCAGACGCCGAACTTCTGAATGGCCAGCCCAGACTCTCCGTAGAGGACGAGAAAGAGGGAAATGAGGATGAGGACAACGAGGATAACCGATAGAAGGGCTACCTTACCGAAGGTAAAGTCCGCTAAACGACCCCTTTGAAACTCCATACCAATCTCCCGCTTTGTGAGACTGATTTTAACAATAAATCCGAGCAATCAAAATTGTTGCCGGGAAAGTTTAGAATAATTTTTTAAAACCAAGCACGGATAAAGGGAGACGAAATGGTAAAAGCCGGAGACTTTGTTCACCTTCACCTCCACTCTCAGTACTCCATCCTTGACGGGGCAATAAAGATAAAGGACTTAGTTGAGAAGGCTAAGGAATACGGAATGCCGGCCGTTGCGGTAACAGACCACGGAAACATGTACGCCTCGTATGAGCTCTATAAAACGTGCAGGGAAGCAGGAATAAAGCCGATAATCGGGCAGGAGTTTTACGTTGCAAAGGGTTCGCGCTTTGACAGGAAAGAGGGAGAGAAGGGAGCCTACCACCTCATCCTCCTGGCAAAGAACGATAAGGGACTAAAGAACCTCATGAAGTTGAGCTCAATAGGTTTCGTTGAGGGCTTTTACTATAAGCCGAGAATTGACAAGGAGGTCCTTGAGAAGTACAGCGAAGGGCTGATTGCCCTTTCGGCATGCATCCAAGGGGAGGTTCCCCTCCTTTACCTAACAGGAAGGGAGGAGGAGGCAGAGAGGGCTGCAAAGTGGTACAAGGAGCTCTTTGGAGAGGACTTCTTCTTGGAGGTTCAGTACCACGGAATTCCGGAACAGGAAAGGGCAAACAAGTTCCTGATAGAGTTGGGAAGGAAACTGGACATTGACGTGGTTGCAACAAACGACGCCCACTACCTCAACAGGGAAGACTGGGAGGCCCACGACGTTCTCCTCTGTCTGCAGACCGGGAAGAAGCTCTCTGACGAAAAGAGAATGAGGTTCCCCAGCAGGGAGTTTTACTTTAAAAACGCAAAGGAGATGATGGAGGTATTCAGAGAGGTTCCCTACGCCGTTTTTAACACCTTAAAGGTTGCAGAGAGAGTAGAGGAGAAACTTGAGACCTTTGAAAATAAAGGGTACCTGCTTCCCAAGTACACCGTTCCGGAAGGTTATACCTATGAAAGTTTCCTGAGGGAGTTGGCAGAAAAGGGGCTTGAGAGGAGACTGAGGGAACGGGGAATAAGTGACGGAGAGACCGTAAAGAAGTACTACGAGAGGCTCAACCACGAGCTGGAAATAATAAACAACATGGGATTCCCCGGTTACTTCCTCATCGTTTGGGACTTCATAAACTGGGCCAAGAGGAACGGAATCCCCGTGGGACCGGGAAGGGGCTCAGCCGCAGGCTCCCTCGTTGCCTATGCAGTAGGAATTACGGACATAGACCCTCTAAAGTTTAACCTCCTCTTTGAGAGGTTCCTCAATCCCGAAAGGGTAACGATGCCCGACATAGACGTTGACATATGTCAGGACGGAAGGGACAGGGTTATTCAGTACGTTCGGGAAAAGTACGGAGAGGACAAGGTCTGCCAAATTATCACTTTCGGAACTATGAAGACGAAGATGGTGGTCAGGGACGTCGGGAGGGTTTTGGGAATTCCCGCAAAGGAAGTGGACAAGATTGCAAAGCTCATTCCTAACGACGCCAAGTCCGTTGAGGAAGCGGTTGAGAGAGCTCCAGAGATAAAGGAGCTCATAGAGAAGGACGAAACGGTAGAGAGGCTCGTAAAAATAGCAAAGAGACTCCAAGGGCTTGCAAGGCAGACAGGAGTCCACGCAGCAGGCGTCGTAATAGCCCCGGAAACCCTTACGAACTTCATTCCCCTCGCCAAGAGCAAGGACGGGGACATCACAACACAGTACGACATGGGGCAGGTTGAGTCACTCGGGCTCCTAAAGATGGACTTCTTAGGACTCAAAACGCTGACAATCATAGACAGGACAATCAAGCTCATTGAGGAGAGACACGGAGTAAAGATAGTCCCGACGGAGCTCCCCCTTGACGACGAGAAGACCTACAAGCTCCTTCAGGAGGGAAACACGATAGGGGTATTCCAGCTTGAATCAAACGGCATGAGAAACCTCATGAAGAGGTTAAAGCCCACAGTGTTTGAGGACATAATTGCCCTCGTTGCCCTGTACCGCCCGGGGCCTCTAAACTCGGGAATGGCCGAAAGCTACATAAGGAGAAAACACGGCCTTGAGGAGGTTGACTACATATTTCCGGAGCTTGAGCCGATACTGAAGGAGACTTACGGACTCTTCATCTACCAAGAACAGATAATGCAGATTGCAAACGTCCTTGCGGGATACTCTTTAGGAGAGGCAGACCTCCTAAGGCGGGCAATGGGAAAGAAGAAAAAGGAAATCATGGAGGAGCAGAGGGGAATATTTGTATCACGTGCCGTTGAGAGGGGATATCCAAAGGAAAAGATAGAAAAGCTCTTTGACGACATAGCAAAGTTTGCCGAATACGGATT
>CAZEDJ010000002.1:0-37962 GCA_964511045.1 uncultured bacterium
TTTTGGGCATTAATGAGGAAGTCTCCTTTTCGGGATACGTTATTCCAAAGAGAGAGGCCTTTGTTTCACCGAAAGTTGTAGGTTACTTGATAAAGGTAAAAGTTAAGGCCGGAGACAGGGTTAAAAAGGGACAGGTATTGGCCCTCATTGACAGTTCAGACATTAAGCCCGACGTTGAGAGAGCCCTTGCAGGTATCAGGGAGATTAATGCTTCACTTAAAGAGTTGGATAGAGCTCTCAGGGAAGTTGAGGCGAGGAAAAAGGCTGCGAGGGCAAACCTTGAACTTGCAGAGAAAACATACAGGAGATTTAAGAATCTATTGGAGGCTGAGGCGGTTTCCAAGCAGAAGTTTGACGAGGTAAAGGCCCAGTACGAGGCGGCAAAGGCCAACTTTGAGGCGATACTTGCCAAGGAATCCCAAATAAAGCAGAAGAAGAAGGTTTTGATTGCTAAGAGGGAAGAAATAGAGGCCGGATTGAAGAAGGCAAGGGCCTTCCTCTCCTACACAAAGTTAAAGTCTCCCTTTGACGGTTTCGTCCTTAAAAAGTTGGTTGATGAGGGTAATTTAGTCTCGCCAAAGACTCCCGTTTTCAGCCTCGGAGAAAATCCCCCCTTGGTCAGGGCATTTATTGATGATTCCTACTTTGGAAAGTTAAAGGTAGGGGACGAGGTTAGCGTAGTAGTGAGAGGAAAGGCATATTTCGGGAAGGTTGTTGAGGTTGACAGGAGCTCCGACCCAATTTCCCACAAGTTTGGAATCAAGATTGCTATAAAGGACTTTAACGAAGTTCCGGGAACTTACGCAGTCGTTAAGTTTCCCGTGTCTCAAGTTAAAGCCCTTGTTATTCCTAAATCTGCAGTATTTAGGGTAGGAGCCGTTGAATACGTCTTTGTCGTTAAAGACGGCATTGCCCACTTGAGGGTTATCAAAACGGGTGAAACCATCGGTGACAGTGTAGTTGTTCTCTCCGGACTCCATCCCGGAGAAGTCATAGCTGTAACCAACGTCAACAACTTAGTAGACGGTGCAAGGATAGAGGGGTAACTGATGAAAAACATCAACCTCGGAATAGCGGGAAACATTGCAAAGAGATTTATAACCTCTAAACTTACTCCCCTGTTTCTTTTGGCATCCCTCATTATCGGCGTCTTTGCTGCAGTCCTCACCCCCAAGGAGGAGGACCCCCAAATAGTTGTTCCGATGATTGACATCTTCATTCCCTATCCGGGAGCTACGGCAAAGGAGGTTGAGAGGAAAATATCAACGAGGTTTGAAAAGCTCATATGGGAAATAAAGGGGATTGATTACGTTTACTCCGTTTCAAAGCCCGGAATGTCCCTCATCATTGCAAGGTTTAAGGTTAACGAGGATATGGAGGACTCCCTCGTTAAACTCTACAACAAGCTCATGTCAAACTTGGACAAGCTTCCGCCTGGAGCTCTCCAACCCCTCGTAAAGCCAAAGGACATTAACGATGTTCCAATAGTTACCCTAACCCTTTGGAGTGAGGATAAAACCCCTTATGAACTGAGGAGAATTGCAAAAGAGCTTTGCCTTCAGCTCAAACAGGTTGAGGGAGTTTCAAAGTCGTGGATAATCGGCGGGGATGTTAGGAGATTTAAGGTAATTGTTAACAGGGATAAGCTGAAGGACTATCACCTGTCGCTCCTTCAGATAGCTCAAGCTATAAAGTCGGCAAATGCCCAGGTTAGGGCGGGCAGCATAACGGAAAATAACGTTGAGTATCCCGTTGAAGCGGGAGAATTCATAAAAACAATTAACGACTTAAAGAACTTGGTTGTAGCAGTATATAAAGGGAAGCCAGTTTATCTCAAGGATGTTGCCGAGGTTACAGAAGCCCCGATAGACCCGGAAAACTACGTCTTTATCGGCTTTGGACCCCATTCAGAGAAGAAGGGAGTTAGTAAAGAGTTTATAGAAAAACACGGAAATCAATTTCCGGCGGTTACGGTCGCAATTGCAAAGAAAAAGGGAACCAATGCCGTTACAATAGCTGAGAGGGTCTTGAAAAAGGTTGATGAAATCAAGAACAGGATGCTTCCAGATGATGTTCACGTAACGGTAACGAGAAACTACGGTAAAACTGCCGAGGACAAGTTCAATGAGCTCATGTTCCACCTCGGCGTAGCAATATTTGCGGTTGTCATATTTATCGGTATTACTCTGGGAGTAAAGGAAGCCCTTGTAGTTTCCCTTGCGATTCCGTCAACCCTTGCCCTTACTCTCTTTATAGACCTATTAACGGGATACACTCTAAACAGGGTTACCCTCTTTGCACTGATTTTCACCCTGGGACTCTTGGTTGATGATGCCATCGTTGTTGTTGAAAACATCCACAGACACTTGAAACTAAAGGAGATGCCTCCCCTTCAGGCGGCCATCTATGCCGTTGCAGAGGTAGGTAATCCCACAATTTTGGCAACGTTTACGGTCATAGCCGCCCTCCTACCCATGGCCTTTGTCAGGGGCTTGATGGGACCCTACATGAGGCCCATTCCCGTTAATGCTTCTATTGCTATGTTCTTTTCTCTCATTGTGGCTTTTGTCATCTCTCCGTGGGCTGCCTACTACCTCTTAAGAAAGGAGGCAGAAAAAGAGGAGAAGAAGGTCGTTCTTGAGGAGACGAGAACCTATAAGATTTACAATAAGTTGATAAGGCCTCTGCTTGATTCGGCCCTTAAGAGGTGGTTGTTCCTCGGAGGAATAGTCCTCCTTATGGTGGGAGCTGTCTCACTGTTCTTTACAAAGACCGTTGTTGTAAAGCTCCTTCCCTTTGACAACAAGAGCGAGTTCCAAGTTGTTATAGACATGCCGGAAGGGACCTCCTTAGAGGAAACGGCAAGGGTAACAAAAGCGATTGCCAACTACATTCAGACAATTCCCGAAGTTACAGATTATGAAGCCTACATCGGGACTTCCAGTCCGTTTGACTTTAACGGATTGGTAAGGCACTACTACCTCAGGAAGGGTGGTAATGTAGCCGATATAAGAATCAATCTCATCGATAAACATGAGAGAAAGAGGCAGTCCCACGAGATAGCCAAAGAGGAGAGACCGAAAATTCAAGCTGTTGCTAAGGCTGTCAATCCGGAGGCAAACGTTAAAATCGTTGAAGTTCCTCCAGGACCTCCGGTTCTTGCAACTCTGGTTGCCGAAATTTACGGTAAGGATGATAAACTGAGGAGGAAGATAGCAAAAGAGGTTGAGGAGATATTTAAGAAAACTCCTGGGGTTGTTGATGTTGATACCCTCATTGATGCCGACCACTATAAGTACAAAGTTATAGTTAATAGGGAAAAAGCGAGGAAGTCAGGTGTTACAGAAGAACAGATAGCTCAGACGATAAGAATTGCTCTGAAGGGAGCCGTTGTATCTGAGGCCCATACTCAGTACGATTCAGACCCTGTTCCCATATTTGTAAGGCTTCCGAGAAGCCAGAGGGACGATATAGACAAAATCCTCTCACTTTCCGTTATGAATAGAGAAGGCAAACTCATACCGTTGAGAGAGTTGGTTAAGGTTAAGAAGGTCCTTGCCGATAAGACGATATACCACAAGAACCTCCACCCGGTTTCCTACGTGATTGCCGACGTTTCAGGCAAGTATGAAGCTCCAATATATCCCATTCTTGCCATCAACGACTACTTAAAGAAACATCCCCTTCCGGACGGATATAAACTGCAGTACTCCTTTATTCCACCGTCTATTCCTCAGACCGACTTTCAGCCGAAGATGAAGTGGGATGGAGAGTGGCAGATAACGTATGAAACGTTCAGGGATATGGGAGCGGCCTTTATAGTTGCCCTCATGCTTATCTACCTGCTGATAGTTGGTCAATTCCAGTCATTCATAATACCGATGATAATTATGGCTCCCATTCCCCTCACTATGATAGGTATCATTCCGGGACACTGGATTATGAGCCAGATAATCGGTAAGACGGCCTACTTTACCGCTACGTCCATGATTGGTTTTATTGCCCTTGCCGGTATTGTTGTGAGAAACTCCATCATTCTCGTTGACTTTATCCTGATGAGAAAGAGGGAGGGAGCTCCCCTCAAAGACTCAATTATAGAGGCCGGAGCCGTCAGGTTGAGACCTATCGTTCTGACTGCTGCTGCTGCTATGGTAGGTTCGGCCGTTATCCTATTAGACCCCATATTCCAAGGACTTGCAATTTCAATTCTCTTTGGCGTTTTTGCATCCACAACCCTTACTTTGGGGGTAATTCCGGTTCTTTACTATATTTTTGAAAAGAGAAATTGGGAAAAGGAGTGATTTTGTGATAAACTTTTTTTAAGAGGATGAGAGGGAGGTTAAGATGAAGATTTTAAAGGTTTTGCTGATTCCTTCTGTTAGTTTTGCCTTTTTGAGTTCTGCCTTTGCTGGTAGTATTTGCTCAGTTAAGCCCGAGGCAGAGTCTGTAAAGGAACCTCTGCCCGTTAAGTATAAACATTTAAAGGAGCAAATAGAGACCTTAAAGGGAGAACTTGAAAGTTGCAAGGAGAGTAAACAACAGGTAAGAGAGGAGATTTCTCGCCTTGAATCTGAGATTTCGCAACTTGAGACGGAAAAAGTCCAACTTCAAATGAGGCTTTCACAGCTTCCCTCAAAGGAGAGTTTGGAAGCCCAAATAAAGGAACTTGAAAGGGAGGGGAGGTAGAGATGAGGAGGATAATAACGGCTCTTTCCATAGCTTTACTAACAGGCATAGGAGTGGCTCAGGCAGGTTGTCCGTCCCCTTCAGAAAAATATGTCCTTTATTCTCCTGACTTTGCCTTCTATCCCGAGTCACTGATAGAGGCTTATCAGAAGGCTAAAAAGGAGAAAGAGGAGCTTGAGATAAAGCTGAAGAAGTGCAAGGAAGAGCTTGCCCTTTTAAAGGCTAAAGAATCGGAGCTGAGGTCCCGTTACGGTGAGTTATCAAGTGAGGTAGAGGCTTTAAGGGCTAAAATTGCTGAAATAGAGGCACTTCAGAGGAGACTTGCAGAGTTAAAGAGCAGGATGAATAAGTGTGAGGAGCTCCTCAGGAAATGGAGGAGTTTACCGAAGACCTATACCGTTAAAAGAGGGGATACCCTTTGGGGAATTGCCTCTAAGGATTACATATACGGAGACCCGTGGCAGTGGCCTCTCATCTATAAAGCTAACAGGGACAAAATTAGAAATCCCCACTTAATCTATCCGAAGCAAGAATTGAAAATACCGAGGGACATTGACTGTAACGACATAATAGAGGCAAGGAAGGAAGCCCTCAGAACTCCTCCGCCTAAAGGGGTGAAGCCCAAAAAGGTCGGTCCCGTTAAGGCAGATGAAATTCCCGAAACTGCAACGGATTACTTCCTCTGTAAGGGGTGTAGAAAATGAAGGTTATTGAAAGTCACGAGATAAGACTTCAGAAGGTTGTTACGAAGACGGGTGTGGAGCTCTACAGAATCGTTGTGGCTCCCAACCACTTTTTCTTGGAGCAGAATCCCAAGAAGCCGAGTAAGTACGGTGTTGCCTACAGTCAAATTAAAAAGATATATCCTGAGTTTTACATGTTTTGGGAGATAAAGAACGATAAGTATACGGGAAGGCTCTTAACTGCTACGTTCTTAGATAGAGAGGATATAGATAAGTTTATAGACAGAATTTTAAAGTCTGACGATTATAAGAGCTATGAGGATATCAGGGACGAGATTGAATAGAGCTTAATCTATTACAGCTTTGTTCTTCCCGGTATTTTTAGCCTTGTATAGTCTCTCATCGGCGATTTTTATGAGATTTTCTATTTTTCCAGGTTGGTCTATATCATCTGGATATCCTGCAATGCCTGCACTAAAGGTTAATTTTTGGTTTATTCCAAAGTCTATTTCGGAAAATTTCCTTTTTATTCTATTGACTATGTTAAAAGCAATTTCTTTGGTTGTATATGGAAATATAATGAGAAATTCCTCTCCCCCATAACGGATAGGGATGTCTCCTTTTCTTATATATCTTCCTATAATTTCTCCTAATTTTCTTAAGACTTCATCTCCTTTGTTGTGGCCAAATGTATCGTTTATTTTTTTAAAGTTATCTATATCAATTATTACAACAGATAGAGGAAATTTTTCTCTTTTCCATAGATTTATAAATCCCTGTTTCAGAACTAATTCAAGGTAATTTCTATTATAGAGATTAGTAAGGGAATCTTTTAAAGCTAAATACCTAATCCTTTCATTGAGCTCTGAAATTTTCTCTTTAAAAGAAACAATAAGTTTTGCTAATTCCTTCAACTCCTTTATTTTTATGGATTTAATAATTTCCTCCGTTTTCTTCCTTACATTTTTTCCTAAATTGTGTTGAAGAGTCACTATAAGTTCCTGTAATAGACGGAAATTCCCATTAATACTGTAATAGAGGGAAAGCCCTACACTTATGCCTATTATTCCTAAAATTACTGACGATACAAGAGATAAATATAGCCAAAATACCCGAAAATGCTTAAAGAAATCTTCCTTAAATTTGATTATTAGATATCCTTGCTGTTTTCTTGTTAGAAGCTGTGAGGCATATTCCTCATAAATTGGTGTTATTGTTAGTACTGTATTGGATTCCGAATCTCTCTCTATCCTGATACCTTTAACATTTTTTAAGTTTATTCCTTTTATAACTGATTCAAAGCTTTTTGTAGAACATATCAGCTTTTTCCCTTTTAAAATACATATTGCTTCAACTGATTTGATTTTCTTAGTTATGTTTTTAAGGGTTTCTTCTATGATGATATCGTTATTAAATACATCATTTATTAGCTGAATATCCTTTTTAATTAGCTCTGAAATGTACTTAATATTTTCAATTTGGTATTTCCTTGCTATTTTTGTACTTAAGGAATTAATGATGATGAGGGCAAAAATAGTTCCAACTATTAAGATAGCTATACGGATTAGTATTATATCTCTCAGTTTTTTTTCTTTTCTCATGTCTATTTACAAGGGCACGGAAGTAATTTCTCTTTTATTTCTCCTTTAGAAAGTAGAAAAAGCTCTTCAGCTAATTTGTCAAAGTTAACTTCATCAACATACGTTAATCCGAACTTCTTTAAATCAAATATTCCAGAGAAAATCTTTATGTTATTTTGCTTAGCAAAGTTAATAATGGTAATTAAGTTAGTAACCTTTAAAACATATGGGTCGGGAAAGATATACAAATACTTATATTTTTTAACCTCTTCAAGTTTTTCAAGCGGATATTTGTCAAAAACTATAACCTTAAAAATTCTTTTAGGGAGATATATTTTTGCTATGTTTTTTAAATCCTTGCTCAAAAGAACAGCTACTTTGTGTTTCTCGAGGTGAAGTTTCCTAATAAATCTCAAATATGTTCTTTCAGGTAAAGGGAATATCCTGACGCCAAAGAAGTTCTTTCTCTTAGTTAAATTAAACTCCTCCGGAAATATAACGAAAGTATAAACTCTTTTATAATTACCCTCTGCTGAAAGTTCTTTGGCAATGGCTGGAGTTCCTATCAGAACCTTTACTGTATAATCAGAGCAATCAATTTTGTTTCCCTCTTCTATCCAAAGTTTCTTGAATTGGTTTTCAACATATTTCGCTTGAGGAATGGAATATGCGTTTTCAACACAGGCGTTAAGTGCATGTGAGGTTGTAATGAGAAGAAAATAGCATATTAATAGGAGTATTGAAAGCTTACCCATAGCGTTCTCTCTTCTCCCGGCACATTTTCATTAAACCTGTACTTTCTGTTCAAGAGATTCTCTATATTTAGGGAGACTTGACCGTTTTTTGTTAAGTTCCATATAAAGTTGTAATTAACCTTGTAAAATCCAGGAGTCTCGGAAGATATTCTTGAGTAAGCTATGAGATTTAAAATGTTTCTCACTTTGCCTGTTTTGTATTCAACAGAGGATATTAGTTTCCCTTTCGGAAAGTCAAAATATTTCCCCGAAAATCCCTTTTTACTGAAAATTTTCCCGAGGGAAAGCTGCATATTTAAGTTTGGAGACAACTTAAATTTCACATTCACTGCAGCTTCCCTAACCTTAACTGTTGGGTTCCAGTTATCCCACTGATAGCTGGAGTTACTCAGCTGTCTTTTGTAGATTAAGTTTTTAAACCACAAATTGTAGAGGGCTACATTAACAGAGATTCTGTTTCCTATGTATTCATAAGAGGGAATTACAGAATCAAGTTTTTCTGTCTTAAGTTTGGAGTTACCTTTTAAGATAGGGTTATTTTGTATGTACATTTCCTCAAATGAAGGAACTCTGAGGGCCCTTCCTATGTTTAGTTTGAAAATAGAGTTGTCTATTTTCTTCATTACGGAAAGCGAATAGCTCCAATCGTTTCCGACATCAGTTGTTCTACTCCACCTCAAGTTAAATAGGAGTGAGTAGTCATTACGGTTTATAAAGTACTGTAAATAAGGGGAGAATGTGTTTCGTGTTTTTTCTGGGAGTAACTTCTCCTTTTCTGGAAGGTCTCTTAAAGAGTTGTAGGTAACCAAGCTTTTAGGATTATTAGGATTTGCCGTTGAAGGAAGGAAATTTGCACTTAGTGTCGTTTTATACAGTTTGACTTTACTTAGGTCTGCTCCAATTGATAATTTCCCAAAGTTTCTTAGGGGTAGGCTTAAGAAGGTTCCTATCCTTGGTTCTTTTACGTATCTCTTCTCAATTGCTAAAAGTTCATGAGGTAGAAATAAGCGGCAAATTCCGTGGTTAAATGGACAAATGTTGTAGCCTCTTTTAAGGTAAAACCAATTATAGTCTAAAAATATGTTCCAGGAAACTTTTGAGCTGGTGAATTTGTAACCTATTCTATTTAGAAAGGCTTTTCTCCTTGCATAGGAATTGCCATCCGTTATGAGTTTGGAGATTGAAACAGGAAAGTGGTCATCTCTGTCAACAGAGTAACTTTTAATGTAAAGTCCTGAAGGGTGTTTGAGGCTCAAATAGTAGTTAAAATCCTTTCTATAAGATGAAAAATCTCCTTTAACATTTAAAAAGTCCGTATAGCTTCTGTGGGGAGAGCGATTTTCAATGTAGTTTATGGAGAAGCTTCCCTTGAGCTTTTCAGTGTTAATTGGCACGAATAAGAAATTGTAGTGGTCATGCCCCGAACTGATTGATACTGAAAGTTTGGGTTTGTCTTCTGATGAGAAAGTTACTAAGTTAATTATAGCTAACGATGCGTTATATCCATAAAGAGAAGTCATTGGGCCATAAATAATTTCTACTTGCTTGACGTTTGAAAGTGAAAAGACGTTGTTTACACTAAATGATGAACCGTTTGATGGGTCTGAAATAGGGATTCCATTTATTAAAACCTTGATTTTTTCTGAAAAATAGCTCTGCTTTAAACCGAGAGCTCCTAAAGAATTCAATCCAAAATAGCTTTTCCAGTAGTAAAACTCGGGAAGATTATCAAGAAGCTCAAAGAGATTTCTTGCTCCAAGCCTCTCTATTTCTTCTCTTGTGATAATTCTCATATATCTAGGAACTTTTAGGTAAGATTCTTTCTCTTTTGTAGCTGAAAGTATTTTGAGTTCCTTGGTAAGAATGTAATAAGAGTATAAATTTTGTGACAGTGCGATACTTGGTAAAAGGAAAATTAAAAATACAATTAGTACCAACAATTTACGCTCCTATAGTTTTAATAGAATTTCTACAATTTCAGTTATTTCACTCTCAAATACCGTAAACATGTCAAGTAAGAACTTCCCTTCCTTAATTCTACCAATTATAGGGGGAAAGGTCCTTCTCAATTTTTCGTCTAATTCGGTTTCCGATAAACCTTCAATCTGAATTGAGACGCAGTATGTGGGAAGCGTTTGGAGGGGGAGAGCTCCCCCTCCCACCTCTACTCTATCCTCCATTATCTCGGCTTTGCCCTTAAATCCCTTCTCTTTAAGCTTCCCAACCAACCTCTCTGCCTTTTCCCTTACTCTTTCAGCCCTTTGCGACAGTAACTTCCATACAGGAATTTCTCTGAGTGCCAACTCCTCATCAAGGTAGTAGGTAAGGGTTGCTTCAAGAACGGCAAGGGTCATTTTGTCTATTCTGAGTGCCCTGTTGAGGGGGTGTTTTTTTATCCTTTCTATATATTTCCTCTTTCCGAGAATTATTCCTGCCTGTGCTCCTCCCAGTAGCTTGTCTCCGCTAAAAGAGACGATGTCAACGCCGGCCCTGAGAACGTCCTGAACCGTTGGTTCGTAGGATAGTCCCAACTTCCTGACATCTATGAAACTTCCGCTTCCGAGGTCCTCATAGACCGGTATCCCGTGTTTTCTTCCTATTTCAACGAGCTCCCTCGTTGGGACGCTCTCCGTGAAGCCAAGTATTTTGTAGTTGCTCGTGTGAACTTTTAAGAGGAGGGCTGTGTTTTCTGTTATTGCCCTTTCGTAATCCCATGGGTGGGTTTTGTTTGTCGTTCCAACCTCCTTTAAAATGGCTCCGCTCTGCTCCATGACATCGGGAATTCTGAAGGAACCTCCTATCTCAATGAGCTCTCCCCTTGAAACAATAACCTCCCTTCCCCTTGCCAGGGAGGATAGGACGAGGAGAACAGCTCCGGCGTTGTTGTTGACTACACACACATCCTCTGCACCGGTTAGTTCCCTTAAAATCCACTCAAGGTTCCTGTATCTGAGTCCCCTACTTCCCTTTTCAAGGTCGTACTCAAGGTTTGAGTATCCTGTAATTATCTCCTTTAGGTGTTCTGCAACTTTTTCTGAAATCGGAGCTCTCCCCAAGTTCGTATGGAGGACTATTCCGGTGGCATTTATTACTCTGTGGAGTTTTGGTCTGATGAGCTCTAAGAGTTTCTCCTTTACCCTCTCCTTTACATCTAATTCTGTAAAGTCCTTAACTTTTCCCTCCCTTATTTCATTTCTCAGCTCAGAGAGGGCAATTTCAACGGCTCTTTTGAGGAAAAACTTCGGCCTTGAGCCCAATATTTGGCAGAGCTCCTCATCACAGAGGAGCGTATCAACCTTTGGAATTTTCCTAAAGAGCTCCTTCAAATTATTCCCCTGATAAAGGAACTCAATGATAGAAGTGATGCCTGAGATATTACCTCTGGAAACAGTCCGAATATGACGAGGAAGAGGCTTACAACGATGAATGCTCCGTACTCAACGGGAGTTGGCGAAAACTCTGTAGGTTTGCCTTCCTTCATAAATGCAAAGACGACGGGTCTTAGGTAGAAGTAGAGTGAGATAACGCTTGATATAAGGAGTGCAACGGCAATACCGACCTTTCCCACTCTCACGAGGGCAACCAAAATGTAAAACTTGGCCCAAAAGCCGAGGAGGGGAGGAATTCCTGCAAGTGACATGAAAACGACAACGAGTGAAAGGGCAATTACGGGACTCCTTGAGTATAAGTTCCGCCAGTCGGATAGCCTCTCTCCCTTAAATCCGGATGTTGAGAGAAGGGAGACCAAACCGAAGGCTGCTATCGTCATGAACGTATAGGCAAAGATGTAGAAGAGGACGGAGTAGATGGAGAGAGAGGGGATTGAGGAAAATGCTGCAACTATTACTCCCGTGTGTGAGATGGCCGAGTAGGCGAGCATTCTCTTTACATTTTCCTGATTGAGTGCCATTAGGGCTCCCACAATTGCCGAGACAACTCCGATTACTGCAAGTAGAGTTCCCCACTCCTTTGCGAGAGGTAAAAAGACTGGATAGAAAAGTTTTATAAATGCAGTTATTGAGGCAACTTTGACGACTGCTCCCATAAAGAGGGTGACTGGTGTCGGAGCTCCGTGGTACGAATCGGGAGTCCAGCCGTGGAAGGGAACGGCTCCGAACTTAAAGAGGAATCCCGATAGGGTGAAAACGAGGGAGAGAATGACGGGAAGGCTGTGGGGGTGTTTTTCAAGGAAGTTTGAAATTTCCGAGTAAGTTGTTGAGCCCGACAGACCGTAGAGGACGGCAAAACCGTAAACTATAACGGCAGCCCCTACCGAGCCCATTATGAAGTACTTCAGTGCTGCTTCCTTTCCCCTGTAATCCCCCTTAAAGAGGGATATGAGTATGTAAATTGATATGGACATTACCTCAAGTGAGACAAAGAGTGTTGACAGCTCGTTTGCAGAGACCATGAGGAGAGCTCCGAAGGTAGCAAAGAGAAGCGTGTAGTAGTACTCCCCTATAAAGTTGGTTTTAAACCTCTCTATGTAGCCATAACTCACAAATGTTGCTATCAGTCCAGAGAAGACTATGAGAACTCCTGAAAATGTAGATAGTAGGTCCTTTTTTACGAAGCCAAAAAAGGCCGTCTGTGGAGAGACGGGGGAAAATATGACCAGCAGAAATAGGGTGAGAACGAGTGTTGTTGAGGATATGAAGGAAAATAGCCTGTTTTTAAGCCTATTGGGAATAATCAGGTCTATGAGAATGGAAATTACTGCAACGGTTAAGAGGAAGATTTCTGGAAACATTAAAATTGCATTTAGCTTCATTTAAACTCCCCCGAGAAGAGTCGCCGTGTATTTGTGTATAAAGTTAAGGATAAACTCTGGATTAAAGCCCCACCAGATAACTAAGAGGGCGATGGCAGTAAGGGAGAGGAGCTCCCTTAGGTCAACATCCCTAAATGAAAGAACCTTCGGCTCGAGGAAGAAGACATTTCTGTACATGTAGAGCATGTAGGCGGCTCCGAATATGACTCCAAGTGCCATGAGAATTCCGACCCAGTGGGCGGCCCTGTATCCTCCGAGTATTGTCAGAAATTCCCCTATAAATGAGCTCGTTCCCGGTAGGCCTACCGACGCCATTGTAAATACCATTCCTAAAAAGGCAAGTTTTGGAGCAAAACTTGCCAGACCTCCCATCTTGGAAATTTCCCTCGTGTGGAGCCTTTCGTATATGGCTCCCACTATAAAGAAGAGGGCTGCGGAAACGAGTCCGTGATTCAGCATCTGGAATATGGCTCCCTCTATTCCTTGAGGGTTGAGTGCAAACAGTCCTATCATTACAAATCCCATGTGGGAAACGGAACTGTAAGCAACGATTTTCTTGACGTCCTCCTGAACGAGGGCAACGAGTGCTGTGTATATGATGGCAACTACTCCTAAAGCAAAGATGTAGGGGGCGTAGATTTTGTAGGCCTCGGGAAAGAGGGGAAGTGAGAACCTCAGGAATCCGTAAGTTCCCATCTTTAGGAGAACGCCGGCGAGGATTACGCTCCCGGGAGTGGGGGCTTCAACGTGGGCATCGGGAAGCCAAGTGTGGAATGGGAATATCGGGACTTTTACTGCAAATGCGAGGAAGAATGCCCAGAAGAGCCACTTTTGGACCTCAAGGGGATAGTTAAACTGAGAGAGCTTTTCTATGTCAAATGTGTAGTTTCCGGTGACAGAACCGTAAATTACGACCAGTACGATGAGACCTATCAGGAGGAATATGCTTCCGGCGAAGGTGTAGATGAAAAACTTGAGGGCAGAGTAGATTCTCCTCTCTCCTCCCCAGATTCCTATCATTAGGCTCATAGGAATGAGCATTGCCTCCCAAAATATGTAAAACAGTAGAGCGTCAAGGGAGACGAACACTCCTACCATTGCCGTTTCAAGTAAAAGTAGAAGAGCATAGAACAGTTTCTTCCTGTTTTTTATGTACTTCCAGGCGGAGGGAACGGAGATAAAAGTTATAAAGGTTGTCATTATCAACATTATTAGGCTCAGTCCATCAAGGCCGACCTTATACCTTATTGAGAGGCTGGGGAGCCAGGAGCCGTAGTCTATAAACTGGAATCCCTCCCTGTTTGGGTCAAACTTTAAGAGGAGTCCGATTGAGAGCAGGAGGACAAGCCCCGTCGTAAGGAGTGCTATCCACTTACTCCTCTCTTCACTCCTGCATAAAGCTATGAGGAGAGCTCCGATGAGTGGAATAATCAGTATTGCACTAACCATTGTTTACTCCTATACTGCGAGAATAAGGATGATAACGGTTAAAATTCCGAGGCCAAAGTAGATTAGGTAGTCATTGACGACTCCCGTTTGGCTCATCCTGAGAACCTCTCCCGTCCATTTAACCAAGTTTGCAGTTCCGTTTACGATGCCGTCAATGATGTATCTGTCAAAGAGTGACGACAGTTTACCGACTCCAAAGCCCAATCCCCTGACAAAAACGGTTCCGTAAATTTCGTCAAAGTAGTACTTGTTGTACACCAACCTGTATAGCGGTTTAATGAGTGGATTTTCCGTAATCCGTTCGGGGGAAACTTTCTTGAAGTAGTAAATAGTTGCTGCAATCAGTAGGCCTAATACTGCTAAGGAAACGGAGACGATTATCAGTGAAATTTCGGTTGTGTGGGGGAGCTCCTCAACGTGATTTGGAACAGAGGTTGAGAGAAACTCCTCAAACCACCCTCCAAGAAATCCCGCAAGGAGGGAGGGAATGGAGAGGACTATCAGGGGAATAGTCATTACGGGAGGGGATTCGTGGAGGTGTTTCATCTCCCTCCTATCAAACCTCTCCTTACCGAAGAAAACGAGGAAAATTAACCTTCCCATGTAGAGTGCCGTGAGGAGGACTCCCAAGGTTAGAAACAGCCAAAACAGGCTGTGTCCGTTGGAGAAGACGGCGGAGATTATCTTGTCCTTACTGAAGAACCCCGCAAAGGGTGGAATTCCCACCAGTGCGAGGGTTCCTATCAGGAATGTAATGGTAGTTACCTTCATGTACTTGTAAAGTCCCCCCATCTTCCTTATGTCCTGTTCGCCGTTCATTGCATGGATTACGCTTCCCGAACCGAGAAAGAGAAGGGCTTTAAAGAAGGCATGGGTAAAGAGGTGAAACATTGCGTATACGTAAGCTCCCACTCCGAGGGCTGCGAACATGTATCCCAGTTGGGACAAGGTTGAGTAGGCGAGAATTCTCTTTATGTCAAACTGCGTAAGCCCGACCGTTGCTGCTCCGAAGGCCGTAATAACCCCTATGATGCCGATAACTGGAAGTATGTAACCGCTGTCGTATATGGGAGCACACCTTGCAACCATAAAGACACCAGCAGCAACCATCGTTGCCGCGTGGATGAGTGCAGAGATGGGGGTCGGTCCCTCCATTGCGTCGGGGAGCCACGTGTGTAGTGGAAACTGGGCAGACTTTCCGACTGCCCCTCCGAGGAGGAAGAGGCCTATGAGAGAGATGAGTCCCCTATCTACACTGTCCACTTTTGAGAACACGCCGTGAAAGTCCAGCGTTCCAAATACCCAGAAGATTGAAACAACTCCGAGAATAAAGAGAAAGTCCCCCACTCTGTTCATTATGAAGGCCTTTATGGCGGCATCGGCGGCTCTTTTTCTCTTGTACCAGAATCCGATGAGGAGGTAGGAGGAGAGTCCCACGGCTTCCCAGCCAAAGAAGAGCTGGAGGAAGTTTGGTGAGAGGACTAAAGTGAGCATTGAGAATGTAAAGAGCCCCAGATAGGCAAAAAACCTGTCGTAGCCCGGGTCGTCGTGCATGTAACCTATGGAGTACATGTGGACGAAGAAGGAGACAAAGTTTACGACTAAGAGCATTACGGCGGTTAACGAGTCAACGTATCCTCCAAAGTTTGCCGACAGAGCTCCCGAGATTACCCAGTTAAACCAGTTTTCCTCTATTACCTCTCCGTTTGAAACTCTTATGAGGAGAAGACACGAGAGGAGAAAGGATATTCCGACGGTTACCAGTCCAAAGTAGTGTGAACGCTTCTTGAAGGAGCTCCAGCCAAAGAGAGCTCCTATCCCAGATAGAATGAATGAGATTAAGGGTAAAACTGCTATCCAAAAGGTTATCCCCATTTCACCACCTCAGGAGAGAGAAGTCCTCTGTGTTAATGCTCTTTCTGAGTCTGTAAATTGCAACTACAATTGCTAAGCCGACTGCTGCCTCAGCAGCTGCAACGGCGAGGACGAAGAAAACGAATACTTCGCCGAACATGTTCCCGTGAGCCTTTGAGAATCCAACGAGCAGAACGTTTGCGCTGTTTAGTAGGAGCTCTAAGGAGAAAAATAGGGATATAACGTTTCTCCTTATGATTATTCCAAAGAGCCCTACTGCAAAGAGGAGTCCACTCAGCAGGAAAAATCCAAAGGCGTTCATTCCTCCCTCCTTCCTATTGAAACGGCTCCGATTGTTGCAACGAGTAAAAGTACTGAAACAACCTCAAAGGGAAGGAGAAACTTAAAAAATAGGGGGTGTGAAAGCTCATGACCACCAGATATTAATTCCTTAACCTTGAGGTTGGAGACTTCAAGGGCAGAAAAGAGGATGAAAGATAGAAGGGCTAAGGAGATAAATCCCCCAACTGCTATGTAGGGGAGCTTAAACTTTTCACTCTTAAACTTCCTTATCTCCATAGTCATAAGGGCAAAGAGGTAGAGAACAACAACTGCTCCGCCGTAAACTATTACCTGAACTACTCCTATAAACTCTGCTCCCGAAGTAAAGTAGATGGCTCCAAGGAGGAAGAACGATATGAGGAGTGAAATACCTCCCCTCACTATGTTTTTACTCGTAACCGATATAATTGCAAATACTACGGTTAAAATTCCGAAAAAGTAAAAGAGAACTTCCCTCATCTCCTCTTCCTCTCCCACTCCTGATAGTAGCGTCCCAACTCCAAGAGGTCTTCCTTGTGGAGTATTAGCTTCTCCTTGGTGTACTTTGAAAACTCATAGATGTCGGTCATGACAATTGCGTCCCTCGGGCAGGCCTCAACGCAGAGACCGCAGAAGAGACACCTCGTTAAATCAACGGTAAATTCAACTAACTCCTTTCTTCCGTCCTTCCCCTCGGTCATTTCCATGTCTATAACGTTGCTCGGGCACATTTCTGCACAGAGGAAGCAGGCCTCACACCTGTAGGAACCGTCGGGGTTTAGCTTTAGGGCGTGGATTCCCCTGAACCTTTCCCTCGGGGGAACCTTCTCAAAGGGGTAGTGGACGGTTACTACAGGCTTAAACATCGTTTTAAGGGTGATTGACATTCCCTTGAGCAAGTCTGTAAGCGTAGCCTTTTTCAGCACTTCCATCTCTACCCCGTAAGGAGAGCTTCAAGAGCTCCGATAAATAAGTTCACTATTGAAATTGGCAGGAGAATTTTCCACATAATTGATAGCATCTGGTCAAACCTGTACCTCGGAAAGGTTGCCCTGAGCCAGAATGTCAAGAAGACGAGGAATCCGGCCTTTATCAACTGATATAGGACTCCCAATATCGGATACTTGTCCGCGAGGGGACCGCTCCATCCTCCGAAAAAGAGGAGAGTGGCGACGAGTGAGAGGACGATTATGTTTATGTACTCTCCGAAGAAGAAAGAGGCAAACCTCATTCCAGAGTACTCCGTGTGGAATCCCCCCACCAGTTCACTCTCGCCTTCCGGAATGTCAAAGGGAGGTCTTCCTATCTCTGCAACCATACAGAAAAGGAAAATTAGAAAGGCAATAGGTTGATAGAAAATTCCCCATCCGTGGCTGTTTTGCCACTTGACTATCTCGTTAAAGTCAAAGGAGCCGAACAGGAGAACGAGTGCCATTATCGCAAATCCCATGGGAAGCTCATAACCGAGGACCTGGGCTGCGGCCCTCATTCCCGCGAGGAAGGAGTACTTATCGTTTGATGAGTATCCCGAGAGGATTAGGGCGTATATTGAGATTGCACTCATTGCCATGACAAAGAGAAGGGCCGACTTCATGGGAACCGCCTGGATGAAGCCAATCGGAACGACCGAGGCCGCCAACAGTGCGGCGAAAACGCTGAAAGAGGGGGCAAACATAAAGAGGAGTCTATCTGCTCCCTTCGGGATTATGTCTTCCTTAAAGATTAGCTTGATGGCATCTGCCAAGGGCTGGAGAATCCCGTGAAATCCTACGACCATTGGGCCGGGCCTCTGCTGCATGTGGCCTAATACCTTCCTCTCAAGGTAGGTTATCGGAGGAACGGCAACCAGCATCAAAACAACTATAAAGAGCATGCTGAGGAAGTTCTCAATCACTTCTTAGGTCCTCCCCAGATGAAGCAGGTTGTATCAACAAACTTCTTGTTCATCTCCTTCAGTCTTTCGGATATTACCTTTGCAAGCTCCTCAAGTAGCTTTATTGCAAGCTGAGGGTCCTCCTTTTTCAGCTTTTCGTAGCCCTCCCTCGTGAGAATTAAGACGTGGGTTTCCTTTGCGGCCACTGCCTTTGAGGAGTGGAAGTGGCTGCTGAAGAAGGAGAGTTCTCCAAGGGGCGTTCCCTCCTGACTCACTGCAACCTTTATGGGATTTCCAAATGCATCAGGCCTGTAGAGGTCAACCCTTCCCTTTACGATGAAGAAGATGTTGTCTCCAGGGTCTCCCTCCTCAAATAGGACATCTCCCTTTGAATATACCTTGTACTCTAAATATTTGGCAATTTCCTCAATTTCCCTGTCCGAAAAGTTCTTAAACAGGGGAAAATTCCTTGCAAGCTCAACCTTTACCATTACGCCTCCTCTAAGGAACAGTTAATACCGGAAAGGTGCGGAAATTCCGGAATGAGACCTGAAACATCCCTCGTTAACCTCTCCACTCTCAAAAGTACGTGGCCTTTGGGTATTTTACTGTCTTGCTTTACCGGTATGACGATTTCTCCGGATTGGGTCTTGAGGAGGGCCATTTCCTCTGAGGGGAAGTCTTCTGGATTGACTATGAGCTCCCTCTTTCCCGAAACCTTTGAAAGGTTTTGTGAGTAGTAACTGACCGAGTTCCAGCCGGTTCTGTTTATGAGAACAGTTAAGAGAAGCCCTTCCCTTTTAATTTTGGAAGTTCCCGGTTCTTCCGACCTTTTAACCTCTCTCCTTTCAAAACTTTCCGTCTTCACCGGTAGATGGGAAAGGAATTTGAGTAAGGAATTTTCGGTTTTTAATGCTGTTTTGAGTTTCTTCTCTCCGTCAATTCCCGTGATTGTCCCTTCCTTCTCAAGCCAAGTCTCTATTGGGATTACGAGGTCGGCGTAGGGAAGGTCGTGGGTGTAGAAAGGCGTAAAGACAACTGTAAACTTCCCTCCCTTAAGTTTGAATCCCGGAAAGTCCCTCTCCAATTCTGCGTTGACTATGACGTTAACCTCTCCGTTTAACTCCTGTGGGTGTTTTAGGCTAAAGAGGTTTGAGACTCCCACCGAGTTTGCTTTCGGCGGAATTGGAATTATCGGGCTTCCCGCAAACCTTTCGGAGAGAAAGGCAACCGTTTTCCCGATTTCCCTCGTATCGGGGGAAAAGAGAGCAGTCCCTCCTACTACGATAGCTGTTCTCTTTCCCCTAAGTGCCTTTATTACGGAATCAATTTCGTCTGTTCCCGATGAATACTTTGGATTTAGCGTTCCAACTATGAGGTGCTTTAGAGTGTCAATGAGGCTTTCCTGAGGGACCAGAACCTTTGAAAAGGAAACAGCGTCAAGTTTTGACGGGAACGTTCCGACTCTTATGAGTCTCTTTCCTCTCTGAATAACTGCAAGCCTTAAAAGGGTTGATATGACAGGGTTTAACTCCTCTAAAAAGTCCCCTATTAGGAGAATTGCATCGCTTTCATATATTGACGAGAAATTCCCTATCTCTCTCTTTCCCGCTACCTCGGAAATTCCCTCCAAAAATTGGAAGTATCCGTATGCATCTGAGGTTACGTTCTCCCTTCCAAAGGTATCTGCTATTTTCTTTAATTCCTCGTTTGTCAGGGAGCTCTCAACAAAGAGGTTTACCTTCCTCCCTATTACCCTTTCCTTCAGGATTTCAACTGCCCTTTCGGGGGAAATTTTTCGGAGCTCCCCCTCCTCCCTCAAAAGGGGAGTTTTGAGCCTCTTATCGGAGTAGATGAAGTCCCATCCCCACTTTCCCCTTACGCAGAGGTATCCCCTGTTTGTCCCGTCGTTTGTCCCGATTCTCCCTACTGCCCTCTTTACCTTTTCGTGGTAGGTGTCAATCTCTACCTTACAACCACTTCCGCAGAAGGAACAGGTAGTCCAGGTCTTCTCCATCCTCCAAGGGCGGTCCTTGTACTTAAATGCCCTGTCAAGGAGGGAGCCGACGGGACAAACATCAATACAGCTACCGCAGTGTTCACATCCACTTTCAATAAAGTCTCCCTTAAAAGGAGATATGTAGGCCCTGTATCCCCTCTCTAAAATTCCTAAGACTCTATTTCCCATGTTTTCACCGCACATTCTTATGCAGCGGCGGCAGAGGATACACCTGTCGTTGTCTATTTCTATGAGTGGTCCCTGTATTACTATGTCCTTTTCCCTTCTCGGTTCCCTGTACCTTGACTTTTTGGGACCGAACCGGAATCCGACCATCTGGAGTTCACACTCTCCCGACTTGTCACATATGGGACACTCCAACGTGTGGTTGTTGAGGATGAGCTCAATAACTCCAGCCCTTGCTTTTCTTACTCTCTCTGTGTTTGTTTTAACTACCATATCGGGCATTGCCCTTAAGGTACATGCCGTTGCGAGCCTCGGAGCTCCCTCAACTTCAACGAGGCATACTCTACAAGCTCCCTCCGGGCGGAGCTCTTTGTGGTAGCAGAAGACGGGAATTACTATTCCGTTCCTCTCGGCAACCTCAAGGACGGTCTCTCCCGGGTATGCCTCACACTCCTTTCCGTCTATAACAATCTTGAAGCTCTCCATTTAACTGCTCCTGAATGGGCATCTTCCCAACTTAATGTGGGTGAGAAATTCCTCCCTGAACTTCCTAACTGCCGATGCAACGGGATTGTGAGCGGCCATTCCGAGGCCGCAGAAGGAATTTTCCATTACTGAAGAGATTGAGAGTATCGTATCCAAATCCTCCTCAGAACCCTCTCCTTCCTCTATTCTGTTTACAATCCTCACGAGCCAATCGGTTCCCTCCCTGCAAGGGGTACACTTTCCGCAGGATTCGTGTCTGAAAAACTTTATCAGCCTGAGGGCTGCCTTTACAATGCAGTCCCTTTCGTCAAGTACCATTACGGCTCCAGAACCGAGCATTGTTCCGGCCTTGGCAAGGGAAGGAAAGTCCATCGGGACGTCTATCTCCTCGCTCGTAAGGAGTGAGCTTGAGGCTCCTCCCGGAAATACTGCCTTTAACTTTCTGTCTCCAACTATTCCACCTGCGTGTTCATAGATGATTTCAGAAAGCTTTGTCCCCATGGGAAGCTCGTAAACCCCCGGCCTCTTAACCTTTCCGCTTACCGGGAAAAGTTTAGGGCCTGGGCAGTCGGGAGAACCTATTGACGAGTACCAACTCCCTCCCCTCTCAATTATGAGGGGAATGTTTGCGAGGGTTTCAACGTTGTTAACGACAGTTGGCTTCCAGAGGTATCCGGCATTTACCGGGAAGGGGGGCTTTATTCTCGGTTCTCCCCTCTTTCCCTCAAGGGAGTTTATCAGTGCCGTTTCCTCTCCGCATATGTAGGCTCCCGCTCCGCTGTGAACGATAATGTCAAATGAGAATTCGGTTCCCAGTATGTTCTCTCCTAAAAATCCCCTCTCGTAGGCTTCACCTATCGCCCTTTCTAAGATTTTCTTACCGATTGGATACTCTCCCCTGAGGTATATGTATCCGTATCGGCATCCCGTTGCGTATGCTCCTATTATCATGCCCTCTAAAAGGGCGTGGGGGTCCTTCTCTATGATTATCCTATCCTTAAATGTGCAGGGTTCTCCCTCATCGGCATTGCATACGAAGAACTTGGGTTCCTTTATGTCTGCCGCTGCAAATTCCCACTTCATTCCCGTCGGAAAGCCTGCTCCTCCCCTTCCCCTGAGACCGCTGGTCTTAACCTCCTCTACAACGTCATCTGGGGACATCTCCCTCAGTGCCTTTTTAAGTGCAGAGTATCCTCCTCCCTTTATGTAGACGTCTATTGTGTGTGAATTTTCCTTGTCTATGTTTCTAAGGAGAAGTTTCTCCATTTTCTCCCTTCCAGCCGTAGTTTTTTAGGATTTCACTAAGGTCCTCAGGTTTTACGTTGAGGTACCTGTCCTCGTTGACCGTCAGTGCCGGAGCTCCGTCACAGAGTCCCATACACTCGTACTCCTCAACGGTAAAGAGGCCGTCGGGAGTCGTTTCTCCCGGCTTAACATTCAGTATTTTGCAGAGCTCCTTCAAAATCTCCTCACCTCCCCTCAGCATACAGGAGAGGTTCGTACACACTCTTATTACAAACTTCCCCTTTTTCTCTGTGTGGAACATTGCATAAAACGTTGCTGCCTCCTCAACCTCAACGAGGGGAACTCCCAACTCCTCGGCTATTGTTCTCATTATCTCCGTATTAATCCTGGAAAAGTTCTTCTCTGCTATCCAGAGGGACGGAAGTATGTAGGATTTGTTTGAGGGATAGAGTTTTTTCTCCTTTAAGCTCCTTATCTCTTCCCTGAACTCCTCAATTGTCATCTATCAACCTCTCCCATTAGGGGGTCAAGACTTCCGATTATTGATATGACATCGGCAATGTAGTGGTTCTTTAGGAGCTCCGGTAGTATTGCAATGTTTATGAGTGAAGGGGGTCTGATTCTCAGCCTGTAAGGTTTGTTTGAGCCGTCACTCACTATGTAGTATCCCAACTCTCCCCTCGGTCCTTCAACTGCCGCATAGACTTCCCCCTTTGGCGGGGTGATTCCGTGGATTACGAGCTCAAAGTGCTGGATGAGACCTACCATCGTATTGTAGACCTCTTCCTTTGGGGGGAGGATGATGGTTGTGTCTTCAATCTGGACGGGGCCCTCCGGGAGCATTTTGAGGCACTGCTCTATGATTTTGACCGACTCCCTCATTTCGTCCATTCTCACCCTGTAACGGGCATAGACGTCCCCTTCCTCATAGACGGGAACTTTAAAGTCAACCTTGTCGTAAACACAGTAGGGGTAGTACTTCCTTACGTCGTAGTCGCATCCTGCGGCCCTTAGAGTGGGACCTGTAATCCCCCAGTTTATTGCCGTTTCCCTGTCAATTACTCCGACTCCCTTTGTCCTTGAGAGCCAAATTCTGTTTTCGGTGAGAAGGTCCTCGTACTCATCCAGTTTCTTTGGGAAGAGCTCAAGAAACTCCTCAAGCTCCTCAATGAAGCGGGGAGTTGTGTCGGCCGCAACGCCTCCGATACGCATGTATCCGGTGTGAAGCCTCCCTCCGGCTATCTCCTCAAAGAGGTCTAATATTTTCTCCCTCTCTCTAAATGCATAGAGGAAGACGCTCATTGCACCGAGCTCAAGGGCGTGTGTTCCCAACCATATGAGGTGGGATGAGATACGGGTAAGCTCTGCCATTATCACTCTTAAAAACTGTGCCCTTTCGGGAATCTGCTCCTCTATTCCGAGGAGCTTTTCAACGGCAAGGACGAATCCCAACTCGTTCGTGTTTGCAGATACGTAGTCAACTCTGTCAAAAACGGGGAGTATCTGCATGTACTTTCTGTTCTCTGCTAACTTTTCAACGCCCCTGTGAACGTATCCTATTATTGCGTCCGAATTGATGACCTTCTCCCCCTTTAACTCCAAAACCAACCTGAGAACGCCGTGGGTTGACGGGTGCTGAGGTCCCATATTTAAAATCAGGTCTGCCTTCTCTCTCTCCATCTGCTACTCCCAGTCCCAGACTTCACAGGGTTCCTCATATCCTTCAAGGGGGAAGTCCTTTCTCAGAGGAAAGTAGGGGTAATTCTTAGGAAGGAGGAGTTTCCTCATCTCCCTTCCCGAAAACCTTACTCCAAACATTTCGTAAACTTCCCTTTCAGTCCAATCTGCAGTCTTCCAGATGTCAACAACTGTTGGAACCTCATCGTTCTCTGCCCAGCACTTGACCCTGAGGTTGTGCTTTAGGGAGATGGAGCGGAGGTGGTAAACAACCTGGATTCGGGGATTTCTTTCGGGGTAGTCAACGGCTGTAAGGTCAACCAACATATCCATCTTGAACCTTTCGTCATACCTTAAAAAGGCCATTACTCTTTTGAGAGCTCCCTTTGAAACCGTTATGCTTACCTCTCCCCTAAAGCTCTCTATCTCCTCAATATCATCTTTGAACTTCTCCTTGAGAGCTTTGAGGAGCTCCTCCTCAACGTACTTCATCTTCACCACCCACTATTATGGGTCTATCCCTTTTTATCTTTTCCTGAAGGAGAATTAGGGCTTCATAAAAGGCTTCGGGCTTTGGAGCACAGCCCGGGACGTAAACGTCAACGGGGATGATACAGTCAAGTCCCCTGAGGGTTGAATAGGTCTGAAAGATGTTTCCGCTGATTGCACAGCTTCCTATGGCTATTGACCACTTTGGGTCAGGCATCTGGTCCCAGAGTCTCTTTATTATTGGAGCCATTTTCCTGCTGATTGTTCCGCACATTATGAGGAGGTCACACTGTCTCGGTGTATTTCTGAATATGACGCCGAACCTGTCAAAGTCGTACCTTGATGCCGCTGCTGCCATCATCTCTATTCCGCAGCAGGCCGTGGCAAAGGCAAGGGGCCACAGGGCTCCCTTTCTTCCCCAGTTTATGAGGTCTTGGAGCTTTGTTAGGAGAAACCCGTTTCTCAGTCCCATTTGAGAGCTCCCTTCACTATTGCGTAGAGAAATCCAACGAGTAAAATGGCTACAAAGAGGAACGCCTCAACAATTCCCAAAACTCCAAGTTCCCTGAATGATACTGCCCACGGAAAGAGGAAAACGGTTTCAAGGTCAAAAAGGAGAAAGATTAAGGCTATTACGTAGAAGGGAGCAAAGTAGCGGCCTTTAAGTGGAGTTATCCTCGGTATTCCACACTCGTAGGGTTCGTACTTTTCCTCAACGCTCCTGTCTATTCTCAAGAATTTATTTGTGAAAAGGTTTACGTTTGGAACGGTGAGGGCTATGAGGAGAGCTACTCCAAAAAAGACTAAAAGGACCACATATGAGCTCAACTTAACTCTCCTTTGTCTTTGTCGGTGAGATTTTACAAAATTTTAACACTTTAGGAGTTCGGGGTCTTCAACCTCTGCGTACTTACACCTTCCCATTCTGTAGAGGTCGTTTCCGTATATGTCGTTGACCACGAATGCCGGGAAGTCAACTACTACCAACCTCCTTACAGCTTCGGGGCCTAAGTCCTCGTAAGCTATTACCTCTGCAGACTTTACACACCTTGAAAGATACGCGGCTGCCCCTCCCACGGCACCGAAGTAAACTCCCTTAAACTTCTTAATTGCCTCAATTACCTCCTTACTCCTTGAACCCTTTCCAATCATTCCCTTTAGTCCAGCTTCTAAGAGCCTCGGAGCATAGGGGTCCATCCTGTAACTCGTCGTGGGACCTACAGAACCTATGGGCTTTCCGGGCTTTGCAGGGGCGGGACCTGCATAGTAGATTACCTGTCCCTTCAGGTCAAAGGGGAGCTCCTCTCCCCTGTCCAGGGCCTCAACTATTCTCTTGTGAGCCGCATCCCTTGCGGTGTAGATGACTCCCGAGATTAGGACAAAGTCTCCTGCCTTCAGTTTCTCTATTACCGAATCGTCGGTTATTGGGGCTGTAATCTTAATTGCAGACATGCAAAACCTCCCTTCCTTTTTCTCGGTCAAGTATAGCAAAGTGTCTAAATTTCCTTCAGCAGTTTTGGAGGTTATCAATGGTTAGGAAGTGGATTGTTTCCGTTGTAGGTTTGGTCGGATTCTTCTTGGGAGTTCTTGCAAATTCGGTTTTCCATTTGGATAGGAGTGCAGAAGGCTACCCTTACGTTGAGGAATTTCCCGTTAATCTGGATGAGGAGAAGGTCCCGAGTCACGTAAGCCTTAGGGGACTTTCTCCTGTGGAGAGAAAGAGGAAGTTTACAGAGCTCCTCGTTCCCCTCATAAGGATTGCCAACGGGGAGGTTTTGAAGGAGAGGGAGTTTATCCTGAAGGTGAAGGGGAAGAAAAGACTCTCTGAAGCCGAGGAAAAGAGGCTGAAGTTCCTACTCAAAAAATACAGGGCAAGGTCTATAGGAGAGTTGCTCGTTAAGGTTAATGCCGTGCCGGTTAGCCTTGTCCTTGCCCAGGGAGCAGTTGAGAGCGGTTGGGGGACTTCAAGGTTCTTTACGGAGGCCAACAACATCTTCGGTATTTACTCTTTTAAGGGCGGGAAGTGTTTAAAAGCGAGGGAATCAAAGGCTTGCCTGAAGGTTTATGATAACTTATTAGATTCCGTTAGGGACTACATATACAACCTCAACGTCGGTTGGGCTTACAGGAAGTTTAGGGAGCTCCGAAGCAAGGGAGCAGACGTTTACACTCTTGCAGATTCCCTGAACCTCTACTCAACAAAGAGGGAAGAGTATGGAGAGATTGTTAAAAAGGTTATTGCTTTTAATAACCTCCAGCGTTTTGATAGCGTTGAGTTTGCTTCAAACGACGCCGGCTTCAGAAGGTAAGGGATACGCCACGGTTTTTATCTTTCACCGGTTCGGTGACAAGAGGTACCCTTCAACCTCCGTTGACCTAAAAGAGTTTAGAAGGGAAATGGAGTACCTGAAAAGGCACGGTTACAGGGTTGTTAGTTTAAAAGAGCTCTACGGCTGGATAAGTGAAAAGAAGCCCATTCCCCCGAAAACCGTAGTTATAACGATTGATGACGGCTACAGGACAACCATGAGGGCCTTTAAAATCCTAAAGGAGTTTCACTTTCCCTTTACGGTCTTCCTCTACATGGAGGCCGTCGGTAGGTATCCCGATTTCCTGACGATTGGCGATTTAAGGGAAATGGAGAGCTCCGGGCTCGTTGACTTTGAAAATCACCTGTACAGCCACCCCAACTTGGGTAGGTTGAGGATAGAGTTGTCTTCTGAGGAATACTTAAAAGTTTTGAAGAGGGAGAGGGAGCTCTCTGAAAAGAGGTTCTTTGAGATTTTTAAGAGGAAACCTCGCTTTCTGGCCTTTCCCTACGGAGATTACGACAGGTTGAGCGTTGAGTTCTTTAAGAAAGCAGGCTATCTGCTTTTACTGACTCAGGATAGGGGAGCCTATGACGGGAGGGAGATTCTGGTTCCGAGGATGGCCGTTGTCGGAAGCCAGTCCTCCTTCAAAAGTTTCGTAAGGGATTTGAGTATAGAGCCCCTTCCCGTTTATAAGCACTATCCCGACTACGGTCTCTTTATGGGTAAATCCTTTAAGCCCATCTTTTTCGTAAAAGACTTGGAAAAGTACGAAAACTGTTGGATTTACGGAACGGAAAACGGCTGGTTTAAGGGGATTAAAAAGGAAGGTAAGGTCATTTCTAAAAAAGAGATTTTCTTGAAAAGGGATAAAACGAGAGTCGGAATTAAGTGCTTTAACAGGGAAACCAAAAGGTGGGCTGAATTCTTCTTTTTGGTTTTAAGGGGGCAGAGCCCCCAGAGTCACTAAGAGAGGATTTCGTCAATTGTGATAACTTCTCCGACCCTTCCGGTTATCTCAGGTCCGGGTTTGAGGGTCTTCTTACCAGGCCTCCAGTTGGCCGGGCAGGCCTCATCCGGGTGTTCGTAGACGTACTTCCACGCATCAAGCTGCCTTAAAAGTTCATTTACGTTCCTTCCAACCGGCGGATTAAGGACTTCCTCCGCTACTATGACGCCGTCGGGATTGATGATAAACCTTCCCCTTCTCGCAATTCCCGCTTCCTCAATGTAAACGCCGTACTCCCTTGATACTTTACCGGTGGGGTCTGCTCCGAGGAGGTATTTAACGTCCTTCATCAGCGGTTCCGTCTCGCAGAAAATTTGGTGGCTAAATACGGTGTCGGTTGAAATTGCTAAAACCTCAGCTCCCCTCTTCTTAATCTCATCGTACTTTGCTGCGACCGCAGCAAGTTCGGTCGGTCAGACGTAGGTAAAGTCTGCCGGATAGAAGCAGAGAATCAGGAACTTTCCTTCGGTGTTTGGAACGAAGTCTGAAAGCTTGACGTTAACGTAGGCTTTCTTTACCGGGTCGTAGGCCTGAATTTCAAATTCAGGTGCTTTCTGTCCTACAAGAGCCATTTCTCCCTCCTTCAATTTATTATCTGTTACTATATATATGAAGCCGAAATTTTGATGGGGCTATTCACTTTATAGGAAAATCCTATGAAATCCTTTAGGATTAGGGTTAGGGAAAATCTGAGACTGATAGATGTCGTATCCTCCGTTCTCCCTTCAAAGAGGAAGGCTAAGAGATTGATAGATGAGGGACTGGTCTGTGTAAACGGAAAGAAGGAGCTTTTTTACAAGGGTTTAGTTAGGAAAAATTCATTGGTAGAGTTTTCGGTGAACGACCTTCTCTTTTCTGAGCCGAAAGTTGATGTTCTCTTTGAGGGAGGTAAAGTTTTCGTCTTTAACAAGCCACCCTTTATAAACAGCAACAGGGATAGGCCGAACCTTGAGGAAATTGTTTTTCGGCAATTAAAGAGGGAGATTAAGGTAGTTCACAGGTTGGATAAGCAGACTTCCGGGGCAATTCTCTCAACCGAGAGTGAGTCGGTTTTTGAGGAGTTTAAGGAAATTTTCAGAGAAAAGAGAGTTAAGAAGGAGTATTTGGCCGTTATTGTAGGTAACTTCAAGGACAAATTTCGTATTACTATTCCGTTGGACGGGAGAGAGGCGATAACCGAAGTTGAGGTTATTGAGAGGTTTAAAGGTGGAGCTCTCTGTAAGGTTACGATTCCTACGGGGAGGAAGCACCAGATTAGGAGGCACCTTTCACTTATCGGCACTCCCATTGCCGGTGAATTTAAGTACTGGAGGAACTTTAAATTTCCCTATACCATTTCTCCGAGAATCATGCTTCACAGTTATAGGTTGGTTTTTCCCCTCCCTCGCTCCAAAAGGGTGGTTGAGGTAGAGGCTGAGGTCCCGAGTGATTTTAAGTGGTTTTTAGAGGGTTTAAGGAGGGGATTTAATTTAAGAGAGGTAGAGGTCACCTCTACCTCTCGAGGAAGATAGAAAGGTCAATATTAAGACCGGAGTTTCTCAACTTCCTTAGAGCCTTTGACTCTATCTGTCTTATTCTCTCCCTCGTTACCTTAAGCTCCCTTCCAACCTGTTCCAATGTGTGTTCCGGATATCCGTCAAGGCCGAACCTCAGTTTTATTACGAGGGCTTCCCTTTCGTTGAGCTGGGATAGGAGCTCCGCCACCTTTTCCTTGAGGTCCTTCTTTATTATTTCGTTTTCCGGAATGGGGCTCTTCGTGTCCTCTATGAAGTCCCTCAGTCTGCTGTCCTCGTCGTCTCCGATTGGCGTTTCCAGTGATACGGGCTCTTGGGCAAGCTGGAGGATGGAGCGAACCTTTGAAGAGGACATCCTCAGTCTCTCTGCAATCTCCTCGGGTCTCGGCTCCCTTCCCATCTCTAAGAACATCTGTCTTGAGGTCTTGATTACCTTGTTTATCGTTTCTATCATGTGGACGGGGATTCTTATCGTCCTTGCCTGGTCTGCAATTGCCCTCGTTATTGCCTGTCTTATCCACCAAGTTGCATAGGTACTGAACTTATAACCTCTCCTGTACTCAAACTTATCAACTGCCTTCATGAGGCCGATGTTTCCTTCCTGAATCAGGTCCAAGAAGTGGAGTCCCCTGTTTATGTACTTTTTAGCTATGCTAACGACGAGTCTCAGGTTGGACCTTACGAGGGTCTGTTTTGCATCCTGAGAGTCTTTCTTGTAGAAGTAGATTTTCTCTGCAAGCCTGTAAAAGGCGTTTCTCGGCATTTCAAGGTCGCTAATTAAAGATTTGTACGTCTCTTTCGTGTCCAGGTACTTTTTGACCATCTTCTTTATTTCCCTTGTTGTGTAGCGGGAAGCATCAATTTTCTCCCTTATCTCGTCGTCGTTAATCCTTGCACATATCTCCTCAATGGGGATTCCTAAAAATGAGAGCTTTCCGCTGAGTTTCTGAAGGCTTCTCTCACTCTTCTTGAGCACTTTGTACTTTCTGTATATATCTTCTGCCAACCTTTCGTAGATGGAGTAGGATAGGGGGAGCTCCCTCAAGAGCTTATTAATTTTCGCCCACGTTTTGAGGAATTCCCTCTTGACCTGAGTGTTCTTTTTGTTCCTGTTGTACTGTTTCTGGAGCTTTTCCAACTTCGGGAGGAGCTCCTTAATTTCGTCAACTATTGCGAAGAACTTTTTCCTCCTCTGGCTCTCCCCTCCCTCGGCAAACTCGTCTGGGGACCTCATGATGTCCCTTACCTTTACCTCCCCGTTCCTTATCTTCTCCTCAATCTCCAGAATGTAGTCAAGGACTGCCCTCGTCTTCAGTAAGTACCTAACTAGGGCCTTTCTTCCGAGCTCAACTCTCTTTGCCAGTGCAATTTCCTCGTGTCTTTTGAGTAGGGAGATGTCACTCATCTCCCTGAGGTAGAGCCTTATCGGGTCGTCGGAGCGGGGCATTGTGTCTGGGGCAATTGTTATTTGGAGTTTGGAGAGGTCAACGTGCTCCTCTCCCTCTTTTGGTATAATGTGAATATCGTACTCGTCTAACTGGGTGATTAGCTCCTCTATTAACTCTGGTGTGAGCACCTCCTCGTCCAGGTGCTCCATCAGTTCGTCAAAGGTTATGTATCCCTTGTCCCGCCCTAATGCGATAATCTCCTCAAAGTTAGCTCTCTCCAAGGCTACCTCCTTAAGTGGTTTGGAGTCCTTCTATGGCTTCAAAGTTTCCCCTTTTGAGTTCAAGGATTACCTTTTTCAGCCTCATCTTTTCTAAGAAGTCGTTTATTTTCCTCAGTCTCCTCTCAAATTCCTTCTCCAAGACTTTCCTAACTCCCTCCTTTAACTCTTCCTCCGAAAAGTCGAAGAGTAGGATTTCGGAAATTAGGGGGGAGAGCTCCGGATACTCCGACTGGATAACTGTAGGGTTTGTTTCTTCAACTTGGGATATGAGGGAGTAAATTTTTGAGACTTCCCTTGACAGAAAGATGTTTGGTGACACCTTTACGGGAATTTTCCATCCCTCAAGGATTGCCCTTAAAAAGGCCTTTTCCCTAAAGGGTATGGGTTCCTTTTCCTCTTCGTTTTCCCTCTTTCTCGGAATCTGAACCTTCAGCCAATTTTCGTCAATTCCAAACTCTGCAGATAGCTTTGAAAAGTATTCCTTAAAGAGGAAGGGATTTGTGAACTTTAGCCCGTATATTGACGTGGCTACCTGACGCAGGAGCTCAATGTCGTTATTTGAGGATTTAACAGCTTCTATGGCCCACTCTATGTAAGGTTTCGGGTTTTCCAAGAGCTCCCTTACTATTTCCGGGTTTTTCCTTGAGAGTGAATCTGGGTCTTCCCCTTCGGGTAGTTGAACCACCATTGGCTCGCAGCCTTCTTTGAAGAAAAGTCCTGCAGACCTTATCGTGGCTTTCTTTCCGGCACTATCCCCGTCAAACATCAAAAGGGGAGAGTCTGAGTACCTCTTTATGAACCTCACGTGGTTTTCCGTAAGTGAGGTTCCCATTGGAGCAACTGCGTTCCTCACACCTATTTTGTGGAGTGAGATGACGTCAAAGTATCCCTCAACTATTACGACTTCCCTCTTTTCAATAATTTCCTTCTTTGACTGGAAGAATCCGTAGAGGATGGAGCTCTTTTTAAAGATTTCTGTTTCAGGAGTATTTATGTACTTTGGCTGTTGATTTTCGCTCAGAGCTCTCCCTGCAAATCCCACGACGCTACCGGAGTGGCTGAATATGGGAATCACGAGCCTGTTCTTAAAGAACTCCCTGCCCCCCTTTCCCAAGAGGCCGAGGTTCTCAGCGTCCTCTCTCCTTATGCCGAGCTCCTTCAGGTAACCTTGGGGAGCATAGCCTAAGAGAAACTTATCGGCAACTGCTTTCTCTATTCCCCTTGACTTTAAGTACTCCTCAATCGCGCTTAACTTTCTGTTGAAAAACTTTGCCGCTCTTAGTCCTGATTCCTCAAGGCTCCTAAACTTTTCGTTTTCCTTAAAGAAGTCCTTTGGCAGTTCAACCCGGGCAATTTCTGCAACTCTCTTTACCGCTTCCCAGAAGGAGAGGTTTTCGTACTTTTGAACAAACGTTATTGCGTTTCCGCCAACTCCGCAGCCAAAACACTTAAATATCTGTTTTTCCGGGCTTACGACGAAGGAAGGGGTTCTCTCCGAGTGAAAGGGGCAGAGGGCTACGTAGTTTCTGCCCGACCTTTTGAGGTCAACGAAGTGGGATACTACATCAACTATGTCAACCTGTGATAAGAGCTCCTGAACGATAGAGAGGGAGGCGTTAGAGCTCCCCAATTATATCACCCCGTTTTTAATCTGCTTTAGTAAAGTTATTCGGTGTAAACTTAAAGTCAACTTTTCCTCCAAGTAACGATTAGAATGAGCGTTCCTAAAAATACCGAGACGTCTGCAACGTTAAATGTCGGGTAGTGGTAGGTTTTAAAGTGGAAGTCTATGAAGTCTATAACCTTTCCGCTTACGAGCCTGTCGTAGAGGTTTCCGAGAGCTCCGCCAAGTATCAGACCCAGCGAAACGGCAGTCTTCGGCCCAACACTTTTCTTAAAAACGTAGTAAACGATGTAGAGGCAAATGAGAACCGGAATGAGGATTAGAAAGACCTTTCTCAAAACGTCGTTTCCGGTTGAAAAAATGCTGAAGGCTGCTCCTCTGTTTTCGGCAATTCTCAGTGAAAGCATGCCCGGAACAAGGTCTATCGGGTGTTTGAGGTTTTGATAGGCTAAAACCTTCGTTAATCTATCGGCCAAGAATACCGACAAAGAAGTTATTATAAAGAGGAGCCTTTCAGACATTTAAACCCTCGCAAAGTGATATACAACGTCGGATAGGCAGTGAAATATGATGGGAGCTAATAAGGAACCGCTCCTTTCAAAGAGAAATCCCATGACAAGTGAGGGAAAGAAGACCTTAAACATTTCCGGGTTGTAGTACACGAGTGCATGGGCGACGGCAAAGAGAGTGCTTGAGACGAGGTTGTTCTTTGTTAGAAAGCTGAAAAGGTTTTCATTTTCAAAGGTTGAATAGAAGAATCCCCTGAAAAAGACCTCCTCTCCTACTGCAATTCCGAGGTAGTAGGGAATGAGGAAAACGGCTTGTGATATCTGAAATTGGGACTTTTCGGGGGCTATTAAGTAGAAAAGTGGAAGAATCAGTAGAGAAAAGAACGCTCCCCATAAAAATCCTCTCTTAAAGTTTTTCAGTCCCAGTTCCTCTGGAGACTTTTTGAATATTATGACGGGAATTCCAGTAAGGAGAAGTAAGGTTATCAGCGAGGAGTACTGAGGGTAAAACCTTATGGAAATGGCAGCTGCGAGAATTACGGCAAAGTAGCTCTTGAAGTAGGAGCAACTTTTACAGTTAAGCATCTTCCTTCCATCGTCTATAATTCTGTGTGAAAAAATATGCCGGGAGAGGAAAATGGCGACCTATTTCGTTAAGGTTTTTATTACCTACCGTAAGGGAGTCCTTGACCCCCAAGGAGTAGCAGTGGAAAAGGCAGCTCATCAGTTGGGCTTTGAAAAGGTAAAAAATGTGAGGGTTGGAAAGTACATAACGATGGAGATAGAGGCAGAGAGCTCCGAGGAGGTAAGAAGGGAAGTGGAGGAAATGGCGAGAAAGTTTCTCGTCAACCCCGTAATTGAGGAGTACTCCTACGAGATTGAAGAGGTGAAGGAATGAGGTTCGGTATTCCCGTTTATCCAGGAAGTAACTGCGACAGGGACGTTGGGTGGGTTATTGAAACCGTTTTGGGGCACGAGGCCGTTTACCTTTGGCACTCAGAGAGGGACTTGAAGGGCGTTGACTGTGTAATCATTCCCGGTGGGTTTTCCTACGGAGACTACCTCAGAGCCGGTGCAATGGCGAAGATTTCACCGATTACAGAGGCCATCTGCGACTTTGCAGAGAGGGGCGGTCTCGTTATGGGAATCTGTAACGGATTTCAGATTCTCTTGGAGGCCGGTCTCCTTCCGGGTGCTATGCTTCCGAATAAAACTCTCAGCTTTATATGCAAATTTGTCTATCTAAAGGTGGAAAACGACCAAATTCCCTTTACTTCCCTCTATGAGAAGGGTGAGGTTTTGAGAATACCCATAGCCCACGCCGAGGGAAACTACACGTGTCTTCCTGAGACATTGAAGGAGATAGAGGAAAACGGTCAAGTGGTTTTGAGGTATTCTTCCCCCGAGGGGCTCGTTTGCGATGAGTTTAATCCAAACGGTTCTTTAAATAACATTGCAGGGATATGCAACAAGAGGGGAAACGTTTTCGGACTGATGCCCCATCCCGAAAGGGCTTCCGAGTCCATTTTGGGTTCTGAGGACGGTTTAAGGATGTTTAAGTCCATCGTTGAAAGTGTTGTGAAGGCTTAGTTATGAACGATTTGCTCGTTGTAATTCCTGCAAGGTTGGGTTCTCAAAGGCTACCCAAGAAACCTCTGGTAAAAATTTGCGGAAAGTCCCTAATTCTCTGGGTGGTTGAGGCGGTTAAGCGGGTTACGGATAGTGTTCTCGTTGCTACTGATAGCACCGAGGTTTTGGAGTTAGTTGAGAGGCTTAACGTTAGGTGTAAGTTGACACCTTCAGAGCTCCCCAGCGGAACAGACAGGGTTTACTACGCCGTAAAAGATGAAAAGGTTGATTTCATCGTTAACGTTCAAGGGGATGAGCCCTTTGTTAAGAGGGAGCACATTGAGTCCGTTTACAGACTCTTAAAGTCGGGGGCACAGTTTGCCACCGTTGCAACCCCCTTTAAGGAGATGGAGGACGTTTACAATCCGGCAGCAGTTAAGGTTGTTTTGGACAGGTTCGGTAGAGCTCTCTACTTTTCAAGGAGCCCCATTCCCTTTGTTAGGGACGGGGGAGAAGACCCTAAGGTTTACTTGAAACACATCGGCGTTTACGGTTATACGAAGGGAGCTCTAAGTAGGTTCGTCCACTGGAAAAGGGGACGCTTAGAGGAGATGGAGAAACTTGAGCAGTTGAGAATACTTGAAAACGGAGAGGAAATTAGGGTTTCCGTTGTTGAAAGTGACTCTTTTGGAATAGATACGGAAGAGGACTTAAAGAGGGCAGAAAAAATCCTGTGTGGAGAGGTTTAGATGTCATCTAAGCTCATCTTTGTTACAGGGGGAGTTTTATCTTCTATCGGAAAGGGAATAACTGCTGCATCAATCGGAACGTTGCTTGAGAGCAGGGGGCTAAAGGTTACCATTCAAAAGCTTGACCCTTACCTCAACGTGGATGCGGGGACGATGAACCCGTACCAGCACGGAGAGGTTTACGTAACCGAGGACGGAGCGGAGACCGACCTTGACCTCGGCCACTACGAAAGGTTTACCTCGGCGACGATGAAGAGGATTAACAACGTTACCTCCGGTCAAATCTACCAGGAGATTATTCAGAAGGAGAGGAGAGGGGAGTTTTTAGGGGGAACGGTTCAGGTTATTCCTCACGTTACGAATCTGATAAAGGAGAAGATAAAGCAGCTGATGTCAACAGACGTTGATGTCGTTATAGTGGAGGTTGGGGGAACCGTCGGTGATATTGAGGGGCTTCCCTTCCTTGAGGCTATAAGGCAGCTTGGAACGGAGGTCGGAAAGAGTAATGCAATCTACGTTCACGTTACCTACGTTCCCTACGTTAGAACGGCGGGAGAGTTAAAGACCAAGCCGACTCAACACTCCGTTAAGGAGCTCAGGGCAATAGGCATTCAGCCAGACATTATCGTCTGTAGGGCTGAGAGGTCTATTCCACAGAGCGTAAAGAGGAAGATTGCCCTCTTTGCCAATTTAAAGGAGAGTGAGGTAATTACGGCCAAGGACCTATCCACCATCTATGAAGTTCCCCTCGTTCTCCATAAAGAGGGAATTGACAGCCTCATCATTGAAAAGCTCCACATCCCGACCTACGGGGAAACGGACCTTTCGGAGTGGAAGGAGGTTGTCGGTAGGATTAAAAAGCCAAAGGAAGGTGTTGTAAGGATAGCTTTGGTCGGGAAGTATATAGAGCTCCCCGATGCCTACAAGAGCATAGTTGAGTCCTTCGTTCATGCTGGGGCTGCAAATGATGTGAAGGTGGAAATTAAGTGGGTAAGTGCAGAGGAGTTGGACGAGAAGACACCCGAGGAGTTCCTCTCAGACGTTTATGGCATTCTCGTTCCCGGAGGCTTTGGAGAGAGGGGAGTTGAAGGAAAAATAAAGGCCGTGAGATTTGCGAGGGAGAACAAAATCCCCTTTTTCGGTATCTGTCTCGGAATGCAGTGTGCAGTAATTGAGTTTGCAAGGAACGTTGCAGGGCTTGAGGGAGCTCACAGTGCAGAGTTCAGCTCAACAACTCCCTATCCCGTTATTGACCTTATGGAGGAACAGAAGGGAATAGAGGAAAAGGGCGGAACGATGAGGCTCGGTGCTTACCCCTGTGTTTTAAAGGAAGGAACCTTCAGCTTTTCCGCCTACGGAAAGAGAGAGATTTCGGAGAGACACAGACACAGGTATGAGTTTAACAACAGGTTTAGACAGGTTCTTGAGGATGCAGGACTCGTTATAGCCGGAACTTCACCCGACGGAAAATTGGTTGAAATTGTTGAGATAAAGGAACATCCTTGGTTTGTTGCCGTTCAATTCCATCCAGAGTTTAAGTCAAGGCCGAGAATCCCTCATCCCCTCTTTGTTAACTTTGTTAAGGCAGCCAAGGAGTTAAGGGATAGGATTGAGAGTTGAGGTAAGGTCTCCGGAGGAGCTGACGACTATTGGGATAGGAGCTCCCCGGAAGGTTTACATTCCGACTGATGTAGGGGAGCTTAAGCTCCTCTTAGAGGAAGGCTTTCCCGTCATCGGCGGCGGTTCCAATACCGTTTTGTCCGATGCCAGCTTGCCCCTCATCTCACTTGAAGGCTTTAGGGAGATTGAGTTAAAGGGAGATTTCCTAAGGGTAGGAGCTGGTGTAAGGCTTTCTGAAATTTTGAAGATTCAGCAACTCAAGGGGATTTCCCTCTTTGAATTTTTGGCGGGAATTCCGAGAGCAACCGTTGGAGGGCTGGTTGCACAAAACGCCGGAGCCTTTGGAAGGGAGGTCAAAGACTTTCTCTACTCTGTGGTCTATTTGAGTAGGGAGTCTGGGGAGATTTTGGAGTTGAGCAGGAGTGAAATTTTAAAGAGATTCAGATACAGAAGTTCGCCCTTTCCGGAGGCCGGAGCTATTCTCTCTGCAACGTTTAAAGTTTTTCCTAACAAAAATATCAAGAGTTTGATTGAGGAATCTGTAAAGGAGAGGTTGAAAAGGCATCCCCCATTCTTTCTAAAGACTGCAGGTTCAACCTTTAAAAATCCCAAGGGAATTCCTGCCGGAAAACTCCTTGATGAGTGTGGGTTGAGGGGATTTCGGCTCGGTAGTTTAAGGTTTTCGGAGCTCCACGCCAACTTTCTCATAAATGAGGGGGGAGCTCCCTACTGCGAATTTTCGGAAATCGTAAGCTATGCTAAGGAAAGGGTAAAAAAGCTAAAAGGAATAACACTTGATTTAGAGGTAAGGGTGGTATAGGGAGGAGCTCCCTATAACCACATGAAGAAGGATTGTGAATACCAGTGGACGAACTTCACGAACCAAACTCCCAAGATTGGAAGAAGGAGGATTGAGAGAACCGCTGCCAAAACTATCCAGGCTTCCTTCTCTATATCCCTTGAACTAACTTCCCTTGCCATTACCTACCTCCTTACCTGTAAGAGGGGTTCTTGCTGTGAACCATCTTCCAGTGGAACAGCTTGTACCTAAAGAGGGCATCCGGGCCGTGACAGTCCACGCAGATACTTCCCTTTAAGTCCTTATTTCTGAGGAAGCTGTTGAGTGCATTGCCTTCAACCGGCTTCATTGGTGACCTGTCTTCCCACTTGCTCCAAACGTGGGGGTCGTGGCACGTTTCACAGGCAATCTCCCCACCCACGTGTACTTCCTTGCCGTCCTTTGTAAATATAGGCCAGTCGCCTTCCCTTCCGGGTCTATCAAAGTTTCTAACCACTACGTCCTTCTTCGGATGGTAGTAGTACTTAACGGTCTTGT
>CAZEDJ010000003.1:0-31270 GCA_964511045.1 uncultured bacterium
GGAGGTTCAATAAAGGACAGGGTTGCCCTTGCAATTATTGAGGACGGCGAGGAGAGGGGAGAGTTGACTCCCGAGAAAACGGTGGTGGAGGCAACGAGCGGAAATACCGGAATAGGACTTGCTCTGGTCTGTTCTGCAAAGGGTTACAGGTGCTTAATTGCCATGCCCGAGAACATGAGTGACGAGAGAAAGAAGTTGTTGAGGGCTTTTGGTGCGGAGCTCCTCTTAACGCCGGCAGAGGAGGGGGTCAGGGGAGCCGTTGAGAGGGTGGAGAAGTTGATTGAGGAGAATCCGGAAAAGTACTTTCCTGCGAGGCAGTTTGAGAATCCAGTAAATCCTAAGGTTCACTATGAGAAAACGGCCGTTGAGATTCTTGAGCAGATGGGGAAGGTTCCGGAGCTCTTTGTTTCAGGAATAGGAACCGGAGGGACCTTTACTGGGATTTCAAAAAGGTTTAAGGAGGTTAACCGAGAGTGTATTGCCGTTGCAGTTGAGCCGGAGGAGTGTGCCGTCATATCAGGCGGAGAGCCTAAAGTTCACAGAATTCAGGGAATTGGTGCAGGCTTTATCCCTAAGGTCTTTGACAGGGAGCTTGCCGACAAAGTGGAGAGGGTCTCTTACAGTGAAGCAAAGAGATATGCCAACGTCCTTTCAAAGGAGTTCGGAGTCCTTGCTGGAGTTTCGAGCGGTGCAAACGTTGCGGTTGCCGTGAGGGTTGCAAAGGAATTGGGAAAACTGAAGGGCGTTGTAACCGTTCTTCCGGATACGGGGGAGAGGTACCTATCAACAGACCTTTTTGATTGAGGTTGAGTTGGAGATAAGGAGAATTGAGGGAATCATTCCCGTTGAGGCCGTAAGCAGAGACCTTCCCTTAAAGCTTGAAAATTTCTCTTACCGGGACATGAAAAAGCTCCTTTCCCTCATCTCTAAGGGTGAGGGGAAGGGAGACTTAAACTCTGAGTTTGAGAATTTATTAAAGGCCACCTTCCTTGAGTACCTTTCGGGAAACAGGGCAAAACTGAAGATTGGAGACTTGATTTTAAATGCAAGGATTGAAGCTGACAGAACGTTTGAGCCCGGCGAGGAGATTCTCCTGAGGGTAAAGGGAATTAATGAGAGTTTGGAGCTCTCAATAGTTTCCCCCGTCAGTCTGAAATTGTCGGAGATTGTGAGGAACAATCTCAAGAGCCTCGTTGAGGGGAAGATTCACTTGGGGGAGCTCTCAAAGGAGGAAATTTCGGCCGTCGTCCAGTTTATTACAGAGAATTTCTCGGAGCTCCTTCCACCCTTTAAGGAGGTTTTAAGGGAGGGTAATTTAAGCTATTCTCCCTACTTCCTCCTTGCCAACCTCCTTCTCCTAAAGGAGGAGGTGAGGTCAAAGTTGAAAAATCCCCCTCCTAAGGAGGAGGTGCTCAATCGTCTCAATACATACCTTTCCCTCTGCGCCTTTTACTACGTTTTTGGAATCCTGATGACTCCCTTTTCCCTTGAGGATGACTTTAAAGGAAAGGTTTATTACTTAAAGGGGGATGTTCCTAAAGCCTTTATTGACGTTGAAACCTTGAAAGGGCGGTTCAGAGCTCTCGTCGGCTTAATCGGAAGAAAAGTCTCCGTAGAGTACTGGGTGGAAGGGGAGCTCTCTGATGTTTTCGATGAGGAGGAGCTTAGGAGAGTTATCTCAAAGTCGGGATTTGAACCTATTTTAGTTAAGAGAGCTTTGAAGCTGGAATTCAATGAACTCCTTTCCGATTGGTTAAAGGGGAAGGGAACCGGCATTGACATCGTTACCTGAGAAATTCCGGAATGAACCTCTCTATTGACTTTGTGAACCGGAGCTGTGGCATTTCCGAGAGGAGTTCCAGTGCCGTTCTCAAGTTCAGTGAAACTATGAAGGAGTCTTCCCTTTCTGAGACTTTTATGTAGGGCTTTTCCATGAGAATTTTAAAGAGCTCCTCCTTAAAGTCCTTACTCACCTTAAATGTAAAGACGGCGTGTTCAACAACCGAGAGGTGCCCCATCCCCACGACTCTCTTTATGAGGGAGATGTCCTCTTCCTCAGAGTAGCGGGAGAGGAGCTCCTCAACGGGCAGTCCCGAATAACACACCCTTGCAGCCGTTGCTATTACCTTTATGAAATCCTCGGTTTTTGAGAGGAGCTCCACCTTCACCTTAGTACTTACCCTGATACTTGGCCATAAACTTCTCTACCCTACCCCTTACAACCTTTTGCTTTTGGCTTCCTGTAAAGAAGGGGTGGCAGGCGTTACAGACTTCAACCTTGATTTCCGGAAACTTCGTTGACCTCGTTACCCACGTATTTCCGCAGGCACAGATAACCCTCGTCTCCCTGTACTCGGGGTGGATTCCCTTTTTCATTATCTAAAACCTCCTGTATAATTGGCTTGCGGGTGGAAAGTTTAAGTTAGACCTCTCAAGGTGTCAAGTGGATACTTCACACATCCTCTCCTTGGTTGATGAGAGCTTCAAGTTCATAAAAGCACACCCTAAGCTCTCGTGTCTCGTTCTCTTTGGATGGTCTTTCCTTGAAACCGCCTTCATGCTGGGTCTCATTCTTCCGGCTGAAAAGGTTCTCGTTCTCTCTTCCATCCTCGTTTCGGAAAATGTTATAAGCCCCGTTTCCTTTGTCCTCTGCATTTGGGGGGGAACCTTTTTGGGTTATGAGGTCTCCTACTTCTTAGGGTACTTCTTGGGTGAGGAGGCTATCGGAAAGCTTGCCGAGAGATTTAGGGTGAAAGGGGAAAAGCTTGAAAGAGTTAAGGCGTTCGTAAATACGAAGGGGGAGTTATCACTCCTTTTCGGTAGGTTCATCCCCGTAGTTAGGCCTCTGCTTCCCGTTGTTATAGGTGCTTTTAGACCCAATTTCCTCCTCTTTTCCGTCTTCAATGCTTTGGGAGCTCTCCTCTGGGCTTTATACTATCTGCTCTTTGGAAACTTGATTGGAAAGTTAATTTCAAATATTATTAGGTATAAATTTGTCGGAGTTATCCTTCTCCTTGTCCTCTTTTTAACTTACCTTCTCTGGAGATACTATGGAAAGGATAAGAAAAACCTTTGAGGAATTGGAAGGAAGGGGAGAGAAGCCTCTCATTGTTTACGCCACGGCCTGCGACCCCGACTGCAGGAAATCCTTAGACGTCTTTAAGCTCATCCTTGAGTATGCAGACATGGTTGAGGTTGGAATGCCCTTTTCAGACCCGTTGGCCGACGGTCCTACAATTCAAAAGGCTCACGAGAGGGCCCTTTCTTCGGGGGCAAATACCTGTAGGGTTTTAGAATTGGTTTCAACTTTGAGGTCCGATAGTGACAAGCCGATACTCCTCATGGGATACTACAACCCCATCTTCGTTTACGGTGAGGAGAGGTTTATAAGGGACGCAAAGTCTGCAGGCGTTGACGGCTTTATAGTTCCCGACCTTCCGCCAGAGGAGGGAGTTGATTTCTCAAGAAAGGTAAAGTCCATGAAGCTCTCTCCCGTCTTTTTGGCCGCTCCTACGAGTACCGACGAGAGGTTAAGGTTAATAGGCGAAGTAACGGGGGAATTCATATACTACGTTTCCGTCACAGGGATAACCGGAGAGAGGGAGGAGCTTGCCTACCGTGAAATTGAGAGGGACATAGAGAGGGTTAAGAGAGTAACCGGAAAGAGGACGGTTGTTGGTTTTGGAATTTCAAAGCCCCGCCACATAAAAGAGATGTATAATACTCCTGATGGGTTTGTTGTAGGCAGTGCCGTTGTAAAGAGAATAGAGAACTGGAACTTGGGAGAGCTGAGGGAGCTCCTCTCATCCCTTAAATCTGCAACCAAATCGTAATTTCCTGGAGGAAGAATGTTTGGAATAGGAACTCAGGAGCTTATAATTATTCTCGTTATAGCTCTGCTAATCTTTGGTCCTAAGAAACTTCCCGAGCTTGCCCGTTCAACCGGAAAGGCAATAAATGAGTTCAGGAAGGCCTCCTCTGGAATATTGGACGAGGAGGAGGAAAAGAAGAAAGAGGAGAAGGTAGCAAAGTCCGAGTCCTCTGAAAAGGAAAAAGGGGACAGCGTAGAGAAAATCAAAGTAAAGGAATAAAAGAGAGGTATGCCGCAGAATCTTAACAACCTTCCCGACGAAGAGCTCCCCGTTACGGAACACATAGAGGAGCTCCGACAAAGACTGTTTAAGTCTCTCATTGCAGTTGTAGTAGGCTTTCTTATTGCTTGGCCCTTTAAAAAGAGGATTCTCCTATTTCTTGAGAGGCCCCTTCCCGAGAACCTTCAGGGTAAGCTGATATTCCTATCACCCCCCGAGGCTTTTTTTACCGCCTTAAAGGTCTCCTTCTTTGCAGGAATTCTCATCTCCCTTCCCTTTGTCCTCTATCAAGTGTGGAAGTTTGTTGAGCCGGGGCTCTATGAACATGAGAAGAAATTTTTGCTTCCATTTATGTTCTTTTCCGTTCTCTTCTTCTTCCTTGGAGCTTCATTTGCCTACTTTGTCATTCTGCCCTTTGGTTTGAGGTTCCTTTTGGGGTTTATGTCAGACCTCTTAACGCCCCAAATAACGATAGGTAGCTACATATCCTTTGTTATACAGATGATATTGGCCTTTGGCTTTGTCTTTCTCCTTCCGGTCGTTGTGTGGTTGCTTTCAAAAATGGGAGTAATAAATTACAGGATGCTTGAAAAGAACAGGAAATTTGCCATTTTGGTTATTTTTGTTTTGGCAGCTCTTTTAACTCCGCCCGATGCCTTTTCCCAAATAATGATGGCTCTACCCTTACTGGTTTTGTATGAGCTGAGCATTTGGGTTTCAAAAATTGCAGGGAAGAAAGGGGAAGAGGAGTATCAATAAACGTAATTTGGAGGGAGCCCTTCATGGCTGAAAATCTGCTTGAAAATCTCTCTTTAGAACAGCTCCAGAAGATGAGTATCTTTGACCTGAGAAAAATAGCGAAGTCCCTCGGTGTTGATACAAAGTCTGCAAAGAAGAAGGACTTAATAAGGAAAATTCTTGAGAAGGACGCCGAAAGGAGGGGCTCAATATTTAGGGTCGGCGTTTTGGAGGTTCTTCCCGACGGCTTCGGTTTCCTGCGTTCTCCGGAGAACAACTACCTTCCAAGCTCAAATGACGTTTACGTCTCTCCGTCTCAGATAAGAAAGTTTGGTCTGAGGACCGGTGATACGGTTGCCGGAGAGGTAAGGCCGCCTAAGGAGGGAGAAAAGTACCACGCCCTCTTAAAGGTTCACGCAATAAACTGGGAGCCTCCAGAGGTTGCAAAGAATAGGCCCCACTTTGACCAGCTAACGCCCCTCCACCCTACTGAAAGGTTTAGGCTTGAGAATGACCCGTCGGAGCTCTCAACGAGGGTCGTTGACCTCATAACTCCCGTAGGTAAGGGACAGAGGGGACTGATAGTTGCACCGCCGAGGGCCGGAAAGACGGTTCTCCTCCAAAAGATTGCAAATGCTATTAAAACCAACTATCCAGACACTTACCTGATAATTCTCCTCATTGACGAGAGGCCCGAGGAAGTTACCGACATGAAGAGGAACACACTTGCCGATGAGGTTATATCGTCAACCTTTGATGAGCCTCCGGAGAGACACGCCCAGGTTGCCGAAATTGTTATAGAGAAGGCAAAGAGGTTGGTAGAGCACAAAGGGGACGTTGTCATTCTCCTTGACTCCCTTACAAGGCTTGCGAGGGCCTACAACACCCTCACGCCCCCGAGCGGAAAGATTCTCTCCGGTGGTATTGATGCCCATGCCTTTCACAAGCCCAAGCGCTTCTTCGGTGCTGCGAGGAACATAGAGGAGGGCGGAAGTTTAACGATTCTTGCTACAGCCCTCGTTGAAACGGGAAGCAGGATGGACGACGTCATATTTGAGGAGTTTAAGGGAACTGGAAACATGGAAATTGTCTTGGATAGAGCTCTCGTTGAGAGGAGGATATTCCCCGCCATAAACATCCACAAGTCCGGGACGAGGAAGGAGGAGCTCCTCCTTTCTGAGTGGGAGCTGAACAGAATTTGGATTTTGAGGAGGCTCCTAACCTCAATGTCCCCTGTTGAGGCGATGGAGTTTCTACTGGATAAACTCAGAAAGTATAAGACCAACGAGGACTTTCTCAAGGCGATGAACGCATGAGGGAGCTGATATACTACAGCTTCTTAGAGAGTGCCGAAACTAAAAAGGCCTTTATAGAGGAAAACAGGGACAGGATTTTCTCCGCTTTTTTGGAAGTAGCCGAGAGGTTGAAGGAGGGAGGAAAGATTTTGCTCTGCGGAAACGGTGGCTCGGCTGCCGATTCTCAGCACATTGCCGCAGAGCTTGTGGGAAGGTTTAAGTTGGAAAGGAGACCCCTCCCTGCCATTGCCCTGACTACCGATACGTCCGTTCTCACCGCCGTTGCAAACGACTACTCCTTTGATAGAATATTTGAAAGACAGGTTGAGGCCATCGGAAGAGAGGGCGATGTCCTCATCGGAATCAGCACGAGCGGAAATTCAAGGAACGTAATAAATGCCGTTTTAAAGGCTAAGGAGATGGGGATTTTGACGGTCGGCTTTCTGGGGAAGGACGGAGGAGAGTTGGGGCGAATTGTTGACCATCCATTTATCGTTAAGAGCTTTTCCACTCCGAGGATTCAGGAAGTTCACATAACCTTGGGTCACGTTCTCTGTGACTTTATTGAGAAATACCTCTTTTCTCCCGAGAACTATTTCCCTCCCTTCGGGGAGGGAAGGAAGTAGTATTCTCTATCCTGTAAAATCCCACCTTAAATTTTCCAAAAATTTCGGAGGTCTGTCATGAAAATCGGTAAGGCCATTAGGATGGAGAGAATTATTAATAGGGAAACCGGAAACACCGTTATAATTCCTATGGACCACGGCGTTTCAATGGGTCCCATTCAGGGGATAATAGACATCAGGGAGTCCATAGATAAGGTGGCAAACGGCGGAGCCAATGCCGTAATAATCCACAAGGGCCTCGTTCGCCACGGTCACAGAAAGGGAGGAAAGGACGTCGGTCTCATAGTTCACCTCTCTGCAAGCACGAACCTCTCTCCTAAGCCCAACTCTAAGGTCTTAGTTTGTACCGTTGAGGAGGCGATTAAGCTCGGTGCCGACGGCGTTTCGGTTCACGTTAACTTGGGAGACATAAATGAGGATAAGATGCTTGAGGACCTCGGAAAGGTCTCTGAGAAGTGTCTTGAGTGGGGAATGCCCCTTGTTGCGATGATGTATGCAAGGGGAGAACACATAGAAAATCCCTTTGACCCCGACACGGTTGCCCACTGTGCAAGGGTGGCTGCCGAGCTCGGTGCAGACATCGTTAAGGTAGCCTACACGGGAGACCCGGAAACCTTCAGGAGGGTTACGGAGGGGTGTCCCATTCCTGTGGTTATTGCCGGTGGTCCTAAGATGAACAACGACAGGGAAATTCTTGAGATGGTTGAAGGGGCCATGAAGGCCGGAGCGAGGGGAGTCTCTATCGGAAGGAATGCCTTCCAGCACGAAGACCCCGAGAGGATTGTAAGGGCAATAGCAGCAATAGTCCACGAGGGTAAGTCTGCAGAGGAAGCCTTGAGGATACTTGAGGGGTAATTTTACCCCTCAACTTTTATCTCCGATGCTATTTTTTCCAGCTGGGGGAATAGGGAAAGGAGCTCTCCCTTATCTTTAAAAGGTCTCTTTAAAACTATTTCGCTTGCCGTTTCCCTTGAAACGCCCGGTAAATAGGTGAGGAGTTTGAGGGATATCCTGTTTATCTCAATCGGAACGGGAATGCCGATGACAGACCTCTCCCTGTGGCCGACAACTACAACGTCAACGCTCTTAAAGAGTTCCAACTTCTCCGGTATCCTTACCAGAATCGGGTAGGTTCCTATCTGCCTTCCTAACGTGTGGGCTCCGTCGTGGGCTTCAAGTAAGACATCTCTTATGACCGTTCCTACCGGAAAGACCTTCTTCATCATCGGGAGGTCAAAGTTTTCCCGAACCCACTCCTTAAACTTCTCAAATTCCCTCCTGTGTTTCGTTTTCGGCCTCTTCACCATCTCGGATATCGGCGTCTCCTCAAATACCATGACCTGCCTTATGTTTACTCTCCTTACTAAAAGCCCTTCGTCTAAGATGGACTTCAGAAATTCAACGTTTTTCTTAAAGGTTTCCTTTGTCTCCCCCGGAAGGCCTACTAAGAAGTTTATTCCGGGTAGCAGTTTATAGAGGCCGTTTTTCCTTTCTCTAAAGGCTCCAACTTCGTTAACAATCCTTATTGCCCTCCTCACTCCCTCGGGGCTGACCTTTAAAAAGTTCTTTCTTATTACCTCCTCATCGGCACTTTCAAGGCCGAAGGGAGCAACGTCTCCTTCTGTATCGTAGTTTGCTATACACTTTAGGGCTTTAAAGGATTCTTCCGGGTAGGCATCTATCGTTCCTGCGTTTACGTTGTCTATGTGGAGAGTCTTTATCTCTCCTACGTTTCTGATTTCCCTAAAGAGTTTACATATAGCTTCGGGGTTTGGTTTGGGAAACTCGCCGTTTTCCTTTAGAGCTCTGTATCCGAGTATATTCGGTTGTCTTCCTATTCTGAAGTATTTCACCCCCTGCTCGTAGAGGGCTCTAACCTCGTCTACTATCCCCTCAATGCTCCTCTCGTCGGGCTTTCCGTAAAGTCCCTCCGTACAGTACGAACAGTGGTGTTTCCTCTCACACCCCCTAAAGGTCTCTATCTCGCAAATAACGTAAGGGTAGTAAAAGTGTTCCTTTACTATGAAAGCCCCCAAGGGAGCAAACTTATCAACGTGCCGTCCGGTCCTCCTCAGTTTAAACTCCCCTTCCAGGAGCTCCTTCCCATCAATAATTGACTTTCCTACGTAGTAGGCTGCAAGTTCAACGTCGCCCGAACATATTAGGTTAAAGTTTTCAAGTGAGAGCTTCTTAGCTCTCGTTCCACCTCTTAAAGTGAACCCGAACTTTATCGGCCCACCTATTACCTTGTAGGCTGGGAGCTCCCCAATCTCCTCAATTTCCCTCTCCGTAATGGGCTTTCCCCCTAAGTACCTCCCCGGAACGGTCATTCCGGTGATGAGGAAAATGACGTCGGATTCCCTTACCAGGTCCCTCTTTTCCTCTTTCCTCCTGTAGTCGTCTATTGCAACGTAGCTGATGCTCTCCTCGGGAATTCCCGAGAGGACGAGAGCTCCGGCTACATACCTAACGTAGGTTGAGACGTACGGGGGAACGCCTAAGCAGGTTGGCTCATCAACGTAACCGTCAAGAATGGTTACCCTCATTTTCCCTTCCGTAGAGTAGATTGAAAATTACAGGTGCCAAAATACCGGTAGTGATTGCAAGTAAAATTAGAGTCCCCTCGGTGTGGTGGTCAATGACGTTTAGACTCCTTCCGAGCTCTGCAATTACGATGACGAGAGTGAGGGGAGCCGAAAGGAGAAACCCACCGGCAACTGCACTCCTCACACTGAAGCCCTCAAATTTCAAAAGGACTGACGGAATAACCTTAGAGGTAAAGCTGAGGGCGATTAAGATTAGGAGAGTTTCAAAGAGGTGGGCGTTAAATTTGGGCGGCAGAAAGTTTATTCCCACATAGATAAAGAATATGGGAATGAGGAATCCAAAGCTTATTCCGGAGAGCTTTTCTTCTATGTTTTCGGTATTTTCAAAGACTGTGGCAAATATGACGCCGGCTATAAAGGCCCCTATTATCGGTTCAATGTGGATGAGGTTTGCAGCTATTGAGAGGACAAACATTACTGCAAGACTTATTCTAACTCCTATCTCCGAGGGGCTCTTCTCAAAGAAAAACTTAAACCGGTTGGGGTACCACCAAACCAAACTGTGCAGGAAGATGAGGACAATCCTTGCCACTATCAGGAATGCTGCAAGCTCAAGAATTCCCAACCAGAAGTTCCACGAGAGCTGATACTTTGTATAGAGGGAGAAAAGGGTTAGTAGAGTAATACTCAAGACCTCCCCGATAATTCCAACCAAAAATATCGTCTTTCCGTAGGGAGTCTCCATTAAGCCCTTTTCCCTTAAGACTGAGACGACAATTCCGACAGATATGGCTCCGACTGCAAGTGATATGAGGGAAGAGAGTTTAAATTCGTGCCCTAAGAAAAAGGCGAGGAGAAAAGTTAGAACCGGTATTACCGTATAGAGGAATTTCGTTTTAAGGGGAAGTTTATAAATTTCCCTTACCTTTACCTCAAGCCCCGCAATGAACATTAGGAGTAAAAATCCGAAACTTGAGAGAAACTGAATTAACTCCGTCGGTTTTACTAAGTTAAGACAGCTCTTTCCGATGATGATTCCGTAGATTATCTCGCCGACGGAGACCGGAATCCTCAGGAATTTACTCAAAAAAGGAACGAATAGAATTCCTACCGTTATTAAGAGTATTGAAATAAGGGCATTTTCCACCTTACTCTCCTACGCAGATTAACATTGACGTACACTTTGACCTGTGTAGCATGTGGTAGGGAGGATAGGGGTTGAACCAGTTGGTTCTCCTTCCCTTCCTGCTTCCGATTACCGACAGATTGTAGTGTTCACTCTCCTTAGAAAACTCATTTATTGGATTTCCGTATCTAACCTTAAACTCTATGGGCGTTTTATACATGCTTGAAATCTTCACTATCCTCTCCCTCAGCTTCTCCATTTTTCCGTTTTCCTGAGATGGTGAAACGTAGAGGGCTGTTAACTTGGCACCAGTCATCAGTGAGAGCTCTATTCCAATCTCAAGGGCCCTTAAACTGCTGAAGGAGCCCGAAACCGGAACTAAAATTCTCTCAGCAGGAGTGGTTCCCCTTGAAAGAACGACCGGAGAGAGGGTCTCCTCGGCAACCAAAACGGGAAACGTCTTAATACCTAAAAGGAGAGGAAATTCCCCGTACTTTGGCGGCATGAGTATGATTCCGAAGTTTTCTCCCTTAATGTTCTCATAAAACTCCTTTTCGCACTCCTTCAGTTTCTTGAATCTTACCTCGCCCTTTCCTGTTTCCTTAAACCTTTCTAAAACGGAGCTCTCTACCTCTACACAGGATTGGATTGTCAACTTTGAAACCTTTGTCTTTTCAAGGAAGAATTTTGCGTCCTTTAGGAGCTCTTCAGATTTCTTAGACAGAAAGACCACCTCCTCAGTTCCGAACTGAAGCGGAAACTGAGGTTCACCGGACTTTATCAGCCCGGCTATATACTTTAGAATTCTCGGGTCTCCTACTATGAGAACCCGGTCTCCGGGCTTTATTACCGTTTTGGCCTTTGGGAGTATGAGCTTATCTCCCCTGAAGATTGCAACGATTCTCCACCTCCTTGAGGAGAACTTCCCTACGGGATAACCTGCTATGATGGAGGTGGGAGTAACCGATACCTCTATAATCTCTCCCTGTCCCAATCCTATGTTTGTGGGGGAGATAACTCCTAACTCTATTTGCCTTTCAAGGAGAGAGGCCGTTGCAACGGCTTTGTTTACGTAGTTGATTCCCTCCCTCTCATAGAGCTCGTCGTGCTCGGTGCTGTTGGAAACTGCGTATATCGTTGGGACGTTAAACTCTTTTGCCAGCTTACAGGCTTCAAGGTTTACCTCATCGTCACCGGTACATGCCACAAAGGCCGTTGCTTCATCAACCTTTAGCTTCTTTAGGAGCAGTCTGCTCGTTCCGTCTCCCTGAATGAGCTTTACCCTGTTGAGGGATTCGGAATTCAGGAGCTCCACAATTTTCCTCAGCTTTTCCTCGTCCAGGTCAATGACTATTAGTTGCCACTCCTTCTGGAGTCTCTTTATGAGCTCCCTTCCGACCTCTCCTGCACCTACTATTATTAACTTCACCCTATGCTCTCCTTTTTGAGGGGGAAATTTAGGGCCTATTGTCTGTTTCGCAAATAATTAATAATGATTATCAATAATTGAGGTTTGAGTCTTGACATTCAAGGAGAATGTTTTAAGATTAAAAATAACAGAGGAAGGAGGAGACGATGAAGCCTATTCTTACGGTAAACGATGTGAAGCTTACGATAGACGGAAGGCCGATTTTAAAGGGAGTAAACCTCGTGGTAAACGAGGGGGAGATTCACGCAATCTTAGGGCCTAACGGAGCAGGTAAGTCCACACTTGCCAGCTTAATAATGGGTGTTAATGACCTGAAGTCTCCCGATGAGGGGGAGATTATTTTTGGAGGGGAGCTCTTAAACGGGCTTGAAATCTACGAGAGGGCAAAGCTCGGCGTAACCCTTGCGTGGCAGGAGCCTGCAAGGTTTGAAGGAATAACCGTTGAGGAGTATCTGAAACTCTCGGGCAGGAACAATCCGGAACTTGACGTTGTTAAGTGTTTAGAGCTCGTCGGCCTTGACTGTACATACCTAAACAGGTTTGTTGACGAAACACTCTCTGGAGGTGAGAGAAAGAGGGTAGAGCTTGCCTCTATCATTGCAATGAGGCCAAAACTTGCCGTTCTCGATGAACCGGATTCCGGAATAGACTTTGCCTCAATGGAAGACATCTCAAACATGATTAAGACTCTGAGGGATAATGGAACGACGGTTTTAATGATAACCCACAGGGAAGAAATCGCCGAAATAGCCGATAGGGCTACCCTCATGTGTGACGGAAGGGTGGTTCAAACGGGAAGTCCAAAGGAGGTTGGAGAGAAGTTTAAGACCATGTGCGTAAAGTGTGAGGTTAGAAACCCTGAATTGGTCGGAGGTAAATGATGGCTACTGAAAATCTCCTTAATGATATAGCAAAGAAGTTTGTTCAGATTGGTCTTCCGAAGGAGCTCTTTGAGAGGAATAAGTTTAATCTCTTAGTTGACAGAAATAAGGTCGTTGTCCGCTATCCTGCTCCCGGAGTGAGGTCGGAGGTTCACGAAACGCCGACAGGCGTTAAGACAAAAGTTTACGTTGAGCCTGGAACAAAGCTTGAGGAGCCTGTTACCCTCTGTTTCGGTGCTGCGGAAACGACGGAAGTTCAGACGACCGAGGGTGAGATTATCGTGGGAGAGGGTGCCGACGTTAAGTTTCAGGTCTACGGTGCAATGGCCGAGGGGATAAAGCTGAAGCACAAGAATAAGCTGAAGGTTAGGGTTGAGAAGAATGCCAGATTTGAGTTTTTGGACCTCCACTACAACGGTGAGGAGACCTTTGTTGAGTTAGAGACCGAAACGGATGCCTATGTTGGAGAGAATGCCTACTTTAGGTCTGTCTTTAAGCAGACAAAGGGAAGGGCCGGAAAGGTTAGGATAGTCCTAAAGGCAAAGGTTGATAGGAAAGGGGTTGCTGTTTTTGAAACGAAGATGATTGGTAAGAAGGACGATGAAATCTACGTTGAGGACGTGATATACCTTGAGGGAGAGGAGTCAAGGGGAATTTCAAAGAGCCGTATCATTGCCGTTGATGAGACGAAGGCCACGTTTGTGGGTGAAACTTACGGTAACGCCCCAAAGTGTAGGGGACACATTGACTGTTCTGAAGTTATCAGGGGAAAGGACGTTGTTGTTAAGGCGGTTCCCGTTGTCGTTGTTAATGACGAGACCGCAAAGGTTACACATGAGGCAGCAATTGGAAGTATAGACAAGAAGAAGATAGAGACCCTGATGGCAAGGGGATTGAGTGAGGATGAAGCTGTTGACGTGATAGTTCAAGGTATGCTTAGATAAAACCACTTTAGGAGGAGGAAGGATGAAGGTATTTGGACCAGAGCCCGAAGGAAAGAGGAAGCACACACCCGTAATTGAAGCTCCCGAAAAGGTAAAGAAGGGAGAGTGGTTTGAGGTTAGGGTTATCGTAGGAAAGGACATTCCCCACCCTAACACAAAGGAGCACTGGATTGAGCACGTTTCCCTCTGGGCTGATAACTTCCTGGTTGCAAGGGCAGACTTTGAGGCAGAGAGGGCTGCTTCAGAGGTCGTCTTTAAGGTAAAGCTTGAGGAGAGTGCCACACTGACGGCCCACGCCTACTGTAACCTTCACGGCCTTTGGCACAGTGAAGAGGTTAAGGTAGAGGTTGAGTAATTCTCAGGTGCCCCTGTGGGGCACCCTTAACATTCTCTCTACGTACTTCCCGATTACGTCAAACTCAACGTTTACCAAGTCTCCCGCTCTCCTAAACTTCAGCGTCGTCCTTTCGTAGGTATGGGGAATTACGGCTACGGAGAATTTCCCCCTTGAAATTTCGGCAACGGTCAGGCTTATTCCGTCTATTGCAACAGACCCCTTTTCAACCAATAAGTGTTCGTAGCTTTGGGGAATTGAGAACTCAAACCTGAATCCCTCACCTTCCCTCCTTATCCCGATTACTTTCAGTACTGCGTCAACGTGCCCCTGGACTATGTGCCCCCCCAATCTACTGTTTGGGGTGAGAGCTCTCTCCAAGTTAACAAAGTCCCTCGGCTTTAGGAACTTCAGGTTTGTCCTGTTGAGGGTCTCAAGGGAGGTGAAGAAAGAGAGCTCCCCCCTTCCTATCCCCGTCACCGTGAGGCAGACCCCGCTTACAGATATGCTGTCCCCTATTTTAGTTCCGTTTAAAACGGTTTGAGCCTTTATCTTTAGTTCGGCTCCTCCTTGACTTTTCCTCAGGTAGATTACGCTTCCCAACTCCTCAACCAGTCCGGTAAACAACCTCTCTCCTCTTGTTAAAATTTGAAATTCAATTATAAACGGGAGGCCATTTGAGGATAGCAACGATAGATATTGGAACAAACTCCACGAGATTACTGATATCGGAAGTAGAGAACGGTGAGGTAAAGCAGCTCTTTAAAACAGGCAGGGTAACGAGGTTGGGAAGGGGATTGAGGGAAACTGGGAGGCTCTCGGCCGAAAGCATTGAAAGGACGGTGGAGACCTTAAAGGAGTTTAAGGAAATAATTTCAAAGTTTGGCGTTGAGAAGGTCATTGCAGTTACCACTGAGGCTGCAAGGCTTGCAGAAAATTCTCGGGAATTTTTAGAGAGGGTCAAAAGTTTGGGAATAGACGTTGAACTCCTCTCTGATAAGGAGGAGGCAGAGCTTGTCTTCTGGGCAAACGTCTACTACTTTAGGCCAAAAGGTTATGCAATGACCGTTGACCTTGGAGGGGGAAGCACGGAGGTCGTTTACGGTAACTTAGAGAGGATAGAGTTCCTTAAGAGTTTAAAGTTTGGAGTTGTCTTTTTATATGAGGAGTTCATCCGTTCAGACCCTCCTACTTCCGAGGAGCTCCTGAAACTCGAAAACTTTATCAGAAAGGAACTGCTGGAAATTAAGGGGGAGATAAGAAACGGTAATTTTGAGGTCTATGCCGTTGGAGGAACGATAACTTCGGTAGTTGCAATGGAAGAGAAAATGGAAGTTTACGACCCTCAAGTTGTTCACGGTTATAAGGTTACAAGGGATTTGATTGAGAAGTGGTATGGGGAGCTCTCCTCAAAGTCCATTGAGGAGAGGAAGAAAATCGTGGGCCTTGAGGAAAACCGGGCAGACGTAATTATTCCCGGCCTTGCCTTTTTTAAGGTCTTCTGTGAAGTATTTGATAAGAGGCATTTGACTGTTAGCGAACTCGGACTACTTTACGGTTTAGCTTTGAGGGAGGTAAAAGGTTGGGAAAGAGAATAGCGGTAATAGGAACGGGTTATGTAGGACTCGTATCCGGAGCCTGTTTTGCCTACTTAGGCCACGAGGTTATAGGCCTTGACATTGATGAGGAGAAGATTGAGAGGCTGAAAAAGGGGGAAGTTCCCATTTATGAGCCGGGGTTGGACAAGATATTGGCAAGTGCCCTTGAGGCCGGAAGGATAGAGTTTACTACCGATTACTCCTATGCAGTTAGGAATTCGGATTTTATCTTTATTGCCGTCGGCACTCCCTCAAGGCCCGACGGTTCGGCCGACTTGTCCTACGTTGAGAGTGCATACAGGAGCATAGCCGAAAACATAGGAAGTGGCGATTACAAAGTAATCGTAAATAAGTCAACGGTTCCGGTTGGAACCGGAAGGTGGGCTGAGGAGTTTATATCAAAACTTTTAACGGAAAGGGGAATTGAGGAGCCTGAAAAGAGGTTTGACGTTGTATCAAATCCGGAGTTTTTGAGGGAGGGGAAGGCCGTAGAGGACTTTATGAACCCGGACAGGGTCGTGGTTGGGGCCGACAACAGGGAAGTTGCAGGTATGGTAGCCTCACTCTACGAAAAGTTGCAGCCGGCGATTCTCATAACCGACCTTCCTACGGCTGAGATGATTAAGTATGCCTCAAATGCCTTCCTCGCTACAAAAATCTCGTTTATTAACGAGATTGCGAACATCTGTGAAAGGTACGGTGCCGACGTTACGGTAGTTGCCAGAGGGATGGGACTTGACCACCGCATCAGTCCTTACTTTTTAAGGGCCGGCTGTGGTTTCGGGGGAAGTTGTTTCCCCAAAGACGTGAAGGCTCTCATTCACACGGGAGAAGTGGCAGGAGAGGATGTGGAGCTCCTCAAATCGGTCATTTCAGTTAACGAGAGGCAGAAGCTCAAGCCAGTGGAGAAGCTGTTGAAACACATACCGAACTTGGAAGGAGTTAAGGTTGCCCTCTGGGGATTGGCGTTTAAGCCGGAGACCGATGATATGAGAGAGGCTCCCTCAATCCCTATAGTAAGGAGACTCTTAGAGCTCGGAGCTACCGTGAGGGCTTACGACCCGGTGGCTGTTGAGAATGCAAAGAGGGTTTTCAGAGAGGAGATGGAGAAGTTTGGAGAGAGGCTTCAATTTTCAGCCGACAAGTATGAAGCCCTTGAAGGTGCTGATGCTTTAATTCTCGTTACGGAATGGCCCGAATTCAGGGACGTTGATTTTGATAAACTTAAGGGGAAGGTTGTAATTGATGGAAGGAACCTCTGGGAGCCCTCTGTTATGAGGCAGTTCTGCACTTATGAAAGTATCGGGAGACCGTGATGAACATTACGAGTAAGAGGGAAACTCTTAAGAAGCTATATTCACCTTTCGGTTTGCTTCTTTCAAGGACGAACGTTTCGCCAAATACAATAACGGCTTTGGCCGTTCTCTTCGGGACTCTTTCGGCCGTTCTCTACTTTTTGGGCCACCCGGTTGTCGGTGCTTTTCTGCTTGCCACGTCGGGAATTCTTGACCTGTGTGACGGTTACGTTGCCGTAAACAACGGGAAGGCAACGAAGTTTGGTGCAGTTTTTGACTGGATAGCCGACAAATGGGTTGACGGTTTTGTTCTCGGAGCCGTTGCCTTGAGGTATTCCAACGAGTGGATTGCCCTTTTGGTCGTAGTTTCAACGATGCTCCACACCTTTATAAAGCCCGTTGCCTATGCCGAAATTGGCTATCAGAACAGAGAAACGGGAAAGATAAAGGACCCTTTAGAGAATACGGGCTTTTTTGGAAGACCGGAAACGTTCATTTTCCTGTTCATATCCTCCCTCCTCTATCCCCTCAACCACAAGGTTCTTACCTATGGAATAGAGATTATTGCCGTTATGACTCTCCTTTCGCTGTTTCACAGGCTCGCTTACCTTTATAAGAGATACGGCAGCGATTACGAGGTTTAAATATGAAAAGGCCATACGTTCTCATAGTTTCTGAGGTAACTATTGACGGAAAGCTCACCCTTGCAAGGGGCGTTTCGAGTAAGGAGATAATGAAGTTGATGGATGATGAGGCTAACAGGTACCTCCACCAAGTAAGGGCCGAGTGTGACGGGATAATGGTGGGGGCAAACACCGTTAGGATAGACAACCCCAATTTGACCGTTAGGTATGTAGAGGGGAGAAATCCCGTTAGGGTTATACCCTCTTCTACCGGTGATATTCCTTTGAACTCAAATGTTTTAAACACCGAAGTTGCACCGACGGTTATAGCCGTTTCAGAGAGAGCTCCAAAGGAGAAAATAGAGGAGTTTGAAAGGAGGGGAGCAAAGGTTTTGGTTTGCGGAAGGGAGAGGGTTGACTTTAGGGAGCTCTTAAGGGAGCTCTTTGAGATGGGAATAGAGAAATTAATGGTTGAGGGGGGGAGCTCTGTAAACTGGGAGCTCATAAAAAACGACCTTGTTGACGAGATAAGGCTCATTCACCTTCCTGTTGTAGTGGGCGGGGATGACGTTCCGTCCCTTACATCGGGTGAAGGCTTTGGGAGTCTGGAATCTGTAAAGAGGTTTAAAATAAAGAGGGTCTTTCAGTGCGGTAATCAGGTAATTACCGAGTACCTGCGAATGTAAGGGATGTTTAGGTACATCTTTAAACGTCTCCTTCAAATGGTTCCGATAATTATCGGGATGACCTTTGTCTCCTTTGTCGTTATAAAACTTGCTCCCGGAGACTATTTAACTCAGTTGGAGCTCAATCCCTCAATCTCAAAGGAGACCATAAGGGAGTTGAGGGAGCTCTACGGCCTGAATAAAAACATCTTCCTTCAGTACATTTACTGGTTAAAGAACGCCCTCTTCTTTAACTTGGGTTACTCCTTTGCCTATCACAAACCGGTTCTTGACCTAATTGAGGAGAGGCTTCTCAATACCCTTGAACTTACGGTTACCTCCTTTCTCCTCTCTTGGCTCATATCCGTTCCTCTTGGAATAGTTGCCGCCGTTTACAGGGGAAATTGGTTAGACAAGGCCATTGTCTTCTTCTCTCTCTTTGGAATATCGGTTCCAAATTTCTTTTTGGCTTTTTTGCTCATGTTCTTTGCTGCAAAGACGGGGCTTTTCCCCATAGGGGGAGTGGTCTCTCAAAACTATGAGGCGCTTCCACTGTGGGGTAAAATCCTTGATAGGCTTTGGCACATGGCCGTTCCCTTAACCGTTTTGGTTATAGGCAGCATAGCCGGGTTGCTCCGGCTCGTCAGGAGCACCGTCCTTGAGGAGCTCTCAAAGGACTACGTGAGGTTGGCAATAGCAAAGGGATTACCTTACAGGAGGGTGGTTTTAAAACACGCCTTCAGAAATGCCCTAAATCCCTTTTTAACGCTAATCGGCTTTGATGTGGCAAATCTCCTCTCCGGAGCAGCCCTCATTGAAATTATTACGGCCTGGCCCGGGATGGGAAGACTGATGTTTGATGCCGTTATGTCTCAAGACCTCTTTGTTGTTATGGGGTCCCTTTACATAGGAGGAATTATGCTCCTTCTGGGAAATCTCATCTCAGACGTTCTCCTTGCAGTAAACGACCCGAGAATCAGGGAGAGGGAGGTAGAGGGAAGGGTTGGCTAAGTTTTTAATTTCTCTGTATAAGAAGAGTCCTTTCGCTGCTTATTCGCTCGTCTTTCTCTCTTTCCTCTATTTTGTTGCTCTCTTTGCCGATTTTCTATCTCCCTACCCCTATGACGTTCAATTCCGCCACTATCCCTATCACCCCCCGACCCCCATTCACTTTTTCGATGAAAGGGGGAAGTTTCACTTGGTTCCCTTCGTTTACGGCCACAGGCTCGTTGACCCTGTTGAGAAGAAGTACGCCGTTGATTACAGTAAAAAGTATGAAATTAAGCTCCTTGTAAGGGGTTATCCTCACTACTTTTTGGGATTTATAAAGACTGACCTACACCTTTTTGGGGTTGAAAGGGGGGGACACATCTTTCTCCTTGGGACCGATAGACTTGGAAGGGACATCTTCTCAAGGCTCCTCTACGGGATGAGGATTTCCCTTACAATCGGTATTGTCGGCGTTCTCATATCCTTTTCCTTGGGAATGGTTATCGGGGGAATTTCGGGCTATTTCGGAGGTAAGGTTGATGCGGTGACGATGAGGTTGGTTGAAATACTCATGGCTTTCCCCGCCTTTTACCTGATGTTGGCTCTCCGTTCCATGTTTCCCGTAGATATGCCCAGTGTTTTGGTCTTTTTCGTTATCGTCCTGATTCTGTCCCTCATCGGCTGGGCGGGACTTTCGCGGGTTATCAGGGGAATGGTTCTCTCAATAAGGGAGTTGGACTTTGTTAGGGCAGCAAAGGTTCTCGGAGCCGGTGATATCTACATTATAGTTAAACACGTTTTACCCAATACGCTCTCTTACGTTATAATTGCAGCTACCCTCAGCGTTCCGGGCTACATTCTCGGAGAGGCATCTCTCAGCCTTATAGGACTTGGAGTTCAGGAACCTTTCCCGTCTTGGGGAAATATGCTTTCTGAGGCAAGTAACGTTTACGTTTTGTCACACTACCCTTGGGTTCTGTCTCCGGGTATTGCTATCTCGTTGGTAGTTGTTGCATTTAATCTCCTTGGGGACGGTTTGAGGGATTACTTTGACGTTAGGTTAGAGAGGTAGGATGCTATACCTCATACTTTACAAGGCTCTCGGGATAAATCTCTTTAAGTACATAACCTTTAGGAGCATCTATGCGGCAGTTACGGCCCTCTTTGTGGGCTTTCTGCTGTACCCTTACCTTGAAAGGAAACTGAAAAACCTTCAGTTTGAGCAGACCATAAAGGACTACATGCCGGAAAGCCACAAGAAAAAGAGAGTTCCTACGATGGGGGGACTCTTAATTATAGCTTCTCTGATTTTCTCCGTTCTTTTGTGGAACGACCTCCTCAATCCATTTATATGGATTGTTCTCTTTGTTGTCTTTAGTTTTGGAGTTTTGGGTTTTGTTGATGATTACATAAAGGCAAAGTTAAAGAGACCTGAGGGAATTTCCGAAAGGGTGAAGTTCGTTTCTCAAATTTTCCTGGCCTTCTGTGTTGCACTCTACCTCTATGTAAGTGGCTTTTCAACGGAGCTCTACTTTCCCGTTTTCAAAAACCTCCACATTGATTTGGGAATCCTCTTTATTCCTTGGGTTGTTTTCGTAATCGTTGGAGCATCAAACGCCGTAAACATCACAGACGGCCTTGACGGTTTGGCCATCGGTCCGGTCATAACAACCGCACTCGTTTTCTCCATATTTTCCTACGTTGTAGGAAACGTAAAGCTCTCCTCATACCTAAATCTCCCCTATGTAAACGGAGTTGGGGAGCTCACCATAGTCTGTTTAGCCCTCATAGGGGCCTCACTCTCATTTCTCTGGTTTAATGCCTATCCTGCAGAGGTTTTTATGGGAGACGTTGGTTCACTCTCTTTGGGAGCTCTCCTCGGAACGGTGGCGGTTCTCACAAAGCAGGAGTTTATCCTTGCAATTGCCGGCGGTATTTTTGTTTTAGAGACCATATCTGTAATAGTTCAACGTTACTACTTCAAGTATACGAGGAAAAAGTACGGTGAGGGCAGGAGAATATTTAAGATGGCACCCCTTCATCACCACTTTGAGAAGTTGGGATGGGAGGAACCGAAAATAACCGTTAGGTTCTGGATAATATCCGTAATTCTCGCCCTCTTTGCCCTCAGCATGCTAAAAATCAGGTAATTCCACTCCTGCGGCTTTCAAAATTTTTAAAACTTCCCTGTTTTTTAGCCGACAGGGGGATTTAACGTTGAACTTATCAACCTTTTCTATTATTCCCAATTCCCTCAAAATTGTTGCATGTTGAGATAAGAGGGGCTGAGGAACGCCCAATTCCTTCCTTATGTCCTTTGGTTTTTTGGGTCCGCTTGCAAGTGAAACGATTATTCCTATCCTTATCGGATTTGAGAGGACTTCAAAGAGCTTGGCCGTTTCTTCGTATTTTTTATACTTTTTCTGGCAGGAATCGGAGTTGGGCATTAACACCTCCCTACTCAATATTGGAAATTCTATCAAAAGGGGCCAACCGAAATGTTAAAACGCCTCAGGGAAGATATTCAAACGGTGTTTGAGAGAGACCCTGCTGCAAGGAGTATTTTGGAGGTTCTCCTCTGTTATCCCGGCCTTCACGCCATCTGGTTCCACAGGATTGCTCACTGGTTTTGGAAACGCAATTTAAAGACTCTTGCCCGCTTGATTTCACACATTTCCCGATGGCTAACGGGAATAGAGATTCACCCGGGAGCAAGGATTGGAAGGCGCTTTTTTATAGACCACGGTATGGGAGTTGTTATTGGTGAAACGACAGAGATTGGAAATGACGTTACAATCTACCACCAGGTAACCCTCGGCGGAACAAGTACAAAGAAGGGAAAGAGACACCCGACGGTTGGAAATAACGTCGTTATAGGGGCGGGAGCAAAGATTCTCGGTCCGGTTAAAATAGGAAACAACTGCAAAATTGGAGCAAATTCGGTTGTAATAAGGGACGTTCCCGATAATTCAACCGTTGTTGGAATTCCGGGAAAGGTTGTTAAGAGGGACGGCATTAAGCCCACGAGGGTTGACCTTGAACACGGTCAACTTCCCGACCCCGTTATGGAGACTTTAAAACAGATGTTGACAATTATCCACGACCTTGAGTTAGAGGTAAAATCACTAAAGAAGAAGGTTAATAATGGTTAAGGTGATTTTCTACCTAATTATTTTTGTTTTCTTTGTTTTTTCTTCCCCTGTATCAGCCGGGAGCTCCGTTAATTTTGGGGATTTAAACCCTTCAATTGTTAAAAGTTTTAATGAGCTAAAGTCGGATACGGAGAAAAAGAGGGAAATTTTCCTCTTTGGATTTTTCTCCCTGCTGTTGGTTTGGCTTGTTCTCCTGAGTAGGCTCGGAAGGGACTTTGAGGAGCAGGGGGAGCTCCTGAAGCTTATCGGAAAGCTGATGGCTGAGGAGAGGTGTGAGGACTTGAGAGATTTGGTCTTACCTCTCCTTACCGTTGATAGGGAGGAGACCTTTCTCTTGAAGGCTTTGGCAGATTGTTACTTAAAGGAGAAGCAGTTTATTGAGGCGGCTGCTGTTTACGGTAGGTTGGCTGAAGTCCTCAAGGAAAAGGGATTTGAAGTTTTGGCTGATGACTTTAAGAGGAGAAGTGAGGAGCTCCTCAGCAGGGAGTTTAGGAGGGGGTGAGACCCCTCCTACTTGAGTTCCTTCTTCTGTTTTTTAAGGAAAGGCATCATCTCCCTTAACTTCTTTCCTACCTTTTCAATTGGGTGTTCGGCTTCAATCTTTCTGTGGGCATTTAGAACTGGGTAGTTTGCCTGGGCTTCAAGGACAAACTCCCTCGCAAATTCGCCCGTTTGAATTTCTTTAAGGATTTTCTTCATGTTTTCCTTCACCCTTTCGTCAATTACTCTCGGTCCCCTCGTGTAGTCTCCGTACTCTGCCGTATCGGATATTGAGTATCTCATTCCTGCAAGGCCGTGCTGGTAGATGAGGTCAACTATGAGCTTTAGTTCATGGAGACACTCAAAGTAGGCAACCTCCGGTTGATAACCGGCCTCAACCAAGGTCTCAAATCCCGCCTTTATCAGTGCTGCCGTTCCTCCGCACAGGACCGCCTGTTCTCCAAAGAGGTCTGTTTCGGTCTCCTCCTTAAAGGTTGTCTCTATTACTCCTGCCCTCGTTGCTCCGATTCCCTTGGCGTATGCGAGGGCTATCTCCTTTGCCTTTCCGGTTGCATCTTGGTGGACGGCCACTAAGGCCGGAACGCCTGCTCCCTCTAAGTAGGTCCACCTGACGAGGTGTCCCGGTCCCTTGGGAGCTACCATGAAGACGTCAACGTCCTCCGGGGGAACTATTTGGTTGAAGTGGATGTTGAAGCCGTGGGCAAATGCGAGGGCCTTACCGGGTTCAAGGTTGGGCTTTACGGCCTCCTCGTAAACCCTCTTTTGAACGGGGTCTGGGAGGAGGAACATTATGACATCTGCCCTCTTTGCCGCTTCTTCTGGGGTTAATACCTCAAAGCCGTCCCTCTTGGCCTTCTCAGCAGACTTTCCCGGCCTGAGGCCGATGACGACCTCTATTCCGCTGTCCCTGAGGTTGAGGGCATGGGCGTGTCCCTGACTTCCGTAACCGAGAATTGCTACGGTTTTCCCCTTTAGGTATTCAAGTGAAGCGTCCTCGTCGTAGTAAACTTTAGCCATATTCACCTCCCAATCTCTATTTTTGTTCTCCAAATGTTTCTCCCTGTAGAGCTCTCACCATTGCAACCCGTCCAGTTCTTGCCATCTCCCTTATTCCTAAGGGCTTAATCAGTTCCAAAAATGCGTCCACCTGTTCCTCGTCTCCGGTTAGCTCAATCGTGTAGGTATCCTGAGAGACGTCAACAATTTGGGCTCCGAATATTCCTACGAGCCTGTGGGCCTCTTCCTTCTTGTACTGGTTGTCAACGCTGACCCTTACTATCAGGAGCTCCCTGTCGAGCTTCTTCTTATCGGTTAGGTCCCTAACCTTAAATACGTCGATAATTCTCCTGAGCTGCTTGACTATCTGTTCTATCGTGTGTTCATCTCCCTTTGCCACCATAGTTATTCTTGAGATTGTCGGGTCCTCGGTGTGTCCCACGTTGAGGCTCTCTATGTTGTATCCTCGGGAGCTGAAGAGCTCTATTATCCTTGCCAGAGCTCCCGGCTGATTCTCAACTAAAACGCTTATTATGTGCTTTCTCTCCTTTTCCCTCTCCATTTCTCTCTCCTAAACCGCTTTCCTCTCCCTCTTTTTCCCGTAGGAGGGAAGTATCATTTCGTGGAGAGCTCCGCCGGGCGGAACCATCGGGTAAACGTCCTCTTCCCTGTCAACGATGAAGTCAATTACGACGGGTCTGTCGTTGATGGACATGGCCTCCTTTAAGACCGGTTCAACCTCACTGGGCTTTGTTGCCCTCAGTCCCACTCCCCCCATTGACTCAACCAACTTTACAAAGTCCGGCTGAACGTCAAGGTGGACTTGAGAGTAGTTTTTATCGTAAAAGATTCCCTGCCACTGGCGGACCATTCCGAGAAAGCCGTTGTTTATTATTCCGACCTTTATGGGAATGTTGTAGTGGACTGCCGTGACGATTTCCTGCATGTTCATCTGGAATGAGCCGTCTCCTGAGATGCAAAAGACAGTTTTATCCGGCCTTCCCACCTTTGCCCCTATTGCGGCCGGAACCCCGAATCCCATGGTTCCGAGTCCTCCGGACGTTACCAACTGCCTCGGGAAGCGGAACTTGTAGTACTGGGCTACCCACATCTGGTGCTGCCCTACGTCCGTGGTGATTATTGCCTCTCCTTTCGTTGCCTCCCATATCTTCTCAATTACGAACTGTGGCTTTATGACCCTTTCACTGGGCTCGTACCAGAGGGGATACCTCTCCAACCAACTCCTTACCTTAACTATCCACTTCTCCCTTACTGCGTAAAACTCCCTGTTCTTGGCCACCTGTCTTTCAACCTCGGGAAGGAGCTCCTCAAGGACGAGCCTCGCATCCCCTACGATGGGAATGTCGGCCTTTCTGATTTTTCCGATTTCTGCACTGTCTATGTCTATGTGAATTACCTTTGCGTTGGGGGCAAACTCAGAGAGCTTCCCGGTTACCCTGTCGTCAAAGCGGGCTCCAACCGCTATTATGAGGTCACTCTCCTGAATGGCCATGTTTGCCGCGTACGTTCCGTGCATTCCCAACATTCCTAAGAAGAAGGGGTGATTCCCGGGAACTGCAGTTAGTCCCATGAGTGTTGCCGCCATGGGAATGTTTGCAACCTCAGCCATCTTCACGACCAGGTCGGAAGCTCCCGATGAGACGGTTCCCCCTCCTATGTAGAGAATTGGCCTCTCGGAGGAAGCGATTGCCTTTGCAGCTTTCTTTATCTGTCCGGGGTGTCCCTTTAGAACGGGCTTGTAACTCCTTATTTGGACCGGTGTTTTGTACTCTTCCTCAAAGAAGTCTGTGAGCTCCCTCGTAACGTCCTTTGGAAGGTCAACGAGGACAACTCCCGGCCTTCCCGTTTTTGCAATGTAGAAGGCCTTTTTAACCGTATCTGCCAAATCCTTAACGTTTTTCACCAAAAAGTTGTGCTTTGTTATGGGTCTCGTAATTCCTACGGTGTCAACTTCCTGAAAGGCATCGTTTCCAATCATGAAGGTGGGGACGTTTCCCGTAAAGGCGACGATTGGAACGGAGTCTATCTGAGCCGTTGCAAGTCCTGTAACCAAGTTTGTAGCTCCGGGGCCCGATGTGGCGAAACAGACGCCTACCTTACCGGTCACCCTTGCATAACCGTCTGCTGCGTGGGCTGCTCCCTGTTCGTGTCTCGTTAGGTAGTGTTTAATCGGGGAAAAGGGAAGCCTGTCGTATATGTCAAGGACGGCTCCTCCGGGATATCCGAATATTCTTTCAACTCCTTCAAGCTCAAGAGCTCTCAAGAGGATTTCAGCCCCAGAGAGTTTCATGTCTTCCTCCCGTTGCTTGTAAGTGCAAATGATAGCACAAGGCCCTTTAAACTCCTATATTCTATTGCCGTTCGGAGGTGTCGTTGAGAATTAGAGAGGTTCCCTACGTTGACCCCTTTAAAGCCTTCTGTTCCCTCAAGAGGAGGGGATATCCTATAAGAATATTCCTTGATTCTGCGAGTGTAAACCCGAAAACGGGGAGGTATTCGGTAATCTGCATAGGCGTTGAGGACGAAATTTCGTTGAGGAACAGTAAAAATCCCCTTTCAAAACTTCAGGAGTTTTACGATTCCTGTAAGAGATTTTCCCTTCCCGACCTTCCCTTTGGAATTTACGGCTACATCTCCTACGACTTAAACAGATTTATTGAGAAAGTTCCGTCTCCCTTCGTAAACGACCTCTCAATGCCGGACCTTCACTTTATTCTTCCCTACCAAACGCTCATCTTTGACAACGTAGAGGGAACTGCTTACCAAGTGAGCTTTGGTGAGTTTGTGGACTTGACCGGGAGCTCTTACTCCCGCGGAGACTTTAAGTCTGCCTTTTTAAAGGCAAACATGGACAGGGACTACTTTGTCTGGGCTGTTGAGAAAATTAAGGGTTACATAGAGTCCGGAGACTCTTTTCAGGTTAACTTCTCTCAAAGGCTTGACGTTTTGTTTGAGGGGGACTTTTTGGAGCTCTACGTAAGGCTCCGTGAAATCAATCCCTCTCCGTTTTCCTTCTACTTTGAGTTGGGTGAATTTACCGCAGTCTCCTGCTCTCCCGAGAGGCTCGTTAGTGTGAGGGGGAACATTGTTGAGACGAGGCCGATTGCCGGAACGAGGAGGAGGGGAAGGAGCGAGGAGGAGGACAGGGAGCTTGAGAGGGAGCTCCTCCTTTCGGAAAAGGAGAGGGCCGAACACATAATGCTCGTTGACTTGGAGAGAAACGACTTGGGGAGAATCTGTAAGTATGGAACCGTTGAGGTTGACGAACTGATGGTCCTTGAGAAATACTCACACGTAACTCACATAGTCTCTAACGTAAGGGGAGTTTTGAGGGAAGGAATTGAGCCTACTGATGTTATTAGGGCACTCTTTCCCGGCGGGACGATAACGGGAGCTCCAAAGGTGAGAACGATGGAAATCATCTCGGAAGTTGAACCGACCTGGAGGGGTCTTTATACCGGTTCGGTGGGCTATATGGCCTTTAACGGCGATATGGACTTTAACATAGTAATCAGAACGCTCCTCTTTAAAGGGAACTTGGGAACTTTACAGGTTGGGGCGGGCATTGTCTGGGATTCTGAACCGATTAAGGAGTACGAGGAGACCCTCCACAAGGGGAGGGCACTCCTTGAAAGTTTGGGAATAACCCTCTGATTACTCCTCTGAGGGCTCCTCTTCCTTTTCCCTCTTTTTGGCCTCTAACATTTGGGAAAGCTCTGCGACCGTTGCATTTTCCAGCTTTTCCTCAATAATTAACTTTATGAGTCTGCTGAGCTTCTGGTCGCTGTTGCCGGCAACTCCGTACAGGATGTAGTAAGTCCTCTTTGGGAGTGAGAGCTTTACGCTCTTAACTCCCTTTCTTCTTCCTCTTTTTCCTCTTGCCATTTCTTCCTCCAGATTTGTTTAAAGGAAATTTTAACAAATTTAAACGATTCTTTTTCCTAAAATGTCGTGTAAATGGACAATACCCGAAATTTTTCCCTCTCTGTTTATAACTGGAAGAACCGTTATTTTGTTTTTTTCCATCGTTTTTAGGGCTTCCTCTGCAAATGCATCCTCACTAATAATTTTTGGATTTTTTGTCATTATTTCCTCAGCTTTTGTGTTGAGGTTGTATCCCCTTTCAAAAGCCCTTCTCAAATCCCCATCCGTTATTATTCCTATTAGGTTTCCCTTTTCGTCAACTACGAGGGTTGCTCCCAATTTTTTTGACGAAATTTCTAAGATGACGTCTCTTATTGGAGTTTCCCTGTAAACTCTCGGAATTTCGCTTCCCCTCCTCATTATCTCCCTAATTTTTGACAGTCTTATGCCTAACTTTCCTCCGGGGTGAAACTTCTTAAAGTCCTCCGGTTTGAATCCCTTTAGCTTCATCAGAGCTCCCGCAAGTGCGTCTCCGACCGCAAGCGTCAGTGTCGTTGAGGTTGTAGGGGCAAGATTTAGGGGGCAGGCTTCCCTTTCAACGTGTAGGTTTATCGTTACGTCGGAAATCCTTGAGAGGGAAGAGTTGGGGTTGCTCGTTATTGCTATTACGGGAATTCCGAAGCTCTTAATTATTGGGATGATTGAGAGGAGCTCCTGAGTCTCTCCGCTGTTTGAGACGGCAATTACCGTGTCCTCCCCCCTAACCATTCCCAAGTCTCCGTGGGCTGCGTCGGTAGGGTGGAGGAAGAAGGACGGCGTTCCCGTGCTTGAGAGGGTGGCTGCAATTTTCTTACATATCAATCCGGACTTTCCTACCCCCGTTAGAATAACCCTCCCTTTTGTTTCGTATATGAGTTTAACGGCCTTCTCAAAGTTTTCGTCAAGGAGCTCCGACAGTCTCCTTAGGGCTTCCGCCTCCTCTCTCAGAATTCTCCTTCCCTCTTCCAAAATCTCCATTCAGCCTCCTGAGGACCTTCTCCCTGTACCTCTCTTCGTTAAATGGGTTCTTCAGCCAACTTTTCGGGAATGTCCTTATCCACCTGTTGAGGTTCTCTATTCTCTTTTTGTTTGTAGGGTGGTCCATAAAGAGCTCCAAAACGCCGTTTGGCTTAAACTTCATGAGTGAATCAAGGATTTCTATGGTCTCAATTGAGGCTACCGGATTCCAGCCGGCCTTTCCCTCGTAGTATGCTCCCATTGCATCGGCTTCAGACTCCTCCTTCCTTGAGTAACCTGCGATTGTTATCTGATACAAAACTTTTATGACCTGGAGCGTTACGGGGGAGAGGTTCTTGTCTCCTAATGTGAGGTTCAGTATAAAGTTAATTCCGTATATGAGCTGGAGTCTCCTTATGGCGTGTCTCCCTACGATGTGCCCCGTTTCGTGACCCAATACAAAGGCAAGGTCGGCCTCGTTCTTTAAGTGTTTTAAGAGCCCCGTGTAAACATAGACCCAGCCTCCGGGAAGTGCAAAAGCGTTGAGCTCGTCCTTTTCTATAACTTTGTAGTGGTAAGTTATGTCGTGCCTATCTGAAACTGCTGCTATTTTCTGCCCTACCCAGCTTACGTATGCATTTATGACGGGGTCTTTACAGAGCTTTTCCCTTTGCTCAATCTGTCTTGCCGCTGCCCTCCCTAATGCCACCTCCTCGGATGTCGGAATCAGAATCAGGGAGGTCTCTCCGAAGGGAGAGGTTTTTACGACTCCGCAGGCAAAGAAAAAAACGGAAACGGCAACTCCAATCAGGGCATATATTCTCTTCATAGCAGTTGAAATTTTATCACTACCGGAGAGAAATGAAGCAGAAATTTGAGTTTTCTCAGCTCCTCTCTCACAGTTTAAAGCTCACACCCTCCGTTTCCCTCGGTTTAGAGGTTCTGCAGCTTCCAATCTTAGAGCTTGAGGAGTTTTTGAAAAACGAAGTTGAGTCAAATCCTACCATTGAGGTTGACGAGGATGTCAATTTCGTTCTTGAGAACTCAAGGACTTTTTCCCCTGAAGGTGAGGAACCTTTTGAAATTTCCCGTTCAAAGTCAAAGATTGAGCTTCTGAGAGAACAGATTAACTTGGAGTTTGACGGTTTAGAAAGGGAAATAGCCCTCTTTATGGTAAACAACCTAAACGGAAGCGGTCTCCTTACTCTCCCCGAGGAGGAAATTGCCGAAAAGTTTGGAGTTGATTTGGAAGTTGTTAAAGGTGTTAGGGAGAGGGTAAAGCGGTTGGAGCCGGTTGGCTGCGGCTCCCTCTCGGTAAGGGAGCTCCTTTCGGTTCAGCTTGAGGAGATGGGAGCTCCCCGAAAGTTCCTTGATTCCCTCTCCCACTTAGACCTCATCGGTTCCCCCTCAACATTTAGAGAAAGGACAGGTTTGAACAGCGAGGAGTTTGAGGAGTTTCTCTCCTACTTAAAGAGGTGCGATTTAAGGCCCTTTGAGGATGGGGAGCTCTCAGTTCGCGTTTTCCCCGAAGCGAGGGTCTTTTTAGAAAACGGAAGGGTTAAGGTAGAGGTCTTTTCTCCTAAGAAGTTTAAATTTCGGATTAACACTCACTACTTGAGGTATGCAACGAGCGAGGAGTTAAAGAGGTACATCAAGGAGAATTACCAGAGAGCTCTCTCACTGAAAAGGGCAATAGAGCAGAGGGAAGAAACCCTTAAAAAAGTAGTTGAGGCGGTGTTTACAGAACAGAAACAGTTTTTGGTTGACGGAAAAACACTAAAGCCCCTTAACCTATCCCGGATTGCCGACTTGGTTTCCCTCCACGAGTCAACTGTAAGCAGGTGTGTCTCTGGAAAGTTCGTTGAAACGCCCTTTGGGATTTATCCGCTCAGGTTTTTCTTTCCCAAAGGTTCTGGAGATGTTACTACCGAGGAGATTAAGGAGTTAATTAGGGAGATAATTGAAAAAGAGGACAAGTCTAAACCCTTAAGTGACAATAAAATCTCAAAGATTTTAAAGGATAGGGGATTTAAGGTTGCGAGGAGAACGGTTGCAAAGTACAGGGAGAGCATGGGAATACCCAGCGCCTTTAAGAGGAGAGTCAAATGAAGATAGAAACTCCCGATAAGATGGAGCTTATAGGCTCTACTGGATATAAACTCCTTCAAAAGTTGACTCAAATTCTTAGGTTTATCTTCATCCTTACATTGGTTGTTTATCTAACGTTTTGTTTAGTTAGCTTAATTACAAGTTTATACAACATACTTTTTGATTCACACTTTCTCCTTTCCTTCGGCGAAATGAGGAATTTCTTAACGGATGCCCTCTTTGTTCTTATAGTTATTGATTTCATATCTGCTATGTTTTATCAAAAGAGGATTCACTACGTCCTTTCTCTTCTTGAAATCGGTTTTATTGTAGTTACCAGAAAGTTAATTCTCCTTTCTCCAGTTCCTCAAAATGCATTTTTAATATTTGTCCTTACGGTAGCTTCTGGATTCTTTTTTATACTGATTTTTTACTTCTATAAAGTAACGGGGAGAATCAGGAGGGGAACTT
>CAZEDJ010000004.1:0-30671 GCA_964511045.1 uncultured bacterium
GACTACCTCCTTCATTGCCCCTTCCTCTATAGCCTTTGAAAGCCTTTCAACTGCAGGACCAGAGAATACGGGGTGGGTGCAGGCTGCATAGACTTCGGTAGCTCCGCTCTCCTTTATGGCCCTTGCGGCGTTAACTATTGTTCCGGCGGTGTCAATTATGTCGTCAATTATTACTGCCCTCTTTCCCTTCACCTCTCCTATTATGTTCATGACCTCTGAAACGTTTGGTCTCGGCCTCCTCTTGTCAATTATTGCTATCGGTGAGCCGAGGATTTTTGCAAAGTTCCTCGCCCTGGCAACTCCTCCGATGTCAGGAGAGACTACTACCGTCTCCTCTCCTCCCATTCCGAGGTTGAGGAAGTAGTCGGCCAGAACGGGCCTTGCCTCGAGGTGGTCGACCGGGATGTCAAAGAATCCCTCAACCTGTTTTGCGTGAAGGTCCACAACGACTACGTGGTTTACGCCGGTTGCCGTTATTATGTCTGCAACTACCTTTGCGCTGATTGGGTCTCTCGGGTTAACCTTTCTGTCCTGTCTTCCGTAGGCGTAGTAGGGAATGACTGCGGTTATCCTTCCGGCCGATGCCCTCTTGAGGGCGTCCGATATGAGAAGGAGCTCCATTATGTTGTCGTTTGCCGGACTGCAGAGAGACTGAATGATAAAAACGTCGCAATCCCTAACGCTTTCGTTTATTACGACCTGAATTTCGCCGTCGCTAAACCTCCCTACCGTTACGTCGGCAAGGGGAATTCCAATTTTTGCGGCAACCTTTCTTGCAAGTTCAGGGTTTGCAGTTCCGGTTATGAGCTTTACCTGTTTCATCTTGACTCTCCCCCGATTTCCTTAAATTTCTCCTTAAATGCCCTTACGTTTTCCCTTATGTTTCCCTTAAAAATTCCTGAACCCGAAACAATTACGTCTGCTCCGGCCCTTAAAACCTCCTCAACGTTGTCGGCCTTTATCCCTCCGTCCACCTCTATGAGGAGCTCCGGATTTAGTCTCTCCTTTAACTCTTTGAGCTTCTTAATCTTTTGAACCGACGATTGAATAAACTTCTGGCCTCCGAATCCGGGATTTACCGACATAATCAGGACAAAGTCAAGGTACGGGAGAATCTCCTCAAGGAAAAGGACCGGCGTTGAGGGATTGAGAACTATTCCCGCCTTTGCTCCGAGCTCCTTGATGGTCTCAACTATTCTGTGGTGGTGAACTGCAGCTTCAAAGTGGAATGAAATCCAGTCCGCTCCGGCTCTTATAAATTCGGGGATAAACTTTTCGGGCTCAACTATCATGAGGTGAACGTCTAAGGGGAGGTTCGTTGTCCTCTTTAGAGACTCAACTACCGGAATTCCTACGGTGATATTTGGAACGAATCGGCCGTCCATAACGTCAACGTGAAGGAGGTCTGCTCCTTCTCTCTCTACCTCCTCAACGTCCCTTTGGAGACAGGCAAAGTTTGCCGAGAGGATTGAGGGTGCTAAAAGCGGCATGGCTCCTCCTGATGGCAAATTCTAACAAAGAAAAATAAAAAAGGGGGCTTTAAAGCCCCCTTTGAATTTGAGGTTCAACGTTTAGTTAGAACTCGGGCATTCCTCCGCCCGGAGCCTTCTCCTCTTTCTCGGGAATCTCAGTTACTGCTGCCTCGGTTGTGAGGAGGAGTCCTGCCGCCGATGAAGCGTTCTGTATAGCAATCCTCTCTACTTTAGCAGGGTCAATTACTCCTGCCTCTACGAGGTTCTCAAACTCTCCCTTCCTTGCGTTGAATCCCCACTCAACGCCCTTCTCCTTGATGAGCTCCTTAACCTTCTCAACTACAACCTGTCCTGCATATCCTGCGTTGTCGGCAATCTGCCTCAATGGGGACTCAACGGCCTTCTTGACGATTTCAACTCCGTGTTTCTTGTCAATCTCTCCCTTCTCGTCAAGCTCCTTGATGAGGTCGTCCAACTTCATTGCTGCGGCAATGAGGGCTACTCCACCACCGGGAACGATACCCTCTTCAACTGCTGCCCTTGTAGCGTGGAGAGCGTCCTCTACGCGGGCTTTCTTTTCCTTGAGCTCAGCCTCGGTGGCAGCACCTACCTTGATGATTGCTACGCCACCTGCAAGTTTTGCAAGCCTTTCTTGGAGTTTCTCCTTGTCGTATTCAGACGTTGCCTTCTCAAGCTCGGCCTTAATCTGCTTAATTCTTGCTTCAATCTCCTCCGGCTTACCCTTTCCGCCGATGATTGTCGTGTGCTCCTTATCAACGACGACCTTATCGGCCTGACCGAGCATGTCTAATGTAACGTTCTCAAGCTTGATTCCGAGGTCTTCAAGGATTGCGGTTCCGCCTGTGAGGATTGCGATGTCCTGGAGCATTGCCTTCCTTCTCTCACCAAATCCGGGAGCTTTAACTGCACAAACTTGGAGTGTTCCACGGAGCTTGTTGACTACGAGCGTAGCGAGAGCTTCACCTTCAACGTCCTCAGCAATTATGAGTAGAGGCCTTCCTTCCCTTGCAACTGCCTCAAGGACCGGTAGGAGCTCCCTGATGTTGCTTATCTTCTTACCGTAGATGAGGATGTAGGGATTCTCAAGGACACACTCCATCTTCTCAGGGTCGGTTACGAAGTACGGAGAGAGGTATCCCCTGTCAAACTGCATACCTTCAACGACTTCAAGCGTCGTTTCAAGTCCCTTGGCTTCCTCAACGGTGATAACTCCCTCTTTACCGACCTTGTCCATAGCCTCGGCGATGAGCTCACCGATTTCACGGTCGTAGTTTGCGGAGATTGTAGCTACCTGAGCAATCTGCTCCTTGGTTTCAACAGGCTTAGCAATCCTCTTGATTTCGTCAACGATGACCTTGACGGCCTCGTCAATTCCCCTCTTAACCTCAATTGCGTTGTCTCCGGCGGTTACAAACTTGAGGCCGTCTCCGTAGATGGCCTGAGCCAATACTGTAGCAGTTGTCGTTCCGTCTCCTGCCTTGTCGGCCGTCTTTTGAGCCACTTCCTTAACTAACTGAGCTCCGATGTTCTCTACTGGGTCGGGGAGCTCTATCTCCTTTGCTACAGTAACACCGTCCTTGGTTACAAGAGGAGAACCGAACTTCCTCTCGAGAACAACGTTTCTTCCGCCGGGTCCCATTGTAGCCTTAACGGCGTTTGCAAGTTTATCTACACCTGCCTTTATCTTCTGCCTTGCTTCATCGCTGAAAATTATCTCCTTTCCAGCCATCTCTCACCTCCCTCTCATTAGTTTTGATTACTCTTCAACGATTGCTAAGATGTCCTCTTCCCTGATTACTAAGAGCTCCTCTCCGTCAATCTTCACTTCGTTTCCGGCGTACTTGCTGAAGAGAACCTTGTCCCCTTCTTTAACCTTTAGGGGTCTGATTTCCCCATTTTCAAGGAGCCTTCCTTCACCTACTGCAATAACCTCTCCGATTTGGGACTCCTCCTTTGCCGTATCCGGGAGAATGATTCCCCCTGCAGTTTTTTGTTCAAGCTCAATCTTCTTTACCACTACCCTATCGTAGAGTGGTTTTAACTTCATCTCGCCCTCCTCTTCCCTTGGTTTTTAGCACTCACCTTGAGTGAGTGCTAATGTTCAGGAATAAAAATATAAGCTTTGCCTTCGTTGTCAAGGTTCAAACTTGACAAAAGGGAGTCGCGAATGTAAATATTCGCTTGCTTTCCCGCAGAAAAACTTTAGGAGGTAGGCATGGAAGTAATTGAGCTGAAGGCTACCAAAAGGGAGAGGACCGGAAAGCAGGTAGCCAAGAAACTGCGCAGGGAAGGCCTTCTGCCGGCCATTATCTACGGCGGTGGAAGACCGGAGGCAACGCCGATTGCCATTCCTGCCAAAGAGGTAAAGAGGATAAAGCATCACCACGGTCTCATAAAGTTGGACCTTGGTGATGAGGAGAGGATGTGCATCCTCAAGGACATCCAGTACAACTGGCTCGGTGATGTTCCTATCCACGTTGACTTTCAAGAGGTAACCTTTGGAGAGTTAATTGAGGTTACCGTTGAACTTGAGTTTGTGGGAACTCCCGTTGGAGTTTCTGAGGAAGGCGGCGTTCTCGAAATCCTCAAGAGGGAAGTTACGATTGAGACACTTCCGAGGGAAATCCCTGAAAAAATTGTCGTTGACCTTTCAAACCTTCACGCCGGAGACGCCCTTCACGTAGGAGATATTCCCCTTCCCGAGGGAGCAAGGCTCGTTGACTCACCCGAGGAGACAGTCGCCATTGTTGCTGAGCCTGAGGAGTCTGAAGAGACGACAGAGGAAGGGGAAACTGAGGAGTAATGGTTAAGCTCGTGGTAGGGCTTGGAAATCCCGGAAGGGAGTACGAGAAAACCCGCCACAACGTCGGATGGTGGGTTTTGGATAGGATTTCAGAGGAGTTGAATTCTCCCATAAGTAGGGAAAAGTTTAACGGCCTCTACAGTGAAGTAAGGGCGGGAAGTCATAAGGTGATTCTCTTAAAACCCCTTACCTACATGAATAGGAGTGGAGAGAGTGTCTCCCAGTTTGTTAGGTTCTTTAAGTTGAAGCCGGAGGAGGTTTTGGTTATCTACGATGACCTTGACCTTCCCCTTGGAAAGTTGAGGTTGAGGTTAAGGGGGAGCTCCGGCGGCCACAGGGGGCTCCAGTCCGTCATAGACTCACTCGGAACCTGCAACTTCCCGAGGTTGAGGATAGGGATAGGCAGGCCAGAGAGAAAGGAGGAAGTTGTTGACTATGTCCTCTCTCCCTTTAAGGATGAGGAGCTCCCAACCGTTGAGGATGCCGTCAGTAGGGCGGCTTCCTGTGTGATTGAGATTCTCAAGAAAGGAGAGATAGACCAGAAAATCGTAAGTAAATGCAATTAACGGAGGTGGTTATGAGGGAGTACTATTACGAGATGGTTTACATACTCAGACCTACAATGTCTGACGAGGAGATAAAGTCGGCAATAGAGAAGATTAACTCCTACGTTAACAGGTATAAGGGTGAGGTTCTCCAGATTGATGAGTGGGGAAAGAGGCAACTTGCCTATCCCATTAATGACTACGACAAGGGATACTACGTTCTTGAATATATAAGGACGAATGAGAGGGACTTTGTAAGGAATATGGAAAACTTCTTTAGAATTAACGAGGACGTTATAAGGTTTCTCCTATTTAGGTTAAAACCCTCAGAGGTTAAGGAGCTCAAGGAGAAACTTCAGAAGAAGGAAGAAAAGGTTGCAGCCGAAGAGAGTAAGGGAGAAGAGTAATGGCTAACTTAAATAAGGTTTTTCTCATAGGAAGATTGGTTGCAGACTCCCAACTTCAGCACACAAATTCTGGAACTCCGTTTACGCGTTTCAGGATTGCAGTAAACAGACCCTACAGGGATAGGAGCGGAAACTGGCAGGAGGAGACCCTCTTCATAGACGTTGTTTTATGGGGAGATGCTGCAGATAGGCTTGTCAGTAGGCTAAACAGGGGAACCAGGGTTCTCGTTGAGGGGAGCCTGAGGCAGTCAAGCTGGGAGACGGAGAACGGCGAGAAGAGAAGCAGAATTGAGGTAAGGGCAGACAGGGTTTCTATCCTTGATTCAAGGAGAGAAGTTGTTGAGGAAGAAGAGGAGATTGATGACATTGAATTTTAGGAGGTGAATTATGGCAAATGCTCTTCCGCAGAGAAGGTTCATTAGAAGGAGAAAGTACTGTAAGTTCTGTGCTGAGAAGATAGAGAAGATTGACTACAAAAACGTTGACCTGTTAAAGTCATTTATCTCCGAAAGGGGAAGGATTATCCCGAGGAGAATTTCTGGAGTTTGCTCCAAACACCAGAGGCAACTTGCAAGGGCCGTTAAGAGAGCAAGACACTTGGCCCTTCTTCCCTTCGTTAAAATTGATTAATGGAGAGAAAGCTGTTTTTTCTCTTTCTTCTAACTATTTTAACGGGAGTTTTCCTAAAAAGTCCCAGTCTCCTACCTGCGGGGCTGGGACTTTCACTGTTTATTCCCTCCTTAACGTTTAAGAGTTTGGAGGAAAGGGGAGTTGTTCAAACACTAATCGTTTCCGCTTCATCCCTGTTGATTCTCTCTTTTTTAAGCAGGGAATCCCTGATTGACGTCTCATCAATTCTTCTTTTAGGTTTTCTCTTTTACTTGGCAAGGAACAGGGAGGTGGGTTTTACCGTTTTGTTGGGAGCTCTCGCTTTGACGCTAACGGCCGTTTTGGAGGAGTTTCTCTTTGGCATACCGAAGGAACTTGGGGAGTTAAGGGGTTTTTTAGATTATAGGTATGGAATTTACTTTATGTCCTCTTCCCTGTTTACTTATGTTTCGTACGGTTTTACGAGGCTTTTCAACCAGAGTTTACCGCCCCTCGTTAACCTGAAGTTCGGTTTCTGGGTTGTTCTCCTCTTTCTGTTTTCAGGAATCCTCTCTTTTGTTCACCTCTGCTGTGGTTATCTAATTAAGGACTTGCTCATCGCATCCCTTTCCCTCATAATGTTACAGGGGCTCAGCGTCTCCCTTTGGTTTTGGCTGAGGCTTCCGGGCCTTTGGAAGTTGATAACGGCGGTCTCAATTATTATCTTTCCCGTTGTGATTTTTGCCGTTTCAATCCCTTTAGGGCTCTTTGACTACATGCTAAACTTTAGAAAACTTAACGGAGGTAGGAAGGATGAAGGTAATTCTGATTAAGGATATGGAGAACCTCGGAAAGGTAGGGGACATCGTTAATGTGAAGGACGGATATGCGAGAAACTATCTGATTCCCTCCGGGATAGCCCTTCCTGCTACAGAGGAGAACGTAAGGAGGGTAAACAACGAGCTCCAATCCCTAAAGAGGAAGGCCGAGAAGCAGATTCAAAGGTTCAAGGAGATTGCAGAGAAGCTCAACCAGACGAGGGTAACGATAGAGCACGAAGCTGGAGAGGAAGGAAAGCTCTTTGGTTCTGTAACAACGGCTCAAATTGAGAAAGCCCTCCACAATGCCGGATTTGAGGACGTTGAAAAGAGGCAGATAATCCTTGAAAAGCCCATAAGGGAAACGGGAACTTACGAGGTTAAGGTTCACCTCTTTAAGGACATAGAGGCAACGGTAACAGTTGACGTCGTTCCGCTGAAGAAGTAGTCAACAGCAATTTGGAGGAAGGTATGGAATTTGTTGGAAGACACATAATGATGGATGCCGTTGTTTCTGACATTTCAAGGATTAACACCATACAGCCCATCTACGACTACATGGAGGAGCTGGCGAGAAAGCTTGACATGACCCTCGTCTATCCCCCTATAGTTGCAAAGTTCCCCTTTGCTCAGTCTGAGCTTGAGCAGTTTGTTAAGAGGCTTTCGGAGGAGAACGTAAGGAGTAAAACCCTTGAGTTCATGGAGGAGACCCTCAAAAGGAGGGCTACGGAGGACAGCGGAGTATCGGGAGTCTCCATCTGGTTAGAGAGCCACTGCACGATTCACACTTGGCCTGAGGAGGACTTTTTCAGCTTGGATGCCTACAGTTGTAAGGACTTTGACCCTATGGTTGCCTTTGAGTTTACCGTAAAGTGGTTTAACGTTAAGTACGCTTCTTTCGTGGACGTTGAGAGGTACATCGGCGGTCCCTGTATCATCAAGGCCTACGAGTACAAGGACGGTGAGTTGAAGGAGTGTAAGCCTTCACTTGCCAAGTAGTTTAACTACCTTTTTGTAAATTTCCCTTTTGGGGAGGCCCGTAATTCTTGAGGCCTCCTTTGAGACTTCCTTTGCAGAGAGTCCTTCCTTTAGGAGCTCCCCTATTAGCTCGTCAATGTCAAACTCCCTCTTTAACTCCTGAGGTGGAAAGAGGAGGACAATCTCTCCCCTGAGCTTTCCCTCTTCCTTTAACCTCCTTAAGAGTTCCTCCGGTTTACCTTTTAGAAACTCCTCGTTGAGCTTCGTTATCTCCCTGTAAATTCCCATCTTAACTTCCGGGAACTCCTCCGACATCACCTTTAAAGTCCTCTCAAGCCTGTGGGGTGATTCGTAGAATACTGAGGTGAAGGGTTTGCCTATAAACTCCCTGAGGGTTTCCCTGAGGGCTCCCTCCTTTCTCGGTAGAAATCCCCCGAAGAAGAACCTGTCCGTGGGAAAGCCTGATGCCGAAAGGGCTGCAATGACGGCCGACGGCCCCGGAACCGGAATTACATCAATTCCCTCCTCCCTTGCCCTTTTAACGAGCCTGTATCCCGGGTCGCTTATGCAAGGGGTTCCGGCGTCAGAGACCAAGGCCACGCTCCTTCCCCTTTTCAGCTCCCCCACTATCTCCTCACTTCTCCTCTCCTCGTTGTGTTCGTGGTAGGAGAGCAGTTTTTTTACCGGTATTTCATAGTAGTTAAGGAGTTTCAGTGTTCTCCTCGTGTCTTCACAGGCTACAACGTCAACGCTCTTTAAGACGTTAAGTGCCCTTAAGGTGATGTCCTCAAGGTTTCCAATCGGTGTTGCAACGACAAAGAGTTTTCCTATCCCCTCACCGCCGTGCATTCTACCTCCAGGAGAGCTCCGAGGGGGAGCTCCTTAACACCCACAACAACCCTCGTTGGCTTAACGGGACACTCCTTAAAGGTCTCCTCGTATATTTCGTTAAACTCGCCGAACTTTTTAATATCCGTCAAATAGACCCTAACGTTGACAATACTGCACCTGCTCCCTCCGGCAGCCCTGACAATGGCAATTAGATTCTTGAGGGCTTGTTCTGCCTGTTCCCTGAATCCCTCAACTAATTTTCCCGTCTGCGGGTTGATGCCAAGCTGTCCCGAGACAAAGATAGTATTGCCGTATAGAATCCCTTGGGAGTAAGGACCTACCGGTTTTGGAGCTCCCTCCGTTTCCACTACCTTCATCGCTCCTCCGGTTGATTTCGCTGTTCCATAAATCTATATTATCCGCCAATAAATTTAAAGATTCAATTCTACTTGTTTTATATTTTAAATTTGATTATAATTAACATTAATAAAACTCTCGGGAGGAACTATGGCCGAAAGGGAAAACATCATCCTTGACGATGAGAGAATAGAGGAAGGGGCCGAGTGCCTAAAGGCCCTTGCATCACCTGTAAGACTCAAGATTCTCTTTACCCTGAAGGACAAGCCCATGTGCGTTACAGACCTGGAGCAGGTCTTGGGAATCTCCCAATCTTCCCTCTCTCAACACTTGAGGACCCTCAGGTATAAGGGGATAGTTGCAAAAACGAGAAAGGGAAATAAAGTTTACTATACGATAGCTTCCGATGCTTTTAGGGAGCTCCTGAACCTTCTGCCCGAGATTGCCTGCTTTAGGGGTTAATTTTATGCTTGAAAAGCTCTTTAGGAGAAGAAGACCGCGGGAACAGAAGGGACAGCTTCAACTTCCCAGCGGTTTGTGGCTGAAGTGTGAAAATTGTAAAACTCTTCTCTTTAAGGGGGAGCTTGAGAGCTCCCTTTGGGTCTGTCCCAAGTGCGGTTATCACTTTCCCGTTCCCGCAAGGGATAGGCTCTTTATGCTCTTTGACAGGGGAGAGTTTGTGGAGCTTGACTCCGAGATTGAACCGGTTGACCCGTTGGGGTTTGTTGACAAAAAGCCCTACACTGAGAGGATAGAGTCGGCCCAGGAAAAGACGGGACTTAAGGATTCCGTTTTAAATGCAAGGGGAAGGATAGACGGAATAGAGGTCCTTGTAAGTTGTTTTGACTTTAGGTTTATGGGCGGAAGTATGGGCTCGGTGGCCGGCGAGAAGGTTACGAGGAATGCCGAAAGGGCTGCAGAGGAGGGAATTCCCTTTATATGCATAACGGCCTCCGGTGGGGCCAGGATGCAGGAGGGCATTCTCTCCCTGATGCAGATGGCAAAGACGTCTGCAGCCCTTGCACGTCTTGAGGAAAGGGGGGTGCCTTTTATAACGGTTCTCACCCACCCCACAATGGGCGGGGTGTCGGCAAGCTTTGCCTTTCTTGGGGACGTGATTATTGCAGAGCCCGGAGCTCTGATTGGTTTCGCCGGCCCCCGGGTCATTGAACAAACGATAAAGCAGAAGCTCCCCGAAGGCTTTCAGAGGGCTGAATTCCTGCTTGAACACGGCCTCATAGATATGGTCGTTGAGAGGAGGGAGCTCAAGGGAACTTTATCTACACTTCTTTCCCACTTTGGAGGAAGCCGTGGAAAGGGATAAGAGGAAGATAGAGAGGTTGGCAAGGACTATCGTTGCCGACTTTTTCCTCTACAACCAGGATAAGATAGACATGGGACTTAAGAAAGACGACTTTTTTGAGAGGTTAAAGGACGAAATTGACGACTCCGTGGCCTTTTTCAGAGAACACGCAGGCAGGAACCTTGAAGTCCTTTGGGATACCTTCTTTAATAAACTAATGCAGAGAGAAGTTAGGCTGTTAGAAGAGTCTTAATGTTTGAGAGAAACTTAAGGATTGTTAGGTCTCAGTTAAAAGAAGGACTCTCAAGGGTAACGGGTCTTCCCGGAGGTTCAAAGGCCTTTCTCTTAAAGGAGCTGAAGGACTTTCTCTCTCCTGCAGTCGTTTTCCTTCCCTCAGAGCTCCAAGCCAGAGCTCTCTCTCACGACTTAAAGAGGTTGGGCCTCAGTGCCGTCTACCTCCCCGGCTGGGACGTTCCTCCCCTTGACGTTTCGTCTCCGCTCTCATCTGTCCAGTACGAGAGGTTAAGAGCCCTCTACCTGCTGTTTGAGGAGTCCCCCGACTTCGTACTCCTTACGCCGTCGTCGTTTCTCCAGAGGGTTTTAAATCCGGACCTCCTCATTGAGCTTTCGGTTGAAATTGTTAAGGGGGGTGAGGTAGACCTCTCGGAGCTCCCCAAAAAACTCTCAGGTATGGGATTTAGGAGGGTTGAAAGTGAGCCCGAGAGGGGGGAGTTTTCCCTGAAGGGGGACTTCCTTGAAGTTGTTACTCCGGTTGGGGAGAGGGTTGAAGTTGACTTTTTCGGCGATGAGGTTGAGTCGTTAAAGGTTAACGGTTCTGAGAGGGAGAGGTTTGTAATAGTTCCCTCTCTGGAGCTCCCCGCCGACGAGGAGACCCTCAGGAGGCTGTCGGAGATTGACAGGGAGCTCTCAGAGAGGCACAGCCTCCTTGGGGAGCTCAGTGGTGCAGAGAAGCTCCTGCCCGACGTCATTGACTTGGTCCCCCTCTCAGAATACTTGGGGAAGTTCAGCTCCGTCTTCGTTGAGCCGGAGCACGTCAGGACTTCGGCAGAGAAGTTTGTCCTTCAGGTTAAGGAAAACTATGAAATCCTGAGGAGAGAGGGGATTCCTTCCTCCTTACCCGAAAAATTCATATCTGAGGAGCTCCCAAAGCCCGTCCTCCTCATATATGAAAAGCCCGTAAGGGGAGCAGTTAACTTCGGAATTCACCCTCTTCCTCCGCTTGACGATGAGAACGTGAAGGAGCTCATAAAGGGCTTAAAGGGCAACAAAATAACTCTGATTTACCAAACGGAGACGCTCAAGGAAGAGGCCGAGAAGGTCTTAAAGAGAGAGGGTGTTGACTACTTGCTTGAGAGGGGGAGCTCTCTCGGGGGCTTCCGGTTTGAAGAAAAAAGGGTTGCGTGGCTCGTTGAGGGGGATGTTGAGGTTTCCGTTAACAGGGGAAGCGACATTACCTCCCTTGAGGTCGGAACTCTGGTCGTTCACCGTGATTACGGAATAGGAATCTTCAGGGGGATAGTCAGCAGGGAAATAGGAGGGAAACTCTACGACTTTATAGAGATAGAGTACGCCGGTGGTGAGAGGCTGTATGCTCCGTTTACACAGATTGACAGAATTTACAGGTATTCCGGTTACAGGGGAAAGAGCCCGAAACTTGACAGGTTGGGCGGAACTTCCTGGAAGAACCTTGAGAGGAGGATAAAGGCCTCCCTCATGAGGTTTGCCAGGGAGCTTGCGGAGCTCTACAAGGAGAGAAAGTCTGCCGTTAAGGAGAGGGTAGTCGGGGACGAGAGGCTTTTGAGGGAGTTTGAGAGGAGATTCCCCTACAAGTTAACTCCCGACCAGCAGAGGGCAATAAGGGAAGTTTACAGGGATATGGAGTCGGAAAAGCCGATGGACAGGCTCCTTTGTGGTGACGTCGGATTCGGAAAGACGGAAGTTGCCATGAGGGCTGCTATGAAGGCCGTTTCTGCCGGAAAGCAGGTGGCCGTTGTGGCTCCTACTACGGTTCTTGCAGACCAGCACTACAGAACGTTTAAGAGGAGATTCTCGGGATTTCCCGTTAGGATAGAGCTCCTTTCCCGCTTTAAGACAAAAAAAGAGCAGAGGGAGATTTTAGAGAGGTTAAAGAGGGGCGAGATTGACATAGTAATAGGAACCCACAGGCTGACACAGGACGATGTTGAGTTTAAAGACCTCGGCCTCCTGATAATTGACGAGGAGCACAGGTTCGGGGTAAAGACGAAGGAGAAGCTGACGAAGTTAAAGTCAAACATTGACGTTCTCTACCTCTCCGCAACCCCCATACCGAGGACCCTCTACTCGGCACTATCCGGTTTCAGGGACATATCCCGGATAGAGACTCCCCCTTCGGGAAGGAGGGGAACGAAGGTTGTTGTGGGAAAGTACACCGACAGTGTTTTAAAGTTGGCCATTGAGAGGGAGTTGAGAAGAAATGGGCAGGTCTTTGTCGTTCACAACGACATCTCGGCGCTGGAGGAAATTAAGGAAAAGATTGAGAAATTCTTCTCGGGCGTTAAGGTTGAGATTGTTCACGGTCAGATGAGGAGCTCCGAAATAGAAAAGACCATGCACCAGTTCTTTGAAGGGAAAATTCAGGTTCTCGTTTCAACCTCAATCGTTGAGTCAGGACTTGACGTTCCAACTGCAAACACGCTCGTGGTAATCGGGGCGGAGAGGTTCGGCCTTTCGCAACTCTACCAGTTGAAGGGAAGGGTAGGAAGGGGCGTTGAGAAGGGTTACTGTTACCTTTTAACTACCCCGAATGTTAAGTTAACTCCCGAGGCTGTGAAGAGGCTGGAGGCGATGAAAAAGCTTGCTCCGTTGGGAGGGGGATTCCAGTTGGCACTGAAGGACTTAGAGATAAGGGGAGCTGGAACGCTCTTGGGACCAAAACAGAGCGGCTTTGTTGAATCTATCGGCCTTGACCTCTACGCAAAGCTATTAGAGGAGGTAACTAAGGAGAGGGAGGAGGAGGACGTTAGGATAAACATTCCCTTTGAGGCCTTTATACCGGATACGTTTGTTGAGGACTCTAAGGAGAAGGTAAAGCTCTACTCGGAGATGGCTTCGGCCGAAAATATCGCTGAATTTATGGAGAATCTGAAAAAGATAAGGGGATACCTTCCCGACCCTGTGGTAAACCTGTTTAAGACGATGCAGTTAAAGAGGATTGCAGGAGAAATAGGAGTGAAGGAAATTTCCCTAACTCCATCTGGAAAGGCTATAATTTCGTTCGGCGAGAATCCCAAGGTTTCGCCGGAAGCCCTGGTTGAGTTTGTTAAGGAGAGGGGAGCTACGTTTACTCCCGATAGGAAACTCTACTTTGATGCCAAGGACCTTGATGCCCTCTTGGAGGCTTTAACTTCCTTAAAGGAGAGGAAAGATGAGGAAAACTCTTACTCTGATGCTCATTCTGACTCTCTCACCAATTAGCGTTTCCCTTGCGCAAAAGAGTCAATCAGTTCAGATAGACAGGAAAGTTAAGAGGGAGTTTTACCATTCCCTCAGGAGCCACGACTTTAAAAAGGCAGAGGAGCTCATATCCTCGGGGAAGATTCCCGTAAACATAAAGAACAAGTTCGGTCAGACTCCCCTCTACTACGCCGTAGATGCAGACAGTGAGGAGTTTGCAAGGTTCCTCTTAGAGCACGGGGCAAAAATTAATCCGAAGGACTACTTTGGATTCACTCCCCTCCACGAGGCCGTTGTCAGGGGTAGTTACAGGGTTGCAAAACTTTTGATAGAGAAGGGAGCCGACGTAAATGCCAGGGACAAGTACGGCTACACTCCCCTGCACCTCGTCTGTATATACAACAGGCCTAAAATAGCCCAACTCCTCATAAAACACGGAGCAGAGGTTAATGCCAAGGATAACTACGGGAACACTCCGCTACACTACTGCGGAACTACACCCGGAAGTTATGCTGCTGCAAAGGTTCTCCTTGAAAACGGTGCGGACCCGACGATAAAGAACCAGAGGGGAAAGACGCCTTTAGACTTGGCAAACGAGGTTAAAAACTATAAAGTTGCAAATTTAATGGTTAAATTCCTGAAAAAGCACTAAATACCGAGAGTAACCACCAGTTTGTTTTTCTCAATTTTGATGTTTTTTATGTATTTTGCCTTTTCTCCCTCTATTTTGTATACGGGAATTCCCTTTAGGACGTCCTTGACAACGACGTTAACGATTTTCGTTGCCAAACCTCCCTCAAACTTTCTCCCGTTTAATCTTATCTCCTTGGGTTGTAGGTTAACGAGGTAGATGGTTCTCTCTTTCTCTTTGTAGAGGAAGTCCCCCACTGCGTCAACCTTTAAGTGAATCTCCTTTCCTATCGGTGGGTTGATGTCAAGGTCAAAGATTAGCTCTCCCCTGTTGTCTCCTAACAGTTTTAGCTCGGGGTTTTTCAGAACGACCTTTGTTAGAAGGATTTCTTCGCTCTTAGGAAACTCCTTCTTTATGTATGCGTTTAAAGTACTCTCAGGAATTGAGAGGTTGTAGGAGCACGCAACTATGAGCGTTAAGAGGAGAGCTCCAATAAATTTCCTCAATTTCCTAACCTCCGCTGGTTCCCAGTCAAAATTATAAAATACCTGAGATTTTGGAGAGGTCATGAGAATTGCCGTTGTAGAGGACGACGTCTCAATAGGTAATCTCCTTAAGAGGGTTCTCCAAAAGGAGGGGTTCAAGGTTAGGGTTTTCTCAACTGCCGAGTCTCTCCTGAGTGCTCTCTTTGAATACGGGGAAATCTATGACTTAATAGTTCTTGACCTGATGCTTCCGGGAATAGGGGGAATTGATGCCTGTAAGTTTTTAAGACAAAGGGGCGTAAGTGTTCCGATTTTGATTCTCACTGCACTCTCTGCGGAGGAGGACAAGGTTACCGGTTTGGACAGCGGTGCCGACGATTACGTTACAAAGCCCTTTGGCATTAAGGAGTTTCTCGCAAGGGTTAGGGCTTTACTGAGGAGGGTAAACTCTCTGTCTTTGGGGAGCTCCGGAAATAAACCTTTTATTGAGGGAAATTGCGTTTTTATTGACGGTGAGAAGGTGGAGTTAACGGAAAGGGAGAGGGAGCTCCTGAAGATACTGATTGAAAGGAAAGGGGAGGTTGTTTCTAAGGACTATCTCCTTTTAAAAGTTTGGGGAAATTCCGACGTTTCAAGGAGGGTGGTTGACGTTTACATAAAGCACCTCAGGGACAAACTGAAAAGGGAGGGAAGCAGGATTAAGACCGTTTGGGGAAGGGGATATAAGTTTGAGTGAGGAGCTCCTAAGGGAAATTCAGAAAGTAGCAAAAAATGTTTTCTTTCTCAACGAAAGGGGGGAAATAATAGGTTCTAACAAAAAGGTGTGGGACCTCTTTCCCCACGTTGAGGTTATTGAGGGATTTAGGCAGGCAAGGGAGTTCGGTTCCTCGGTCTTTCAGATTGAGGAGGGAAAGGAGAGTTTCCTGGTGGAGCTCTCAAGGGTTCGGGAGAACCTCTTTCTCATGAAGCTCACCGACATCACTCAAAAGGTCAACCTCAGCAGGATAAAAAGGGACTTGATAGCAGTGCTGTCCCACGAGTTAAAGACGCCTCTCACAACTGTAAGGGGAAACTTAGAGTACCTCATTTCCTATTCTGACTGCAACGAAAGGGAGGTTCTTGAGGAGGCTTACAAAAAGGTTCTGGAGTTGGTGGAGATAATCTCGGGCTTAAATAGACTCGTTTTCGGAAAGAGAGAGTTTGAGGAGTGTAATCTGAAGTCCATCGTTTCCAAAGTCTTAAAAACCTTTAGGTCTATGGCTGAGAGAAAGGGAATTGAGCTAAAGGAAAGCCTTGAGGAGGTTTGTGTTCCCTGTGAGAAAACTCTCTTTGAACAGCTCGTCAGAAACCTGGTTGACAATGCGGTAAAGTTTACGGACAGGGGGAAGGTTGAGGTCAGACTTGAGAAAAGGGGTGATTTTGTCTTGCTGTCCGTTAGGGACACGGGAAGGGGAATAGCGGAGGATATGAAAAAGTGGGTATTCCAAAAGTACTTTAAGTCTCCCGACAGTAGCGGAAGCGGAATAGGCCTTTCGGTTGTAAGGGAGATAGTTGAACACCACGGCTGGGAGGTTGATTTTGAGTCAAGGGAGGGTGAGGGAACGGTTTTTAAAGTAAGAATTCCCCTCCTTTAACACTTTTTAACAAATTTTGATTTAAAGTTTCCCAAACAGTTTCCGGAGGAGATTTATGAGGAAGGCACTTCTCTTAGCTACTTCACTCTTTCTCCTGACTTTTCCCTCTTACGCAAGGGAGGTCACAATTCTGATAGGAGGGGTTCCCGTAAAGGAGCTCTACGTTGACAAGGAGGGAAGGCTCTACTTAACTCCCGGTCCCGGAAGGAGAGCGGTTAAGATAGAAATTCCCTCGTCTGAAACGACTCCCGTTACCTCAAAGAGCGAGAGGATAAAGATAGGGGGAGAGGCCTACCTCCACTGGGACTACGAGACCGAAAACAGTGGTGAAAAAAACGCCTTTAAGATTACGAGGAACTACGTGGAGCTCCGGGGATACTTTAACGACAAGGACTACTTTAGAACAACCTTGGATGTTCACCAGGTAAATAATGACGGAGACCTTGATGGTTCCTATGTTGCAAGATTGAAGTACGCCTACGTTTACTTTCACGACGTTCTTCCCTACACGGGTGTTGAAATTGGCCTTGCCCACAGGCCGTGGCACGACTGGGAAGAGCACCACGCCTGGCTCCACAGGGACGTTGAGGAAACTCTGATTGAGAGTAAGAGGGGAGCTGGCCTTGAAAACTCGGCAGACTTGGGAATCTCCTTCAAAGGGAAGTACTCAATAGCCTCCTGGCAGTTCGGGGTTTTTAACGGTGAGGGTTACCACGGAGAGGAGAAGAGCAAACACTTTGGAAAATCCTTGGAGGGTAGGCTCTCATTGAACCTATTTAAGGGCTTCACCCTCTCGGGACACACGGCTCACATGTTTGACCTAAAAGGTGAGGGCATGGATAGACACATCTACCAAGTTCACGCCGTTTACAGCAACCCCTACTTCCTCGTTGCTGCCCAGTACATCTGGGACAGGGACGACTACTACAACAAGAGCGACGTAAACCAGAAGGGGTACTCATTTAACGCCGATTTAAAGTTAAGGCCCTTTACCGGCTACTCAGTCGGCATTCTCGGAAGGTACGACCACTGGGACCCCAACGACGACGAGCCTAACGATGAGAGGAAACACTTTGTTTACGGTGCCTGGTGGGATTACAGCAAACACGTAAGGTTTACAATTGTAGATGACAGGTTGATTGACGATGCCGGAAGTGATAAGAATACCCTAATGGCAGTTACCAAGGTCAAGTGGTAGGGTTCGGGGCCTCCCCGCCCCTTTAACTAAAACTTTTCGGAGGTAGTATGAGGAAATTAACTGCACTCTCTGTGTCATTTGCAGTTTTGGCTTTTGGCTGTTTTGGAGGGGGTAAAAAGTCTGAGGAGAGTAAGTCAAAGGGGGAAAAGCCGAGGAAGGAGATAGTTTTAAACGGAGCAGGGGCAACCTTTCCCTATCCCGTTTACGTCAACTGGGCAAGGGAGTATGAGAAGGCAACCGGAATAAAGGTTAACTACCAGGGAATAGGTTCCGGAGGGGGAATCAGACAGGTAACCGAAAGGACTGTTGACTTCGGCGGTTCGGACAAGATGCTCTCTCCGGAGGAGCTGAAAAAGAGGAGGCTCTACCAGTTTCCTGCAATCATAGGTTCAATAGTTGTCGTTTACAATCTGCCGGGGGTTGGTGATACAGAATTAAAACTTTCAAACAGGAGCGTTTGCGACATCTTCATGGGAAAGGTAAAGTACTGGGACAATCCCGAGATAAAGAAGGACAATCCCGGAGTTGAGCTTAAACACATGAGAATAACTGTCATTCACAGGGCTGAAGGTTCCGGAACAACCTGGAACTTCACCTACTGGCTCAGTCAGGTTTGTCCCGAGTGGAAGGAGAAAATCGGATACGGAAAGGTGGTTGACTGGCCTACGGGGATTGGAGCAAAGGGAAATGCCGGAGTAACGAACTACGTTAAGCAGACGCCGGGGGCAATCGGTTACGTTGAGTACGCCTACAAGCTCCAGAACAACCTCTCTGCCTCTCAGCTTCAGACCAAGGAGGGTAACTTTATAAAGCCGTCTGAGGAGAGTTTTAAAGCTGCTGCCTCACACGCCAGCTGGAAGCCGGAGAACCACTTTTACCTTCCCGGAAACCTCCTCCTCCAACCGGGCAAGGACAGTTGGCCTTTAACGGCTTCAAGTGTGATTCTCCTTCCGAGGGAAAGGAAAGAGAGGAACAAACTCGTAATAGATTTCTTTGACTGGGCTTTTAAGAACGGTGATGAGATAGCCGTTAAGTTGGGATACGTTCCCCTTCCCGAAAAGACGAAGGAGATGGTCAGGTACTACTGGAAAAACGTTGTTTTAAAGTAGTTGAAGGGGGAGGACCCCCCTTTATTAAGAAAGAATTTCGTCAATTGTTATTACCGTTCCGACCTTTCCGGCAATGTCGGGTCCTGGTTTTAGAGTCTTCTTGCCGGGTCTCCAGTTTGCAGGACATACTTCATCGGGATTTTCGTAAACGTACTTCCAAGCGGCAAGCTGTCTGAGGAGCTCGTTTACATTCCTTCCGACCGGCGGATTGAGAACTTCCTCTGCAACGATAACGCCGTCGGGATTGATGATGAACCTTCCCCTCCTTGCAAGACCTGCCTCTTCAATGTAAACACCGTAGTCCCTTGCAGTTTTACCCGTTGGGTCTGCAGCAAGTGGGAACTTGAGGTCCTTGAGGAGAGGTTCTGTTTCACAGAAGATTTGGTGGCTGAAGTGTGTGTCTGTTGATACTGCGAGAACCTCTGCTCCAAGCTCCCTGATTTCGTCAATTTTGGCGTTTACCGCTGCGATTTCTGTAGGGCATACAAATGTGAAGTCTGCTGGATAGAAGCAGAGGACTAAGAACTTTCCTGCGTAGTCTGAAAGTTTAACCTCCGTGTACTCCTTCTTAACGGGGTCGTATGCATTTAGACAGAACTCGGGTGCCTTTTGTCCTACTAAGGCCATTCCTACCTCCTCCTTTGTGTAATATTTTGTTGTTGATAATAATAACTATTTGCAGTTAACTTTTCAAGGCAAATACATCTATATTTCAATTTTAGCTTTATAGGTATTTTCTATATCTTGAATAGATGGTTTTCCCGGGATTAAATTCTCTTTCTTCGGATGAACTTACTGAGGGAGCTCCGATGAAGGACAAAATCGTTGTGAGAGGAGCAAGGGAGCACAACCTAAAAAACGTTGACGTTGAGATACCTAAAAACAGTCTCGTCGTCATAACGGGAGTTTCGGGTTCCGGTAAGTCCTCCTTGGCCTTTGACACTCTTTATGCCGAAGGGCAGAGGAGGTACGTGGAGAGCCTTTCGGCCTATGCGAGGCAGTTCCTTCAGCTGATGGAAAAGCCCGACGTTGACCTTATAGAGGGTCTGTCTCCCGCCATCGCCATTGAACAGAAGACCGTTTCAAAAAATCCCCGCTCCACGGTGGGGACGACGACCGAAATTCACGACTACCTTAGGCTCCTATTTGCTCGGGTAGGGACTCCCTACTGCCCCCGGTGTAACGTTCCCATAGAGCCCCAAACTGTTCAGGAAATCGTTGACAGGATTTTGAAACTTGAGGGCAAGAGGGTCTTAATTATCTCTCCCGTTGTTAGGGAGAGAAAGGGAGAGCACAGGGAGCTCCTTGAAAAACTGGTCAGGCAGGGATTTAGGAGGTTCAGAATTGACGGGAAGATTTACAGGGCTGAGGAGGTCTTAAGCCTTCAGCTTGAGAAAAAAGTGAAACACTCAATTGACGTTATAGTTGATAGGATTAAGGTTTCCAAAAAGGACAAGACCCGAATTGCGGACTCCGTTGAGGTTGCGGTTAAGCTCTCTGAAGGTCTCGTAGTCGTTCAGGACTACGATTCAAAGGAGGAGGAGACTCTCTCAACGAAGGGCTCCTGCCCCGTCTGCGGTTTTAGCTACAGGGAAATTTCCCCGAGACTCTTCTCCTTTAACAGTCCCTTGGGGGCTTGTCCCGAGTGTGGGGGGCTCGGTTTTAAGTTGGCCGTTGACCCGCAGCTCCTCATAGACTTTGACTCCCCCCTCATTGACTCTGTGGAGCTCTCAAAAAGGGCAAAGTTTGAGTACCTTCAAGACCTCATAGAGACGGGCTGTGAGGAGTTGGGAATTTCCCCTATGACTAAGGTGAGGGAGCTCTCAAAGGAGGAGTTTGACTTTCTCTTTTACTCTGAAAAAACTCCCTTGAGGGTCTTTAATACGGTTCCCTTCAGCAGGGGTAACTACAGGCCCTACTACTTTGAGGGAGTGATAAGACACCTTGAGAGAAGGTACAGGGAGAGTGAGTCCGACTACGTTAAGGAGTTGATAGAGCCCTTTTTGAGGGAGGTGGAGTGTGATAGGTGCAGGGGAAGGAGACTAAACGAGGAGGCTCTATCTATAAAAGTAGGAGGGCTCAACATATCTGAAGTTGAATCCATGACGGTAGAGGGATGCTACCGCTTTTTTGAGGGGCTCAGGTTTTCGGGTCAAAAGGAGAAAATTGCCGAAAGGATTCTCAAGGAGATTAAGAACCGACTAAAGTTTTTGATTGATGTAGGACTTGACTACTTAACCCTTGACAGGAGAACCTCAACCCTTTCGGGAGGAGAGTCGCAGAGGATAAGGCTTGCAACACAAATTGGCTCAAGGCTTTCGGGCGTTCTCTACGTCTTAGACGAGCCGAGCATCGGTCTTCACCAGAGGGACAATAGGAGGCTGATAGAGACTTTGAAAAACTTGAGGGACTTAGGTAATACCGTTGTCGTTGTTGAGCACGATACCGAAACGATAGAGAGTGCGGACTACGTGATAGACATGGGACCCGGAGCCGGCGTTCACGGTGGAAGGGTCGTTGCAAGGGGAACTCCGGAGGAGATAAAGGAGAACCCCGATTCCCTTACGGGAAAGTACCTGTCTGGTAAGCTGAGGATAGAGGTTCCGCGGGAAAGGAGGAGACCTAAGGACAAGTGGCTCAGGGTTGTCGGAGCTTCTGAACACAATCTGAAAAACATCACGGTTGAATTTCCCTTAGGGCTCTTTATCTGTGTTACCGGAGTTTCCGGTTCCGGAAAGTCAACCCTGATTAACGAAATCCTCTACAAAGCCTTGGCGACGGAGATATACGGAAGCAAGTTGATTCCCGGAAAGCACGAAAGGATAGAGGGAATTGAGTTTATTGATAAGGTTGTGAGGGTTGACCAGTCTCCCATAGGAAGGACTCCGCGCTCAAACCCGGCTACCTACGTTGACCTGTTTACGCCCATCAGGGAGCTCTTTGCTTCAACGCCCGAGGCAAGGGCAAGGGGATACAAAAAGGGGAGGTTCTCCTTTAACGTTCCGGGTGGAAGGTGTGAGGCGTGTAAGGGGGACGGCGTAGTGAGGATAGAGATGCACTTCCTTCCGGACATTTACGTAACCTGTGATGTTTGTCAGGGTAAGAGGTTCAACAGGGAGACTCTTGAGATAACCTACAAGGGCAAGAACATCTATGAGGTTCTTGAGATGACCGTTGAGGAGGCGATGGAGTTCTTCAGGAACCACCCGAGAATCTTCAATAAGCTCAAAACCCTCTACGACGTCGGTTTGGGTTACATAAAGTTGGGACAGCCGGCAACTACACTCTCTGGCGGTGAAGCCCAAAGGGTAAAGTTGGCTAAAGAGCTCTCAAAGAGGGGAACCGGAAAAACCGTTTACATCTTAGATGAGCCGACCACCGGACTCCACATACACGATGTCAAAAGGCTCATTGACGTTTTACAGAGGTTGGTTGATAAGGGAAATACGGTTATCGTGATAGAGCACAACCTTGACCTCATAAAGTGTGCAGACTGGATAATTGACCTCGGCCCTGAGGGAGGGGATAGGGGAGGAGAGGTTGTTGCTTTCGGAGCTCCGGAGGACGTTGCAAAAACTACCACTTGGACCGGGAGATTCCTCAAAGAGGTTCTTTCTATATGATAAAATTAAAAATGCATTATGGACTCTAAACGTTATAGTGGATATTTAGAAAAACTCTTACTTCTTATTTCCCTAGGGGTGGCCATCTTTTTGCTTTTCTTAGGAGTTCAGGATATCAGGGAACTGTGGGGATACATTAGCAAGAATCCCCAGCAGGAGATTTCAGAAATAAAGAAGTTCTTCCACTATTCAAAAAACTGATTGCCAAATTTTGGATTTGTTACCGTTTTCGCCATCTCCTTTAACCTTGATAAAAGCATTAGGGCCTCAAGGGGAGTGGTAGTGGATATCTCAATTTTTAGGAGCTCCTCAATTAGCCTCTTTACCTCTTGCGGGAGCTCCGTTCCGTAGCTCAATTCCCTCTCCTCGGAAGCTCTAAATAGGGGGAGTTCATAGTCAACTTTTAACTTCTCCTTTCCCTCAAGTTCAGAGAGAATCTCCCTTGCCCTCTCTACGACTTCCTTCGGAAGGCCGGCTATCTCTGCAACGTGGATGCCGTAAGACTTTTCGGAAGGTCCCGGAACCAGCCTGTGGGTAAATACAACCCTTCCGTCAACCTCTGCAACTTCAACGTGGTAGTTCTTTACTCCCCGAACCTCTCCTTCAAGCTCCGTAATTTCGTGGTAGTGGGTTGCAAAGAGGGTCTTTGCACCGATTTTGCCGGCGATGTACTCAACGACGGCTCTTGCTATGCTCATTCCGTCAAACGTGCTCGTTCCCCTTCCGATTTCGTCTAAGACAATCAGGCTCCTTTCGGTTGCGTTTCTCAAGATATTTGCAGTCTCAACCATTTCCATCATGAAGGTTGAGAGCCCCCTACTGAGGTTGTCGGCAGCTCCCACCCGCGTAAATATCCTGTCAACAACGCCGATTCTTGCCCTTTTTGCGGGAACAAAGGAACCCATTTGTGCCATTGCCGTTATGAGGGCAGTCTGTCTCAGGAAGACCGACTTTCCGCCCATGTTTGGTCCCGTGATTATGAGAACCCTGTCCTCTCTGTTTAGTTTCGTATCGTTGGGTATGAACTCATCCTCAAGGAGCTTTTCAAGGACCGGGTGTCTGCCCTCCTCAATCTCAATTTCAAATCCTTCGGTAATTTCGGGCTTAACGTATCCCCTCTCAAGGGCAACCTTAGAAAGGGACAGGAGAACGTCAATCGTTGCTATGTCTTCTGCGGTCTTTGAGATTCTGTATGCGTTTTCGGTTATAAACTTGCGGAGCTCCGTAAACAGCTGGTACTCAATTTTCTCTATCCTCTCCTGGGCCGAGAGTATCTTTTCCTCAAACTCTTTAAGTTCGGGAGTTATGAACCTCTCTGCGTTTACGAGGGTCTGCTTCCTTATGTAGTCCTCGGGAACCAAGTGGAGGTTGGGCTTTGAGACCTCTATGTAGTATCCAAATACGTTGTTAAATCCTATCTTCAGACTCTGAATGCCCGTTCTCCTCCTCTCCCTTTCCTCAATTTCCTTTAAAATTTTTTCTGCGTTTTCCTTAATCTCCCTCAGACTGTCGAGCTCCTCGTTTACCCCTCTCCTTATCAGTCCCCCCTCCTTTGACGTAAACGGAGGGTTGTCAACCAATACCCTGTCAATTTCGCAGTAGATGTCGTAGAGGTCATCAAAGTTTGAAGCGATTTGTGAAAGGAGCTCCGACCTGAATTCTGAAATTATCTTCTTCACGTTTGGAAAGTTTCTCAGGGAATTTCTCAAAGAGGAGACGTCTTTTGGGTTTGCTATTCCAGATGTTATCTTTGTAAGGAGCCTCTCAATGTCGTAAACCTTCTTCAGCTCATCCCTCAGCTCGTCTGCGAGGAAAAAACTCTCCGTAAGCTCTTTAACGGCATTGAGCCTCCTCTCAATCTCCTCCCTATCCTTTAGTGGATGGAGAATCCAGAACTTTAAGAGCCTCCTTCCCATTCCCGTTTCCGTTTTGTTTAAAACGCCAAAAAGCGTTGCGGATGAGAGTTTGTCGTGTATGGGCTCTAACAGTTCAAGGTTCCTCTGAGTGTGGGGGTCAAAGTAGATGTACTTTTCTCCGGTAAACTTTTTGGGAGGTTTTAGTTTCGGCACGAACTCAATTTGAGTTTCCTCTATAAATTTCTTTAGAGCTCCCAAAACCCTTAATTCCTCTTTAACGTCGGTTTCGGCCGTCTTTAACTCCTCAAAAAAGTCCTCGTCCCTCTCCTGGATTAGGGAGTCGGGGAGGACTTCCTCAATAACTGTTCTGTTAAATCCCTTCGGAACCAAAATCTCCTTAGGTTTAAACTTTGCAATGAGGGACTGGAGCTCCTCTTTTTCGAGCGTTGAGAAGAACAGGTCACCGCTTGAAACCTCCACCCAGGCAACGGAAAACCTCTTACCTTTCGGGTAGATGGCCATCAGGAACCTGTCCTCACTTTCATCCTCAAAGTAGGTTCCCGGTGTGATTACCCTAACCACCCCCCTCTTAACGACCTTCTTCCCCGGTTTCGGTTCCTCAAGCTGTTCACAAATGGCAACCTTGTATCCCCTTTTGACCAACTTTGCTATGTATCCCTCAACGGCGTGGTGGGGAACGCCACACATGGGGGCTTTCTCCCCTCCCTTTCCGAAGGAGCGCTTTGTGAGTGCTATCTCAAGCTCCCTTGAGGCAACCTCTGCATCCTCAAAAAACATTTCGTAAAAGTCCCCCATCCTGAACATCAGGATGGCGTCCCTGTACTTTTCCTTTAGCTCTAAGTACTGTTTAAGGGCCGGAGTTATCTTCGTCTTCCCAGACAACCAGCTCCTCCTCTATTGAGTACTCCTCGTTGAACCACTTTGAAAGGTCTGCCAACTTACACTTTTCGGAGCAAAAGGGTCTGAAGGGATTTCCTTCCCAGTTTGTGGGAGCTCCGCAGTTAGGACACTTTATCTCCTTCAAGGAAACCTCGCAATTGGCTTCGGGCTTAAATTAGACCCTTAAACGGCTTTATCAAGGGAAGGAATGAGAGTTACGGTTGGCGAGGAGAGTAAGGGAAAGAGGTTAGACCAGTTTATTTCCGAAGTTGCAGAGGTTTCCCGTTCTCAGGCAAAGGGCCTCGTTGAGGACGGTCTGGTTTTCGTTGACGGTAAGAGGGCAAAAAAGCCCTCCCAGAAGTTGAAAGTGGGGCAGTTGGTTGAGTTTGAGATACCGGAACCGGAGCCCTTGGAGCTCCGACCGGAAAACATTCCTTTAGACGTTGTTTACGAGGACAGGGACGTGATAGTTATCAATAAGCCCCCCGGCCTTGTAGTCCACCCGGCCCCCGGCCACTACTCCGGGACTCTCGTAAATGCACTTCTTTACCACTGCAAGGACCTTGAGGGAATAAACGGGACTTTGAGGCCGGGAATAGTCCACCGCCTTGACAAGGACACTGCGGGGCTGTTGGTGGTTGCCAAGAACGACCTTGCCCAAAAGTCCTTGGTTGAGCAGTTCAAAAACAGAACGATTGGTAGGTTTTACAGGGCCCTCGTCCTCGGGATTCCGAAGGAAGAAAGCGGAAGGATAGAGGTTCCGATAGGGAGGGACAGGTTTGACAGGAAAAAGTTTTCCCCGAGAACAACATCACCCAAGGAGGCAATAACCAACTACTGGGTAATTGAGAAGTTCCCCGAACACGGGGTTTCGGAGGTAAAGTGTAAGCTTGAAACGGGTAGAACTCACCAGATAAGGGTTCACATGTCCCACTTGGGACATCCCCTCCTCGGGGATAGAACTTATGGGTATAGGCCTTCAAAGATAAAAAGTAGAGAATTGAGGGACTTAATAGACCAGATGGGAATGCACGCCCTCTGTGCCTACTACCTCTCCTTTAACCACCCGAGAACGGGAAAGAGGATGGAGTTTGAGGTGGAGCTCCCAGAAGGATATAAGAAGGTCTTGGACTTCCTTAAATCAAACCCTCAAGCCGTAGATGAGCGATAGGGACAGGATTGCCATAAATCCGATGAAGAACCCGAGGAGGATAAAGAGAAAAACTGAAAGGACGGAGGTTCCCCCGTTTAGTATGGCAGCCTGCTTCAGTGCCTCTCCGTCTCCGTAGGCCAGCTTCAGAGCAGTTAGCTTTTCGTAGGTAAACTTTCCGTAGAGGTAGTTCCCGAAGATTCCTACGCCGAACCAGATGATTAGCGAAAATATAAAGCCGATGATTGGAATAAAGTTCAATACACTGATGACCATGGTAATGAAGGCGTAGAGGTACATTTTTCTGTAGGCCATCCAAAGGGTTACGAAGGAGAAGGCGGCCCAATTCCAGGATGTTTTTGAGCCCGTTGCGGCCATTAAGCGCCACTTGTTTAGGTAGTAGTCTGAGTTTTTCCCCACAAATGCCCTTATGACGTCCTCGCTGAACTCGTCAAGGAGCCTCTTTATCTCCACTTTCCCTCCTCCTCGTTGAGATAAAATTAAATTCCAATCCTAAATTGGAGGATTAATTGAAGTTTTTACTTGAACTAATAGCAACCGGTTTTTTTTCCGGTAAGCTCCCCAAAATGCCGGGAACCTGGGGTTCAATCCTTGCGGCCATCCTCTGTTATCTCTTTTGGCCTCACGAGTTAGTTTATCAAATTTTCATAATTCTTATAACCTTTGTTTTGAGTGTAGTGTCTTCAGACTTTCTATCAAAAGAGTTAAAGAGTAAAGATCCGGACGTTGTGGTTATAGATGAAATACTCGGGATAGAGTTGACCTTTCTCGGTTTGAGCGTTCAGGGAGACATAAAGCTCGCCTTCCTCGGTTTAGTTCTCTTTAGGGTTATTGATATAATGAAACCTCCCCCGATTCCCTGGTTTGAAAAACTCCCGGGTGGCTGGGGAATAACGGTGGACGACGCTGTTGCCGGTTTAGTTTCAAATCTCCTTCTGAGGTTAATTGGAGGGCTTATTCATGTTTAAAAAGATTTTAATAGCAAACAGGGGAGAGGTAGCAACGAGGGTAATCAGGGCCTGTAAAGAGCTTGGAATAAAAACTGTTGCAATATACTCGGAGGCAGACGTCAACTCCCTCCACGTTAAAAAGGCCGATGAAGCGTTCCTCATCCACGGTGACCCCTTAAAGGCCTATCTGAACTACTACAAAATTGTTGACATAGCAAAGAGGGCTGGAGCTGAGGCAATCCATCCGGGGTACGGATTTTTGTCAGAAAGAGCCGACTTTGCAGATTATGCGAGGAGACACGGAATAGAGTTCATCGGTCCCTCGGTTGAGCACCTGAGAATTTTCGGAAGTAAGATTGAGTCAAAGAAGTTGATGAAGGAGCTCGGCGTTCCCGTTGCCGAGGGTAGCGAAAAGCCCATAGCGGACATTGAGGAGGCAAGAGAGGTAGCCGAGAGAATAGGTTACCCTGTCATGATAAAGGCTGCCCACGGAGGCGGAGGAAGGGGGCTGAGGGTTGCAAGGAGTGAGAGGGAGCTCCTCTCCCAGTTCCAAATTGCCGTTAAGGAGGCCGAGGCGGCCTTTGGAAAGGGAGAGGTTTTTATTGAGAAGTTCATAGAGAACCCCCGCCACATAGAGATTCAGATAGTTGCCGACAAGCACGGAAATGTCGTTCACCTCGGAGAGAGGGACTGTTCGCTCCAGAGGAGACATCAAAAGGTATTGGAAATCGCTCCCTCACCGGTTTTAACGAGAAGGCAGAGGGAGAAATTGGGAAAAATCTGCGTTGAAGCTGCGAGGAAGATAGGCTACTACGGTGTCGGGACTTGGGAATTTTTGATGGATAGATACGGGAACTTTTACTTTATGGAGGTAAACCCGAGGCTTCAGGTTGAGCACACGATAACCGAGGAAGTTACCGGAATTGACATCGTTCAGGAGCAGATAAGGATAGCTGCCGGAATGGGACTCTCCTTTTCCCAGAAGAACGTTCAGATAAACGGCTTTGCATTTCAGTTTAGGATAAATGCCGAGGACCCGAGGAGGGACTTTGCTCCAGTTCCGGGAACGATAACCGCTTACTACTCCCCGGGGGGAATAGGAGTGAGGATAGACGGTGTCGTTTACAAGGGATACACAATTCCCCCCTATTACGACTCCATGGTTGCAAAGCTGATTGTTTGGGGGAGGAACTGGGATGAGACGATAAGGAGGTCAAGGAGAGCTCTCGGCGAGTTCGTTATAAGGGGCGTTCCGACTACCATTCCGTTTTTTAAGAAAATCATCAACGACCCGGAGTTCGTTAAGGGACAGTTTGATACTTCCTTCATAGACAGAAAGATAAAGGAGTTCACGTTTATAAAGGAAACCGACCCGGAAGTTCTCGCCCTTGCAATATCTGCGGCAATAGCAGCCCACCACGGGCTTTAAGTATAAGGAGGCACAAATGGGAAGGAAGATTCAGTTTACAGACGTTACGCTCAGGGATGCTCACCAGTCCCTCTTTGCAACGAGGATGAAGACAAAGGACATGGTTGAGATAGCTCCCGTTATAGATAAGGCCGGATTTTGGTCTGTTGAGATGTGGGGAGGAGCTACTTTTGACGTCTGTTTGAGATTCCTGAGGGAGGACCCTTGGGAGCGGTTGAAGATTTTGAGAAAGCTCATGCCCAACTCAAAACTCCAGATGCTCCTGAGGGGGCAGAACTTAGTCGGCTACAGACACTATCCCGATGATGTGGTTAGAGCCTTTGTCAGAAAGGCCGCAGAAAACGGCATTGACGTCTTTAGGATATTTGATGCCCTGAACGACCTGAGGAATGTTGAGGTTGCAGTTGAAACTGCGAAGGAGATGGGAAAGATTGTTGAGGGAGCTCTATCCTACACCATCAGCCCCGTTCACACGGAAGACCTCTACATAGAGCTTGCCTTAGAGTTCAAGGAGATGGGGGCAGACATAATAACCATAAAGGACATGGCCGGCCTCTTATCTCCTGAAAGGGCCTACAGGCTCGTTAGAGCTCTCAAGGAAGAGGTTGGGCTTCCCGTCCACGTTCACACCCACTGCACGAGCGGTCTTGCAGAGATGGCTCAATTGAAGGCTGCAGAGGCCGGGGCCGACATATTTGACGTTGCAATCTCCCCGATGGCTTCTGACACCTCCCACCCTGCTGCAGAAACGATGGCATACGCTTTAGGGGAGTTTGGATATGAAATAGGTCTTGATAAGAAAGCCCTAAAGAGGATGGCACAGCACTTTAAGGAGGTAAGGAAGAAGTACAAAAAGTACGACATTGACTTTAAGGGAGTGGACGCTGCCGTCTTAGAGCACCAGATACCCGGAGGAATGATTTCTAACCTCATAAACCAGTTGAAGGAGCAGGGAGCTCTTGACCGCCTTGAGGAAGTTCTTGAGGAGGTTCCGAGGGTCAGGGAAGACCTCGGATATCCGCCCCTCGTGACTCCTACAAGTCAGATAGTTGGAACACAGGCGGTTTTGAACGTCCTCTCTGGTGAAAGGTATAAGATGATTACTCAGGAAACGAAGAACTACGTTAAGGGACTCTACGGAAAACCCCCTGCTCCCATAAAGGAGGAGATAATTAAAAAGGTTCTCGGCGACGAGGAACCCATAACTTGTAGGCCTGCAGACCTCCTCCAGCCCGAGCTCGACAAGTGTAGGGAGGAGATAAAGGACCTTGCCAGAAGCGAAGAAGACGTCCTCTCATACTGCCTCTTTCCGAAAGTTGCGAGAGAGTTCTTTGAGTGGAGGGAAAAGGTTGAGAGGGGGGAAATTCCCGCAATTTCCGAGGAAGACCTTCACGACATGGAGGAGGAAGAGAAGAAGTGTCCCCAACCCCTTGCTCCTACCGAGTTTATGATTAACGTTCACGGTGAAACCTACCACGTAAAGATTGCGGGAGTCGGCCACAGGAAGGAGGGTAAGAAGCCCTACTTTATAAAGATTGACGGAAGGCTTGAGGAGGTTGTGGTTGAGCCCCTCGTTGAGATAGTTCCGACGAGGGAGGAGGTGGAAATTGCAGGGGAGTTGACGAGCTCCTCAAAGAGGCCGAGGGCAACTAAGGAGGGAGACGTTACCTCTCCGATGCCGGCAAAGGTCGTTGAGATAAGGGTTAAGGAGGGAGACAGAGTAAACGAGGGGGACGTTGTAGCAATCGTTGAAGCCATGAAGATGCAGAACGAAATTCACGCTCCAATAAGTGGAGTTGTAAAGGCCATTTACGTAAAAGTCGGAGACAACGTTAACCCCGACGAAGCCCTAATGACGATAGAACCCGAGTAAGACTTGACACAGCTTTTGGTTTTCCTATATTATCCCTCGTCCACGGTTGCCGGCTTAGCTCAGCTGGCTAGAGCGGGTGACTTGTAATCACCAGGTCGGGGGTTCGACTCCCTCAGCCGGCACCATACGTGGAGGGGTGGCCGAGTGGTCAAAGGCAGCGGACTGTAAATCCGCCGGCTTACGCCTACGCAGGTTCGAATCCTGCCCCCTCCACCATTGACGCGGGGTAGAGC
>CAZEDJ010000005.1:0-27473 GCA_964511045.1 uncultured bacterium
AAAGGAGAATTGGAGGGAGGATTCGGAGCTCCTCAGGATAAAAAACAGGGGACAGGGACTTGAATCGCAATATGCTCAATCTGTTCTTGAAATCATTGAAAATGTGAGGAAGTTAGGGGATAGAGCAGTTTTTGATTATGCTAAGAAGTTTGACAGGGTTGACTTAAATCCCGAAAACGTAAGGGTTTCAGAAAGGGAGATAGAGGAGGCATTTAAAAAAGTTCCTAAAAGCGTTATAGAGGCGATTGAATTTGCGGTTGAAAGGGTTAAAAAGTTTCACGAGAAGCAGAAGGAAAACTCCTACTTTGTAACAGAACCGGGTATTTTCCTCGGTCAGAAAGTTGTTCCCTTAGAGAGTGTAGGAATTTACGTTCCGGGGGGGAAGGCTTCATACCCTTCCTCGGTTGTAATGAATGCCGTTCCCGCCAAAGTTGCAGGCGTTGAAAGAGTAGTCATGATTACTCCGGCGATAGGTTCCCTTGAGGTTAATCCCTACTCTCTCGTTGCGGCAAAACTTTCGGGAGTTGATGAGATTTACAGAATCGGCGGAGCTCACGGGGTTGCGGCCATAGCCTTTGGAACGGAAACTATACCGAAGGTTGACAAGATTGTTGGTCCGGGGAATATCTACGTTGCCCTTGCAAAGAAGTTTCTCTTTGGAACTGTTGATATTGACATGGTGGCTGGTCCCAGTGAGATTCTCGTTATAGCAGACGAGAGTGCCAATCCCGATTGGGTTGCAACAGACCTCCTTTCTCAGGCAGAACACGACGAGCTTGCCGGCTCTTTTTTAGTTACTCACTCAGAAAAGATTGCCGAGGAGGTAATTAAAGCCGTTTCCGAAAAGCTTAAAAAGTTAAAGAGGAGAGAGATTGCTCAAAAGTCAATTGAGAACTTTGGAACGGTTTTCCTCACGAGGGACATCTACCACTCCTGTGATGTTGCAAATGAAATAGCCCCTGAACACCTTGAGGTTGCTACGGAAGAACCCTTTTCATTCCTTGACAGAATAAAGCATGCAGGAGCGATATTTTTAGGACACTACACCTGTGAAAGTTTAGGAGACTACGTTCTCGGTCCCAATCACGTTTTACCTACCGGAGGAAGTGCAAGGTTTTTCTCTCCCTTAGGAGTTTACGACTTTGTTAAGCGCTCCTCCGTTCTCTACGTGAGTCCCGAAGGGTTTAAAGGGGTGAGCGAGGCTGCAAGGGTGCTTGCAGAGTGTGAGGGATTGGAAGCTCACAGATTGGCCGTAGAGGTTAGGGAAGCTTTGAGGATGGTCATTAAGGAGAGAGAGAGGGTTTGATGAGACACCTTATCTCGGTAGAGGAAATTGGTCGTGAAGAGTTTGATGAGATATATGAGCTTTCGCAGCTCGTTAAGGGAGCTCTGAGGTCAGACAGAAAAAAGTTTACCGTATTAAGGGGGAAGTGCGTTGTAAACCTCTTCTTTGAGCCCTCAACGAGGACGAGGTCGTCTTTTGAAAAGGCGGGGAAGTTTCTCTCCGCCGATGTCATCAACATAAGTACATCCGTGAGTTCCGTTCAAAAGGGCGAAAGTTTAATAGATACGGTTAAGAACCTTGATATGATGCATCCCGACGTTATAGTTTTAAGGCATCCCTGTGAGGGAGCTCCCCAAACGGTAAAGAAATTTGTAAGGGCTTCAATTGTAAATGCGGGGGACGGGAGGAACCAGCATCCGACTCAGGCACTGCTTGATGCCGTAACATTAAGGGAGCACTTTGGCAGCTTAGAGGGCTTAAAGGTAACAATTTTGGGTGATATATCAAACAGCAGGGTTGCCCGTTCAGATTCCATCTTACTGAGAAAGTTGGGAGCGGAAGTTTTTATATACGGTCCATCAACGATGATTCCGAGATATCCGGAAGCCTTAGGGGTAAGGGTTCTCTCCTCGTTTGAGGAGGTTATTGAAGTTTCGGATGTAGTAATTCTCCTGAGAATTCAGCTTGAAAGGCAGAACGCAAAAAAGACCTTTCCCTCTGTGAGGGAGTATGCGGAGCTCTTCGGTTTAAACCGAAACAGGCTGAGGATGTTCAAACCGGAAACGGTGATTCTCCATCCCGGTCCCTTTAACAGGGGAGTTGAGTTGACAAACGATGTTGTGGACTATAAGAGGTCTCTGATTTTCAATCAGGTGGAAACGGGGCTTGCAGTCAGAATGGTGGTTCTTTCGCTTTTATGTAACAGAAAGGAAAAGCTCTTGGAGGAAATCCAATGAAGAAGGTAGTTGTTTTAGTCTCGTTGTTGGGTCTCGTTCTCTTTGGCTGCTTTAAGGGGGGAGTTTTAAATAGGGACTTGGTTTTTAAGACAAAAAACGGACCTGTTGTCTTTAGCCACGTTTACCACGTAAAGGTTAAGAAGCAGCACTGTTTCTACTGCCATCCGAAGATTTTTAAGAAAAAGTTTGGAGCCGATAAGTTCACCATGAAGGATATTTGGGAGGGGAAGTACTGCGGGGTGTGTCACAACGGTGTGAAGGCTTTTGATGCAAAGAATCCTAAGAACTGCTCAAGGTGTCACAAGCAGGAGAGGAGATGAGGCTCTTAATAAAAGGAGGAAGGGTTGTAGACCCATCTCAGGGAATTGATGGGGTCTATGACCTTCTTATTGAGGGGAACAGAATTCTTAAACTTGAGGAAAATATAGATATTTCGGAGGCTTCTCAAGTTATAGATGCTCAAGGTCTTGTAGTCTCTCCGGGTTTTATTGACCTTCACAGCCACTTGAGGGACCCCGGTCAGGAGTGGAAGGAGGACATTGAAACCGGTTCTCAGGCTGCAGTTTCCGGCGGTTTTACCTCTGTTTGTTGTATGGCAAATACGGAACCGGTAAACGACAATCCCTCGGTTACGAGGTACATAATTGAGAAGGCTGAAAAGGTCGGCCTCTGTGACGTCTTTCCGATAGGGGCAATAACGAAGGGATTAAAGGGAGAGGAGCTTGCCGAAATAGGTCTCATGGTTAAGGCCGGAATTGTCGGAATTTCTGATGACGGTGAGACGCCTAAGGACAGTAAAGTCCTGAGAAATGCCATGGATTACGCAAGGAGCTTGGGAATTCCGGTATTTACCCACTCTGAGGATAAGAGCCTCTCGGCCGGCGGCCACATGAACGAAGGTCCGCTTTCATCAAAGTTGGGAATTCCGGGAATGCCCCCAGAGGCTGAAGACATAGGGACTATGAGGGATATACTGATTGCAAAGTTAACCGGAGCCCACATTCACGTTTGTCACGTGTCAAGTAAGGGAGCTCTCAAACTGATAGAGGAGGCAAAGAGAGAGGGGGTAAGGGTAACCTGCGAGATAACGCCGCACCACTTTACACTTACAGAGGAAGCCGTTAAGGACTTTAATACGAATGCAAAGATGTGTCCTCCTTTACGAACGGAGGACCACGTAGAGGCATGCAGAATGGCCCTTAAGTCGGGAGTTGCGGATGCAATTGCTACCGACCACGCTCCCCACTCTGAGGATGAGAAGTTGGTTGAGTTCTGTAGAGCTCCCTTCGGGATAATAGGATTTCAAACGGCCCTACCTCTCTCATTAGAGCTGGTCAGAAAGGGCTACTTAACTTTAACTGGACTTATTGAAAAGCTCTCTCTCAATCCGGCAAGGATTTTGAGGAAAAGGGACATAGGAACTTTAAAGCCGGGCTCAAGGGCAAACGTGACTGTTTTCAATCCCGATGAGGAATTTGTATTAACAAAGGACTTTATAAAGTCTAAGAGCTTCAACACACCTTTCCTCAATCAAAAACTTAAAGGTAAGGTTAAGCTAACTATTTATAATGGTAAAATAGTCTTTAAAGATTTTTAAAGGGGACGTTATGAGCCAACAGCCCGGATTCTCCTTCTTTGACCTCTTCTGGTTTTTAATTATTCTCCTTTCCCTCTGGCCCCTCTTTCAGCAGAAGAACCTTGAGTGGGCAAGACTACGCTTGATAAGGGAGATTGAAAAGAAGAGAAAGTCGCGCGTAATAACTATGATTCACCGTCAGGAGAGGTTGGCCTTTATGGGCTTTCCTCTCTTTAGATTCATAACGATTGAGGATTCAGAGAGAATTCTCAGGGCAATAAGGATGACGCCGGACGATATGCCGATAGACCTCATTATTCACACGCCGGGAGGACTTGCCCTTGCGGCCACGCAGATAGCCGCAGCTCTCTCAAAGCACAAAGCTCCTGTCAGGGTAATCGTTCCCCACTACGCGATGTCGGGAGGGACGCTCATAGCCCTTGCGGCCGACGAGATAATAATGGACCCCAATGCCGTTCTCGGTCCCCTTGACCCGCAGCTTGGTCAGTTTCCCGCTCCGTCAATAGTTAAGGCCGTAAAGGAGAAACTTCAGCACGACAGGAGCAGTGTAAAGGACGAGACTCTCATCCTTGCGGACGTTGCAGAAAAGGCTCTCCTTCAGATGAGACAAACGATAGAGAGAATTCTTACACAAAAAGGGCACGACAGGGAAAAGGCGAGGAGAATAGCAGACCTCTTAACCTCCGGCTACTGGACTCACGATTATCCCTTAACGGTTGAAGTTATAGAGTCCTTAGGGTTGAACGTTTCAACGGATGTTCCGAAAGAGGTTTATGACCTCATGGAGCTCTACTATCAACCTACGGGACAGGCTTCAGTCCAGTACATTCCAGTTCCGTACGGTGAACCTAAAAAGGGGGAGGTGCCGGTAAGGAAACCACATTAGGAGCGTTAAAGTGATAAAGGTAGGAGATAAGGTTGCCTATCCGCCCCACGGCGTCGGGGTTGTTGAGGCAAAGGAGGAGAGGGAGGTAGGGGGAAAAGTTGTAGTCTACTTCAGGATATCCCTTATAGGGAAGAACATGTCTGTTTTGGTTCCGGAATCCGTCCTTGAATCGTCAGGGGTTAGACCGGTTCTATCGGAGGAGGAGATTGAGGAGCTCTTTAAGTTCCTATCGGAGGTTCCGACGAACATAAGCGACAAGTGGACCGTGAGGCACAGGTTGAACATTGACAGGCTCAAGACGGGAAACGTTATGGAGCTTGCAACCGTCGTTAGGAATCTCTCCTTCAGGTCAAAGGATAAGGAGCTCTCCTACTCCGAAAAGAGGATGTTTGAGGAGGCCTTTTCAAAGCTTGCTGAGGAGGTTGCCCTTTCACTCGGAGAACCTGTTAAGAAGGTGAAACAGAGGATGAGGAAAATCCTCAGAGAGGTTAAGAAATCGTGATGAGAAACCTCTTTGGGGCCTTTCTCCTCTTTCTCCTTCTCGTTACCTTAATCATATTTAAAAACTACGGCTTTACCTTAACCCAGTCTCTCATTTTGAGTATCTTTATATCCGCTGCTTCCTTCCTCTTTTACCAGTTCATTTTGAGGAGGAGAGTTTCTGTAAAGTCAATTCTCCTCTTCTCCTTCGGGTTTTTCTTAGGTCTCTACCTTGCAAAGGGAATAACCCTTTCCCTCTTTCCCATATTCTCCTCTTTTACTTACCTTCAGGACATTCTCTTTCTAACCCTTCCCTATCTTTTCGGATTTTTGGCTGTAGAGGTTGGTAGGAACAGGCCTATAACTGAAATCCTGAAGGAGGAGAGTCCCCTCTACTGTACGATTAAGGTTGTTGACACCAGTGCCTTGATAGACGGGAGAGTTTACGAAATTGCGAGGATAGGATTTATTGAGGGAAAAATCGTCATTCCGAGATTTGTCCTTGAGGAGCTCCAAAACCTTGCAGACTCCACAGACCCGATGGTGAGAACCAAGGGAAAGAAGGGACTTGAAATCGTCTCCCGTTTGAGGAGCCTTGAAAAGCCCCCAGTTGAAATCTACGAGAGGGACTTTCCGTGGATTAGGGACGTTGATGCAAAGTTGGTGGAGCTCTCAAGGAGGTTGAGGGCAAAGCTGATAACGACGGACTACAACCTCAATAAAGTTGCCTCAATCAAGGGAATAGAGATTCTCAACATAAACGACCTTGCCAATGCCCTAAAGCCGGTCGTTGCCGTTGGTGAGGAGTTGGTCGTTTTCCTTGTTAAGGAGGGAAAGGAAAAGAACCAGGGAGTCGGCTATTTAGACGACGGAACGATGGTCGTTGTTGACAATGCAAAACACCTAATAGGGCATAAGATTAAAGTTTTGGTTAACAACATTCTTCAGACGTCCTCAGGAAAAATCATATTCGGAAGGTTTAAAGAGGTTGTAAAGTGAGAGTTGCCGTAATTCCCGCTGCGGGCCTCGGAAAGAGGTTCGGCGGAAAGAAGCAGTTTTTTGACCTTTTCGGGAAATTGATAGTTGAGTATCCTATTGAAATCCTCTCAAAACACCCCCTCGTTAACGGAATCGTTCTCGTCTTTCCCGAGGACGAGTTGGACTTAGGAGAGGAATTGAGGAAAAAGTATAAAAAAGTTCTTTCAGTTGTTCCCGGGGGAACGGAGAGGCAGTACTCAGTTTACAGGGGGCTCGTTGAGGCGAGGGAGTTTAGCCCAAAGGAGGTCATCATTCACGACGGAGTCAGGCCCATTTTGGACTACTCAAAGATAGACGAGCTTGTCGTTGCCCTTTCGGACTACGAGACGGACGGCGTTATACTCGGAGTAAAGCCGAAGGAGACGGTAAAGGAGATAGAGTCTCCCCTTGAGCCGGGGGACTTTATTATTAAGAGGACCCTCAACAGGGACAAGCTCATTCTCGTTCAAACACCTCAAATTTTTAAATTTGAGGTCCTGATGGAGTGTCACGAGAGAGCTCTAAAGGAGGAATTCCTCTCAACGGACGATTCAGCCCTACTTGAAAGGTACGGCTTTACGGTCGTTTCCATCCCTGGAGATTACAGAAACGTAAAGGTAACAACTCCAGAAGACTTAGAGGTGGTTAAGCTCTTCCTCAAGGATATCTACCTCGGAGGTAGATAGTGGAGTTTCTGAGAAAGGTTCCCCTCTTCCGTGAACTTACAGAAAAACAGTTGAGTGAGATAAAGAGGATTTCAATTTTGAAAACCTATGAAAGGGGAGCGACAATATTTTCCCCCTACGAGGAGGCACACCACTTTTTCATTCTAAAGAGCGGGGCGGTAAAGGTATTTAAAACTTTAAACGGTAAAGAACAGATAATAAAGATTTTTAAGGAGCCTAACCTCTTTGGAGAGGCGGCAAGTTTTATCGGGAAAAACTTTCCGGCTTGGGCTGAGGCATTGGAAAACTCTGAAATTCTCCTTATTCCAAGAAGGGAATTGATGGAGATAATTAGAAAAGACCCAGAAGTCGGAATGAAACTCCTATCAGTTATGGCCCAAAGACTTATCTATTTGACTGGTGTTATAGAGAGTTTATCCCTCAAAACGGCACTCTCAAAGGTCTCTTCCTACATACTGAAGAGGGTTGAGGAGAATGGTGGGGAAGTTGAATTCAGCACCAGTGTTGCTGCAATGGAGCTGGGGCTTACAAAGGAAACGGTTTCAAGAATGCTCTCAAAGTTAAAGAAGTTGGGACTTATTGAAAAGAAAGGGGGAAGTATAACTGTTAAAAACATTAACGGCTTGAGGGACTTAGCCTCGTGAAAAACTTATCCTTCAGCTCGTGGACTATCCAGTCTAACGGATTGTAGATTATTAGCCTCGGCCCGCTAAATCTCATGACTTCCTTAATTTTCCTTCTGTACTCGGGATTGTAGCAGTGGACGGGACACTTTCTACACGTAGGTTTTTTCTCCCTGAAGGGACAGAGGTCTAACCTTTTAAAGGCATAGGAGAGTAATTCTTTACAGCTTTGGCAGAGCTCTCCCCTTTTACTCCCGTGGTTTTTCCAACAGTAAATTTCAACCATTTTCCTTATTGTTTCCTTTTCCCTCTCAATTGCCTTCACAGAAACCTCCCGGAAAAAGTAGCCCTCCCTTCAAGGGAGGGCTTCACTCTCTTACTGAGAGGGAGAGAACTATATGCCAAGCAAGTCTCTCTTCATCATGATGTGTTCTTCCATTGCCTTTGCAGCCTCAACCGGGTCATCCCCGACGGCAATTTTACCGCCTGTCAGTCCTTCAACTTCCTCGGTTAGGAGCTTGACGACCTTATCTGAGCCGGTGACCGGTGGGAGTGGTGAAACGTGTGTATAGAATCCCATTGCAACGGCCGAGAATCCGTCAATAACTGCCTTCTGCTCCATGTATTCGGGAGCCGTAACAACTGCAGGTAGCTGTGAAGGGTCAACGCCGAGGGCGTTTGCTATGGCCACCGCCGTCATTATGATTCTTCCCGTGTCCGTACACGTTCCAAAGGAGAGGACGGGTGGAATGCCGAGTGCTTTACAGACTCCCGCAAGTCTCGGACCTGCGAACTTTTCGGCCGCTTCAACAGTCTCAAGCCCAGCCTTCTGCATTCCCGCGTTTCCGCATCCGGCACCTATAACGAGAATGTCCCTCTTAATCAACTCCTTTGCTAATTGAACGGTCATGCTGTCCTGAGGACCGTTTCCGAGGGAGGTACAGTTAACCAAGGCTGCAATACCCTTGATGTCTCCGCTCTTTATCACTTCAAGTAGTGGGTCTAAGCTACCTCCAAGGGCATTGACGAGGGCTTCTGCGGAAAATCCAACGAGGGCTTTCTGCTTAAACCTTGAAACGTCAGCTTTCTGCTTGTTTCTCCTCTCCTTAAAGTTTTCCACTGCTAACTTTATGATTTCCTCTGCAACCTTTGCCTCGTTTCCTGGCTCATACTCAAGCCTTATTGAACCCGGAACGCCGATTATGTTTGAGACGGCGATGAGCTTGAATGTGTACTTGTCTGCATACTCTTTAAGGTTTGCAAGTGAGCAGTTCATGTCCATCACAAAGGCGTCAACTGCGCCGGTTGAAAGGAAGTACTCAATTGAAATCCAGTTTGATGTTAGTCCTGCAAATACGTCATCACACTCAAGGCGTGCCATCATCTCCTGTCCTGTCTCAATGGAACCGACAATTCTGATTCCCTTTGCTCCGGCTTCCCTTGCCATTTTCTGGAACTTCTCATCCTTTGCAAGCTTAACCAGTGCCATTCCAACGAAGGGTTCGTGTCCGTTTGGAAGTATGTTTACGTAGTCTGGGTCAAGGACTCCGAAGTCAACGGTACACTCGTGAGGAGTAGGCGTTCCGTATAGGGCATCCTGAATCATTTCAAGGGGTACCAGGCTTCCGAAGGCTGAGGCAACGCCGTTTCTCAGGGCGGCAAGTGCTAACGTTACGTAGTCTCCGTCAATGTTTGTCATTGAACGGGTAACGGAGTCTACAAGCTCGTTCATCGGTCCCTTAGGCGTAATTCCTAACTTCTTAAATACCTCCTTTCTCGTTTCGGGAGCGAGGGCTTCAACGAAGGTTGAGGTCTTGTTTTCCGAAAGGGTTTCCAAAACCCTCTGGGCTACCTTTTCAGCCTTTGTGTCTAACGGAAGGGAGGTGTCCACTCCGAGAATCTGTGCCAGGGCGTCAATTTTTGAGGGGTCCTTTATTTCGTAAACGGTATTGCCCCTTGCCGTTTCAAGGAGAGTGAGGGCTGCTTCCCTACAGTGGTAGGTGTAAGCGGCAAGTCCCATGTTTGCCTTGATAAGCAGGTTTCTCATAACAATTCCGTGGGCGTCAATGCCACAAACTCCCCTTGGGGTTTGAGGTGTGATACGGCAGGGTCCCATGGAACAGAGTTGACAGGAAACTCCTTCTTTACAGAATTTACAGCGAACTTTCTCCATTGCCTCAAATCTGTCTGCAACGTTGGAAAGACCTGCTTCCTTTACCTTTTGGTACATGAAGTTGACGCTTTCGTGGACGGATGGCATTTTAAGGCCAACCCCTGTTGAAAGGTCTGACTCAACGCAGAAGTTGGGCTGTTCTTCCTTTTTGCCGTTTCCGCCCTTTTTGAAGAATCCGAACATCTCTACCTCCTAAAGTTTCTTTTAACTCAATATTACTGAACGGTGAGGTGGAATTCCTTGATTTAGGTCAATAAAGAGCAATATTTATAAAGTAGCTTAAATCCGATTTAAAGAATTAAATAATGGAGGAAAAGTTGAAGGTTGCCGTTCCGATTTTAGAGAGAGAGGTCAATGGAAGGAGATTGGTCAATCCCCACTTTGGTAAGTCCAACCTCTTTGCAGTTGTAGATGTTGATACCGGAGATGTGGAGGTTGTTCAAAATCCCGCAATGGAGCTCCCGAGGGGAAGGGGAAGGTACATCGCTCAGATGTTTTCTGAAAAGGGGGTTAAGTTTGTTCTCGTCAAGGAGATGGGACCCGGTGCATTTGAAAGGGTTAGGGAGTTAGGAATGAAAGTTTATCTGATTCCCGAAAAGGTAAAGTTTTTGGACGAGGCTTTAGAGCTCTTTAAAGAAGGAAGGCTTGAGGAGTTGTTAGAACCCAACGAGTAAAAAAAAGAGCCCCCAGACTTTCGGGGGCAGCCTATGTGTGAGGAGGGAGAGATGGAGCATCTGGGAAGGGAACGTTAGTAAATTTTGCTCGGTTTGTCAAGTCCTTTTTGAAAAAAAGAAAAGTTTAACGGTGTTTTTTTAACTTCCACCTTTGAAGTGTAAGGAAGTAAACAATTCCGATGTACTCCCTCATTGCTAACATGGAGTCCCTTAAATTGGAAGGCATGGGTAGGAAGGAGTACCAGCCGTATGGAGCTCTGAAGGCACGATAGTCTGATGGAACGGGAGTGACCTTCAGGCCTACCTCTTTAAAAATTAACACGCTCCTTGGCATGTGGTATGCAGAGGTTACGAGGCATATTTGATTGATGCCCTTTCTCTCCAAAATCTCCTTTGAAAATAGAGCATTTTCAAGGGTGTTTCTGCTCCTCTTTTCCTCCGTTATTGCCTCCTTAGGAACGCCAATTTCTGTTAAGAATCTCCTCATAGCTTCCGATTCGCTCTCTCCCTTCCAAAATACCTTCCCTCCAGAAAGAAGTATGGGCTTTCCCGTTCTCTTCCAGAGCTTAAATGCGGTAAAGAGCCTTTTGGAAACGCGAGGTTCAACCGATGCCTTTCCGTTCTCGTCAGGTGAGTTGGGTATTATCCCGCCGCCCAAAACGACGATTTCTTCACAGTTTACGCTCCTCGGATAGGGATACATCTCCTCAAGAGGTCTAATCAGCAGGTTTTTACCAAATTCCGTTGAGAGGACGTAGAGACTCAAAAGGGTTATTGTTAAAGTAATTAGGGCCGCTCTTTTCCTGTTTAAGAGGAAAAGGAAAATTGAAGTGAGGAGCAGGAGGACAAAGATTCCAGGGGGAATGATTAGGAGTCCGACTGTTTTTGAAATCAGGAAGAGCATTTTAAAGAGCTCTCCATTCCCATGTCTTTAATCATTCTTGCATCGTCCTCTAACCTCCTTCCCTTGGTCGTTAAGTAGTTTCCGACCATCAGTGCATTGGCAGGAAGGAGGGAGAGGGGCTGGAGCTCCCTCAGGTTGTACTCTCTTCCACCGCAGACCCTTATCTCGGCCTTTGGAAGTCCGAACCTTATGGCAGTTAGTATTTTTAAACACTTTAAAGGAGTTAGATAATTTGCGTTTTCTAACGGAGTCCCTTTGATTGGGTGTAGGAAGTTTACAGGAATTGAATCAACCTCAATCTCCCTCAGCGTTTCTATTAGTGAGACAATGTCATCGTTTGTTTCCCCTATTCCGAATATCCCTCCGCAGCATGTAGATAGGCCCACCTCCTTTGCGTTAATGACCGTTCTTACCCTGTCTTCCCAATTTTGGAGCTCCGATATCTTTGGGTAAAACTCCCTTGACGTCTCCAAGTTGTGGTGATACCTGTCAAGTCCACACGACTTTAAGTACTTTAAGTCTTCCCTTTTGAGCTGTCCCAACGAGGCACAGATTTTAAATTCCGAGTTTATTCCCTTCAGCTCTTCTATTACTTTCCCTAAGAGTTTAACTTCCTCTTTTGTCAAGGAAATCCCGCTCGTTACGAAGCTAAACCTGTCTATTCCCCTTTTAAAGTTTTCAAGGGCAGTGTTGATTAGCGTTTCCTTTTTGAGTAGCGGGTAGGTTTTTATATCTATCCTGTATTTTAAGGATTGGGCACAGAACTTGCAGTCTGCGGGGCACTTTCCGCTCTTTGCATTGAGAATTGAACACGTCTCTATAAAGTTACCAAAGGTTTCCCTTTTTATTTTAAGAGATTTAAAGAGATATTCGTAAAAGGTATCGGTATCTGCATTTAATATGGCTAATATTTCTTCCTTCACTACTTCAGTTTTTTCAGAACTTGTTTTGAAATTTCCTTAAAGGTTTCTAAAACACCAATTCCCTTAACGGCAATTGCCTCAAAGTCGGGCCTATTCCACCTGTTAAGGTCTTTTCTCAGAACTTCAACGGGAAGGATGTTTGGTAAGTCCCTTTTGTTATACTGAAACACTAACGGAATTTCCTCAATTTTAATGTCGTAGTCCCTCAGGTTTTCAACCATGTCGTCAAGTGTATCAAGGTTTGCATCGTGCCTTTCTTCCTGAGAGTCTGCAACGAATACGATACCGTCAACCCCTTTGAGTATCAGCTTTCTGCTTGCCTGGTAGATTATCTGTCCGGGAGTGGTATAGAGGTGAAACCTTACCTTAAATCCCTTTACCGTTGAGACTTCAATGGGAACAAAGTCAAAGAAGAGCGTTCTCTCCGTTTCAGTTGCAAGCGTTATTAACTCTCCCTTGTTTTCGGGCTTAATGTGTTCGTATATCCACTTGATATTTGTGGTCTTTCCCGAGAGTCCTGGTCCGTAGTAGACAATCTTACAGTTAATCTCCTTCGTTGCAAAGTTTATGAAGGGCATTGAAACTCCTATTCAAAGAGGGTATCTAAATCTATGTCCTCAATATCTATGTTTTCCGCTACTGACTTTTCCTCCTTAACTCTCCTCTCAATCTCCTTCAGTAAGTTGGTTAGCTCGTTGTAGTATTTTCTGAACTTTAGTCTGACGATTCCTAAGTTGGATATTGCCTTGTTAAAGATTGAAACGAGGATGTAGCTGTTGTTAATGAGAACCATGTATATGCCTTCACTTTCGGTTTCTGTAAACATGTGGTTTATGTTCTCATCCCCTAATAGTTTTGAGAGAGCTTCAGAGGCTGCAACGTTTCCAGCCGTTAAGGAAGCAAAGGTTATGTCGTCAGAGGAAAAGGCCGGAGACTCGCTCCGGCTTATAAGCTGTCCAGACTTATCTATGAGTAGCGTTATCTTTGCCTTGCTTTCCTCGTTAATTTTCGTTAATAGCTGGCGTAACTTTTTGTCCTCTTCCGGTTGAAGGCTTATCATCCCTTAATCCCTATTTGAGATTTCCTCCATTCGGTTGAGCCACTCCCAACGCCTGTTGACTTCCTCCTGGAGTTCAGAAATTTTATCCCTATTCTCCGGCTTAAACAAGTGTTTAAACCTTCCCTGAAGCTTCAGGTACTCCTCAATAGGCTTGGGGTTCTTTGGCCTGTGGGTTATCTTCCACCTGCCGTTTTCTACCTCAAAGAGCGGCCAGTAGTTCGTTTCTACTGCTAACTTACTTATGAGGATTCCCTCTTCTTCCTTTGAGCGCCATCCCCTCGGGCATACGGCAAATGCGTTAATGAATGAAGGTCCTTCTGTTAAGAGGGCTTTCTTGAACTTTTCCATAAAGTCCTTCCAGTGGGACGGGGATACCTGAGCAACGTAGGGGATTCCGTGGGCGGCTGCAACCTCCGGAAGCCACTTCTTGTGCTGTGGCTTACCTAAGCTCTCTGAACCGACCGGTTGTGTCGTTGTGTTTGCATACTTGGGAGTAGCCGAAGACCTCTGAATTCCCGTGTTCATGTACGCTTCGTTGTCGTAGCAGACATAGATGAAGTCGTGTCCCCTTTCAAGAGCTCCGGAAAGTGATTGAAAACCTATGTCGTAGGTTCCTCCGTCCCCTCCCAATGCTACGAACTTCACCTTTTTGTCAGTAGGCAGTTTCCCTTTCCTCTTTAAGGCCTTGTAGGCAGCCTCTACTCCCGATATCGTGGCTGCTGCGTTTTCAAAGGCGTTGTGTATCCAGGGGGACCTCCAGGAAGTGTAAGGGTATATGGAAGTACAGACCTCAACACACCCGGTTGCGTTTGCCCATATCAGCTCGTAACCTAAGGCATTTGCAACCATAAACATCTGTCTGATGATTATTGAGGCACCGCATCCGGCACAGAGTCTGTGTCCGGGAGCGAGCTTTTCTGGATAGTTCGTCAGTTTTTTCAGTGGTGGAACCTTTATTTCGGCCGTCTTTATCTCTGCCATACTTTCCTCCGTTACTCGTTAAGGTTGAGATAGTTAATTAGGGGAACTTCCTTCCCTGCCGCCTTCTGCATTACCTTGTCAATGGCCTCCTCTATGTGGTGGACGTTTGTGTCCCTTCCGCCGAGTCCGTATATGAAGCTGACTATAGGGTAGTACTTGTTTCTGAGGTACATCGCCGTTGCTACATCACTGTAGAGGGGACCGCCGAGAGCTCCAAAGGTCTCTGCCCTGTCAAAGACACCTACCGCCTTACAGTTAGAGGCCTCTATTGCATCCATTACGTCGTAGTAGGGGAAGGGCCTGTAAGTTCTTATCTTAATCAGTCCTACTTTAATTCCCTTTTCGTTTCTCAGCTTGTCTATTACGTACTTTGCCGTTCCGGCCGTTGAGCCTATGATGATGAGAATATAGTCGGCATCGTCGGTCTTGTAGGTCTCAATGTGTTCGTACTTCCTTCCGAAGGCCTCCTCAAACTTTTCACCGACTTCCCTAATTACCTTGTAGGCCTCCATCATTGCTTCTCTCTGTTGCCTCTTAAACTCCATGTAGGAGTCTGTCATTGCGACGGGACCGTGGGTTACGGGATTGTCAACGTCAAGGAGAGGATATAGGGGTTTGTGTTCACCTACAAACTCCTCAACGGCCTTGTCCGGAAGGAGCCTGACTCTCTCTATCGCGTGTGAGATAACGAATCCGTCCATTCCAACCATTACGGGAAGCCTCGTTCTCTCGTCCTCGGCGATTTTTATTGCTTGGATGAGGTTGTCGTACTGCTCCTCTGCGTTTTCAGAGAAGAGCATTATCCAGCCCTGGTCCCTTGCTCCCATCATGTCTGACTGGTCGCCGTGGATGTTAATCGGGGCTGAAAGTGCCCTGTTTACTACGGTCATTACAATCGGCAGTCTCATTCCGGAGGCGATTCCGAGAACTTCCCACATGTAGGCAAGTCCGGGGCCGGCCGTTGCCGTCATTGCCCTACTTCCGGCAGCAGCAGCTCCCACGCAGGCAGACATTGCAGAGTGCTCACTCTCAACGGGTATGTACTCTGTATCTACGAGTCCGTTTGCAACGAAGTCTGCAAAGAACTGCATGAGCTCCGTCTGAGGGGTAATTGGGTATGCGGCAACAACGTCCGGATTTATCTGTCTCATTGCCTCGGCCGCTGCCATATTTCCGGAGTACGGGACGTACTTGACTTCCTTAATTAGCTCAGGCCTCATGGTTAGTCCTCCTCGCGGAACAGGTATTCAGGTTTCATTTCAAGGGCATTTGTTGGACACTCGTGGGCACAGATTCCACAGCCCTTGCAGTGGTCGTAGTCTATCCCTACCATCTTCTCTTCCTTTACCAGGATACAGGAGTCGGGGCAGAAGACCCAGCAGAGCATACAGTTTACACACTTGTCGGCCTCAAACACCGGCCTCCAAGCCCTCCACTCTCCCGTGTTGTACTTTTCGCTTGAACCGGGCTCGGGTATTACAGCTCCTATTGGTAATTCTCTCCAGCTCTTCATTCCGACCTTACCTCCTCGTAAGCTCTGTGTAGTGCCCTTATGTTTGCCTGAAGGGCATTTTCTGAGATTTTCTTTCCAAAGGCCTTTCTTATGTCCTCCTCAACGGTCTTTATGTCAACGAGGCCGTTGAGGACTTTGACGAGGGCTCCCAACATCGGAACGTTCATGAGGGGCCTCTTAAGCTCCTCCATTGCGATTTTCGTTGCATCAACGGTGTAAATCTTCCTGCCCTCTATGCCGTACTTCTCCCTTACCTCTTGGGGAGACTTGTCTGTATTTATCAGGAGAACGGCATTTTCATCGGTTCCCTCTAAAAAGGGAACGGTCTTTAAGAGGGTTGGGTCAACAACTATTACGATGTCGGGATGGAGAACCATACAGTGGAGAGTAATTGGTTTTTCGGAGAGCCTGTTGTAAGCCCTCAGCGGAGCTCCCGACCTCTCGGCTCCGTAGTCGGGGTTACTCTGGGCATACTTGCCCTCCTCAATAACGGCAGAAGCCAAAATTTTGGAGGCGGTAACTGCTCCCTGACCTCCTCGGGCATGCCACCTAATCTCTATCATTCCTTCCTCCGGTTATGAGTTTCTTATCCTCAAGTGCCTTCCTCAGAGTAAGCTCGTCTGAGGCATCTATCGTTCCGCCGTAGGGAATTCCGTAGCCAATCCTATAAACGGTTACTCCCAAGTTTTCCAACCTGTCCGTTAAGAACTTTGCCGTTGCCTCTCCCTCAACTGTTGGATTGAGGGCTATTATTACTTCCTTTATTCCTTCTCTCTTTATCCTTTTAAAGAGAGACTCTATGTTTAAGTCCTCTGGTGAGATGTCCTCAAGGGGGGATATCACTCCTCCGAGGACGTGGTAGAGTCCCCTGTACTCTCCCAACTTCTCTATTGATACTGCATCCCTCGGCTGTTCAACGACGCAGACGACCTCCCTGTCCCTCTCTTCGTCAAGGCAGATTGAGCAGAGCTCCCCCGTTGCCGGAAGTCCGCACTCCCTGCAGGGGCGAATCTCCTCAAGCTCCCTCAGGGCATTTGATATTATCCTCTTTTTCTCCTCTGGAAGCCTTGAGAGTAAGAGAACTGCCCTCTCAGCAGCCCTTTCGCTGATTCCCGGAACCTCGGATAGAAATTCAATGAGGAGCTCCAGGTTTTCGGGATATATCAAAACAGTCCTCCCATGTCTATTCCTAAGCCTCCCGTTATCTTCTCAAGCTCCCTCGCCATTGTCTCCCTTGCTTCCTTTAGTGCTTGGTTTGCCGCTGTAAGGATGAGGTCTTGAAGCATCTCCCTGTCGTTACTCTCTAAGAGCTCCGGGGCTATCTCAACCGAAACGAGCTCTCCCGTTCCCCGGGCTACTACCTTAACGGCTCCGCCTCCGGCAGTTCCGATGAACTCCCTCTTTTCCACCTCCTCCTTCATCCTTGCAGCTTGGGCCTGTAGTTGTTTTGCCATTTTCATCAGTTGGTTTATATTTCCGCCTTTAAACATTTATCCTCCTTCAGTTGTAAAAGTCTGGTTTAATTGTAAACAAACTGTAAAAATTAAACAACCGATTGACGGGAGAAGCGTGGAGCTCAACAGGGAAAGAGTTGCAGTAATAGCCGTGAAGCGACCCAAGGAGAGTATTGACGTTGATGAGTTAGAAGGGTTAATCAGAGCCCTCGGTGGGGAGGTGGTTCAGAGGATAGTCCAGAAGAGGAGAGCCTTTTCTCCGTCAACCTACTTGGGAAGGGGAAAACTCTCCGAGATTGACAGGGAAAAGGCCACTCTCATAGTTGCCTACCATCCCCTCTCTTCCTCTCAAAAGAGAAACATTGAGGAGATTACGGGACTTCCGGTCATTGACAGGACGGAGGTCATCCTTGAAATCTTTGCAAGGAGGGCAAGGACAAAGGAGGCAAAGCTCCAGGTTGAGCTCGCAAGGTGTTACTACCTCCTTTCACACCTGAGGGGAAGGGGAAAGGAGCTCTCAAGGCTCGGAGGAGGAGTCGGTACGAGGGGACCCGGGGAAACTCAAACCGAAGTTGAGGCCAGGGCTTTAAGGAGGAGAATCCACAAGCTCAGGAGGGAGCTTGACGAGGTTTTAAGGAGGCAGGACTTACACAGGGAGGGAAGGAGAAAGAGGGGATTTAAGACGGTTGCCGTTGTGGGATATACGAACGTAGGTAAGTCAACCTTGGTTAGGGCTCTGACGGGAAAGGAGGTTTTCGTTAAGGACATGCCCTTTGCCACTTTGGATGTGAAAACGGGAGCTCTCTCCTTTAAGGGAGAGAAGATACTCATTTCCGACACCGTAGGTTTTATAAAGAATTTGCCTCACGAGCTCGTAGCTTCATTCAGGGCGACTTTGAGTGAGGTAAAGGAAGCAGACCTCCTCCTCATAGTTTTTGATGTCTCGTCTGAAAACTTAGAGGCGGAGTTGGAGTCGGTTAAGGCCGTTTTAAAGAGGTTAAACAGCTGGAACAAGGAGAAAATTTACGTTGGTAACAAGGTGGATAGGTTGGTAGAGAGGGAGGAGGAGAGAAGGGAGCTCTATCAGGTCGTTGCGGGGAAGATACCTGACGAAAAGCCAGAAGTTGTTTTCGTTTCGGCCAAGGAGGGATGGGGAATTGATGAGTTAAAATCGCTTATTTACGAGAGGCTTAACCGTTGAGCATTTTCTCAAGTTTTGATACTTCCTCCGTCTCTTTTAGCTTTTCGTAAGCCCTCTTTTTCATCTTCTCGTCCGTTGATTCTGAAAGAATTTTCCTGTAATACTTTTCGGCCTCGTCAAATCTCTTGAGCTCGTAGAGGACATCCCCGAGAATTTCCGAGATTTCGCAGATTTCATCCTCGGTCAATTCCGGATTTTCAAGGATGAACTCTCCTATTTCAACGATTTCCTCAAGTCTTCCCTGTTCAAGGAGGATTACGGAGAGCTCCGAAAAGGCGTCAAGCAGAACCCAGATGTTGTCGGTTTCAAAGATTATCTCCTTCAGTATCTCCTCGGCCTGGTCAAACCTTTCCTTCTCTATCAGGAACTCCGAAAAGGCCTTTAGGGCGTCGTCCCTGATGAAGCCGCTTGAGAGGTTTATGGCCTTTCTGAAGTAGTACTCTGCCACCTCGTCCTTCCCGAGGAGGTTGTAGAGGGCTGCGGCACTCTGGAGGAGGTAAACCGCATCGGGTAGGAGCTCTAAAGTGCTGTGAACCACCTGGAGAGCTCCCTCGTAGTCCTCGTCGCTGACCAATACCTCTATGAGTTTCTGCCTGTAGTCTGTGTTCTTGTAGTCAAGCCTGCAGGCCTCCTTTAGCTCTCCCTTTGCCTCCTCCAACTTTCCCCACTCTGCGTAAACTTTGCCCAGTTCGTAGTGGAGGTCTGCCGAGCCGATGAGCTCTATTCCCTGTTTTAAAACCTCCTCGGCCTTTTTGTAGTTTTTTCTCAAAGCGTAAAACCGCGAGAGCTCCAAGTAGGGGAGCTTAGAATAGGGGTCAATGGTCATTATCGTTTCAAGGGTCTTAATCATCTTCCTCGTTGAGTTCATGTCCCTGTAGAGCCTGTAGAGCTCTACATAGGCGTCCTTTTCAAAGGGGTTGAGCTTTACGGATTCAAGGAGCTCCCTCTCTGCGGCTTTAAAGTTCCTCATTGAGGCAAGCGTGATTCCCCTCTGTAGGTAGTTCCTTGAGCGGATTTCCGTGTCAAGAAACCTTGCCTCCTCCAAGTATGCTTCGGCCTTTTCCCTGTTTCCTATTCCCTCGTAGGCTTCGGCAAGGAGTAGGTAGTAGTCAATGTCCCTCAGTCTATTTTTCTCAAGCTCCTCAATTGCCTTTTTATACTCCTTCAGTTTTAAGAGTTCCTTTGCCCTTTCAATTGCTTCCCTTTCTCTCTGTTTCTCAAAGCTGTTTCTCACTTAGTCTCCTCTTGAGAAGGGTTCTGATTTTAAGTATAAATCACTCTTATTGAAATTCAACTGGAGGAAACATGCTCTCCAAAATAAGGAAGAACCTTAGGGCCTTCAGCCTTCCCCTCTGGATAGTTGCGGCGTCATTCGTAGGAACGATTTTCCTCGTTTGGGGAAGGGGTTCAGTTCTTGGGCCTTCGTCAAGTGAGGTGGCAACTGTAAACGGCGAGGGCATAAGCCTTTCAGAGTTTAACAGGGAGTACTCAAACGTTCTGAGTGAGCTGAGGGCAAAGTTCGGTGAGAATTACAGGAAGGTGGTGAGCGACGAGGAGATAAAGAGAATCGTCCTCAACAGGCTGATTACGAGGAAGCTCATTCTTCAGGTGGCAGAGGACGAGGGAATCAGGGTGAGCGATTGGGCCGTTGCAAAGGCGATAGAGGAGATTCCAGCATTTCAGAAAGACGGGAAGTTTTCAATGGAGCTCTACAGGGCCTTTCTCAAGTCTCGCCACATGACTCCGAAGGCATTTGAGGACGTTGTCAGGGAGGACTTGCTGGTTAACAAGGTTCTCTCGGTCGTTAACAACTCCCCTTCTGTAACTGAATTTGAGCTCAAAAGGCTGTATACGAGATTCTTCGGAAAGAGGAAATTTAAGTACAAGCTGTTCCGCTTGAGCGACTTTAAGGTTTCCGTTTCAGAAAAAGAGGCGAGGGAATTTTACGAGAAAAACAGGGAGAGATTCTCAACTGAGGGTGAGTTGGGAGAGTTTGTCTTGGAGTTTCCGAAGAACAAAAAGGGAGAAGATGAGGCTCAAAAGGCCTTTGAGATTGCAAAGGCAGGTAAATTCTCAGAGCTCCTAAGCTTTAATCCAAAGCCCCTAAGTGACAAGGAGCTTAAGAAGGAGCTCAAGAGTAAAAACTTTGTCTTTAAGAGTTCTGGTGATAAGCTCATCCTTGCCTTTAAGTATAAGAGGAAAAAGTACAAGCCCTTTGAGGAGGTGAAGGGAGAGATTGTTGAGATGTTAGAGAAGGAAAAGGCACTCAAGGAGGCCGAGAGGGCTGCAAGGAGCTATAAGGGGGAGCTCCAGAGTGAAACGAACCTCCTTGACAGGGCCGAGTTTGTTAAGGAGTTTAAGCCCTTGGAATCCCCCGAGGAGCTCTTTAACTCGCCCGTCGGCGTTAGGAAGGTTTTGAGGCTTGAGGAGGGCTTCGGGGTCTTTTCTCCCGTAACCGAGCCAAAGGTTGAGAAGTTTGATAAGGAAAAGATGGAGAGACTCAAGGAGTTTGTTTTGGAGCAAAAGAGGGAGACGAATTACATAGACTTTATCAATCTCTTGAGGCAGAGGGCTACTATAAAGATTAATAGTGAGCTCTTGAGGGGACTGAAGTGAGGAGTATGACGGGATACGGTAAGGCCACGGCCTCGGGCAGGTTCGTTGAGATAACTGCTGAGGTCAGGAGTTTAAACGGCAAGTCATTGAGGATTAGATTTTCCATGGGGAAAGTTTTCAATCCCTTTTTAAACGATTTAAATTCCCTCATTTCCAATTACGTGAAGAGGGGAGACGTGGAGCTCTCCCTCCACTACCGTTTTTCTCCCGACTTTGAGCCGCCATTTTCCGTTAACTACTCGGAGGCTGTGGAGCTCCTAAAGGAAGTAAAAAAGATTTCCTCAATTTCAGGAGTGAACTTAACCGTTTCCCTAAAAGACCTTCTCTCCGTCTCAGACCTATTTCAGAGGGAGGAGGTTGAACCAGAGGTCTTTAGAGAGCCCCTCTTTTCCGCCGTTGAGGGAGCCCTAAGGGAGCTTGATGCTTCAAGGAAAAAGGAGGGAGAGAAGTTAAAGGCCTATTTCGTTGAAAAGTTAAACGTTATAGAAAGGGAAATTATAGGAATTGAGGAGAAGGTTTCTGAAATTGAGAGGCTCATATTTGAGAGGTTGAAGGAAAAGGTTAAAAGGCTGCTTTCTGGAGAGGAGCTCCCCGAAGACTTTGAGAAGAGGGTTGAGCTTGAGGTTGCCCTGATTGCTGAGAAGCAGGACGTTTCTGAAGAGCTCTCAAGGTTGAAGGTTCACGTGGGGCGCTTTAGGGAGCTCTTAAACGTTGAAGATGAGCCGATAGGGAAAACTCTTGACTTCCTCTGTCAGGAGATGCACAGGGAGATTAACACCTTGGGAAGTAAGTTAAAGGAGATTGATGTAACCGAGCCAGTTTTAAGGATTAAGACAGAGATTGCGAGGATAAAGGAGCAGGTTCAGAATGTTGAATAAGCTGAAGGGACTTCTCATAGTCATATCGGCCCCTTCTGGAACGGGAAAGACCACCCTCGTTCACATGCTCTTAAAGGAATTTCCTGACCTTGAGTTCTCGGTTTCCTACACGACGAGGCCCCCGAGGCCAGGCGAAGTTGACGGCAAGGACTACCACTTCGTTGACAGGAAGACTTTTGAGAGGATGATTGAGGAGGGGGACTTTCTTGAGTGGGCTGAGGTTTACGGGAATCTATACGGCACTTCAAGAACTCAAGTTTTAAGGGCGCTCAACGAAGGAAGGGACGTTATCCTTGACATTGACACTCAAGGAGCCCTTCAGGTAAAGAAAAACTTTCCTGAAGCGGTTCTCATCTTTATTCTTCCCCCCTCCCTCAAGGAGCTTGAGAGGAGGTTGAGAAGTAGGGGGACGGACGACGAGGAAACTATAGAGAGGCGCCTTAAAATTGCAAGGGAGGAGATAAGGAGAGCTCCCCTCTACGACTACATCGTTGTAAACGACGTTTTGGAAGTTGCTTACGAAAACCTAAGGTCTATCATTAGGGCTGAAAAGTTGAGGACGGAAAGGTTAAAGGGTCAGTTTGACAGACTGGTAAGGGACCCCGAAATTGTAAAACTGTTGGAAGAAGGAGGTTAGAATGTCAAAGAGGATACCTTTGGAGCCGATAATTTCCAAGGTCGGGAACTTTTACGAAACCGTTCACGTTGCTGCAAAGAGGGCAAGGCACCTGTACACGCTTGATTCATACACCTTTGGGAAGGACGAAAGCGGAGAGGAGCACAAAAAGACGATAATTGCTCTCCTTGAGATAAAGGAAGGCAAAATTTGCCCTAAAAGAGAGGTTTGATGGGATTTACCGTCCTTGAAAATAGGCACCTTACTGGTAGGGATTACTTATTGAAGGTTAAAGTTCCCGAGGATTTGGTCAGAAAGATAAAACCTGGTCAGTTTGGAATGGTTCAGGTTAGGAGCTCCCTCCAGTTTGACCCCCTCCTCCGCCGTCCGTTGGGGATATTTAACGTTGAGGGAGATGAGGTTTCCTTCCTCTACAGGGTTTACGGAAGGGGGACGGAGCTCCTATCTAAGGTTTCAAAGGGGGAGACCGTTGAAGTTCTCCTTCCCCTCGGAAACTCAATTCCCGAGGAGTTTGACAGGTACCTCTTCATTGCGGGGGGAATAGGGATAGGTGGCCTATTCTTGGCCGCAAGGCTCTTTCAGGAGAGGGGAAAGGAGGTCTTTTTCCTGTACGGAGAGAGAACCTCGGATAACCTCTCGGGAGTTGAGTTTTTGAAGAGGTACGGCATAGCCTTTGAGGTCTATACGGAAGATGGCTCCTACGGAAAGAGGGGATTTGTTACGGAAGACCTTTCAAACTATCCCGACTTTGTCTGGGTTGCGTGCGGACCCTCTCCTATGATGAGGGCGGTAAAGGAGAGGGCAGAGGAGTTGGGAGTTGAGTGTTTCCTCTCCTTAGACAGGCGAATGGCCTGTGGCGTTGGTGCCTGTTTGGGTTGTATCGTTGAGACTATCGGTGGCTACAAGCGTTGCTGTGTTGAGGGACCGATTTTCCCTGCAAAAGAGGTAATTTTGTAGTTGAAAATTCCTATCAGTTGATAATAAATTTATTCCTAATTTCAACCGCCTAAGGAACTCCTATGAAAGGTAAGGAAATTTTAGGTATAAGCGATGAGCTCGTTGAAAAGTGTGTAAGGTGTGGCTCCTGCCGTCAGGTTTGCCCCGTTTTCAACGTTACCCGTGAGGAACCTTCCGTAGCGAGGGGAAAGATATTCCTTGCAGACCTTATAAATAAGGGGAAGGCGGAGCTTAATAGAGAGGCTGCAGATTTCTTCAACCTCTGTACAACTTGCTTAAGGTGTGCTGAGATATGTCCCGTTATGGTTGACTATGAAAAGATAATAATCTCTGCTCGTGCAAGGGCCGTTGAAAAGTTTGGGCTACCACCGGAAAAAGCAGCTGCCGTAAAAATTTTCTCAAATAGAAATCTCCTTGAACTTACTGCAAAGCTCTCTTCTCCCCTTACAAAGCTTTTTACAAAGAGGTCAAAAAGCCCTCAAAACAGACTCCTTCCTTTAAAAGTTCCGAAAATTGGCAAAGTTCTGCTGCCGGAACCCTCTCCTGTGCCTTTTAACAGTGAGGATAAGCTCTTTCCCGCCCGGGGAAAAGAAAGGGGAAGGGTTCTCTTTTTCACCGGTTGTATGTTCAACAACTTTTACACCGAAACGGCTCAAAACGTCGTTAAGGTTTTAAATGCCCTCGGTTATTCTGTCCTTGTTCCGAGGGAGCAGTTTTGCTGCGGAGCTCCCGCCTTCTTTTCGGGAGACTTAGACACGTTTGAAAAAGTTAAGGAGAGAAACATCAGAGGGTGGGGAGGAGAGAGTGTTGACTTTGTCGTTTCTGCGTGTGCAACCTGCGGCCACGTTTTAAAGAAGGAGTACGAGGAGCTCCAAACTCCCGTAAGGGAGCTCATAGAGGTCCTCTATGAGAATCTGGAAGAGATTGGAAAGTGGAAGCTACCCGAAAATTTGAAGGTAACGTGGCACCACCCCTGTCACATAGTTAGGGGACAGAAAATCCCCCGCCACTATCCTGTTGATGTTCTTAAAGTTTTGAGAAATGTGGAATTCATTGATATGCCCGAGGCCGACAACTGTTGCGGAATGGGAGGTTCCTTCAAGCTCTCCCATCCCCAAATCTCTGCCGAGATACAGAAACGGAAGGTTAAGAACATAGAATCAACCGATGCCGACGTTGTTCTTACGGAGTGTCCCGGTTGTGTAATGAACATTGCTGAAGGCTTGGAGAGACATAACTTACCTCAAAAGTCCCTTCACATAGCAGACCTTCTTTCCAGAGCTCTTGATTAGTTTTTGCTAAAATTCTTTAGATATGATAAAAAGTAAGTTAGCTTATTTATTTGTATTTTGTCTGCTGTTTCTCTCCTGCTTTTATAGGCAAGAGATTTTCATTTTGTCATCTGACGAAAAGTTAGCTATACCCTTTAAGATAGCTGAGTTTTTCGGTAAGACTGAAGGGTTAAATCTATCGTTAAATATTGATGTAGTAAATAGTAGGGATGATTTGATAAAGTTCCTGAACTTGAGTAAATATTCTGTAATTCTAACCGATAATTCTACTACTGATAAGGTGTTGGAACTGCTTCCCAATTGGTATAGGGTTTGCGTTATTGCAGAGGATAAAAGTGGAAGAAAATACTATATTCTTGTGAAAAGGAGGTTGCTTCTAAATAAAGAGGAAGTTATTAAACTAATTAGTTTATGGAACTTTGGATTATATGAGCTAAAGGACCCTGCTGTTTCTAAAATATTTAGTAGCAATGGCTCGCAGTTTAAATTTTTCGCATGTAGGAAGGCCTTGAATGAAGATTGATAAATATTGGATTTTGTTGCTAATTAGCCTTTTTGTTTCCATTTCCATTTCAGTAGGAGCTTATTTTGTTAGTTATTCTTTTTTTAAAGCTCAACTAATTCAATTGTTAAAAAAGAATGCTGAAAACTATGTTGAGGTTTCTGCTGTTTCTGTAGGTTCAAAGAAGAATTTAAACAATCTTATCCAAATATTGGAAAAAGCCCCTTACATAGAGAAAGTTTCCGTATCTCCGATAAAAAAGGAAAGTGAGTTTTCCTTTGAAAAAGACTTGGTTTTTCCTGATGGAAAGGTCAGACTTTTCTTAGTTTTGGATAGATACTTTATTTTCCAGAAGGTCAAATCCTTGGCTTATAAAGTATCAGGATTAATTCTGTTATTGACGTTAACTTTTATCTCTCTTCTATTGATTTCAATTAGAAAGCTCTATCTATATCCATTGGCAAAAATAAGGAGTGATGTAGATAAAATTTCCTTAGGAAAATTAAATAAATTGCCTTATTTAGGATATGAGGATGAGTTTTATCGGATAAGGAAGAGTATTAATGATATGATTGATAAAATTGGACAGAAAAATATAAGGGAAGAGGTGATATCCCAGTTTATCCACTTGTTAACCCTAGGAAAAGGTTTCAATGGCGAGTTCGTTTCTTTAATCAAAAAAGTATTGGAAATGACAAACTGTGATGGAGTTATTATCGGAGTTCTCAATTTTGAGAGTAAGGACAGGGTTGATATAAGGTTAATCACTCTTGACGGTGATACGAGAATTTTTTCAAAAAGAATTGAGGAATTGGAAGGAATTGAACCGTTATTACTTGAAATGAATAGAGAAGTTGAAACTTCAAAGTTAAATATTCTCTCTCCTCAAGAGAGGAGTTTGGGAATTAGGTATGTATTCGGAATCCCCCTTTCCGTTTTTTCAGATATATTTGGTTTTGTTATTTTCTTTAGAAAGAATGAAGAGGTTTTAAGTGAAGAGAATAAAGTGTTTTTAAGAAATATCGCCAGGTCGATTGCAATTTCTGTTCAAATAAAGAAGCTAATTGTATCCCTTGAAGAAAAACTGAAAAAAGAAAGAAAATTAGTAGAGGGAATCGTTAAGAGTTTTATTAGAGGTATTGAAATTCGTGATTCCTATACTCGTGGTCACTCTGAGAGGGTTGCGTTCTTTTCAAAAAGGATTGCAGAAGAGATGGGATTATCAAAAGAGGAGGTTAATTCTATATACATTGCCGGTCTCCTCCACGATATAGGAAAAATCGGAATACCGGATAGCATTCTACTGAAGCCATCAAAGTTAACAAATGAGGAGTTTGAGATTATAAAGTTGCATCCGGAGTTGGGATATGAGTTACTCAAGCATATTGAACCCTTGGAAAGCGCCCTTCCAGGTATCAGGTATCACCATGAAAGGTGGAACGGTTCCGGATATCCAAAAGGACTGAACGGAAAGTCTATACCTCTCCAAGCAAGGATTTTAGCAGTTGCGGATTCTTTTGATGCCATGACGAGTGACAGAATTTACAGAAAGGGAATGGAAAAGAGAGAGGCCATGAGGGAAATAGTTTCAAAAGCCGGTGAACTTTACGACCCAGACGTTGTAAATAGTGCTATCCATATCTTGTTGAATGAGGAACCTCCTTCTTTATCTGAGGATACTTTTTCCTCTGAGTTTTTCAGGCATCTTGAAGAGAGGAGACTGGACTACTACTTGAGGGATCATCTTACGGGAGCTTTCAACAGAAATGCACTTGAGCTCGCGTATTCGGTAGCTAAGGAGAGGTTTAAAAATCTTTTAGCCTTTACGGTTGACATTGAGAGGTTGAGGGAAATCAATATTAACGAGGGTTGGCAGAAGGGGGACTACCTCCTTAAAAGGTTAGTAGAGCTTCTCTATGCTAAATTAAAGAATGCTATAATTGTAAGATATTCAAGTGATAATTTTCTAATTTTCACTGAGGGTGTGGAGTCCATCGAAAGTGTAATTAAGGAAATAGAGGAAAGTCTCCAGGTAAAGATTAACTATTATGTCATTAGCCGAGTTGATGATATAGAGGAGTTGGAAAGAGAGCTTACGAGGTTGGAGTTTTAGTCGGATTTCCTTCCTGTAAAAAATTTGTAAAAATTTTGTTAAAATTTCTCTCAATTCAAGTGGCG
>CAZEDJ010000006.1:0-3219 GCA_964511045.1 uncultured bacterium
GAAAGGGTTAAGCAACTTTTAAAGGAGACGAGACCCGGAGAGCACAAAAAGAATGCAGACATTCCTATAGGTCCTTACGTTATGGCTTCCTATCGCCACGCGATAGCAAACAGGGACGGTTCCGTGCGTTACTACCTTGCAACTTGGAAAGATGCAACGGCCGAAAAGGAGATTGAGGAGGAGTTAAAGAAGTCCAGGAAGATGTTCCTCCAAAACCTAAAAGCGACAAAGCAGTCCTTAGTAAACAACCTTGAAACGATAACTTCTCTTTCCCTTGCGATTAGGGGATTGAGGGAGGTGATTAAACTCTCTAAAGACCAGATGAACTCTACGACAGAGATAGAGGAGACGGTTGACAGATTAATAGAGGTTTCTGATAGGCTGATGGAGAACTATAAGTTTGTTTTAAGCAATCTTGAGGAAGCCGAGAAGAAGACATATGAGTCCATATCTCAGATGGAGCACATAAGGGACATTACAAAGGAAATGGAGGAAGTAGTTAAGGCGCTTCAACTTCAGACGGAGCAGATTGACAGGGTTGTTGAGGTAATTACCTCAATTACGGAGCAGACGAACCTCCTTGCCTTAAATGCGGCGATAGAGGCCGCGAGGGCTGGAGAGGCCGGAAGGGGATTTGCCGTTGTTGCCGACGAGGTGAGGAAGTTGGCAGAGAGAACGAACAAATCTGCTATAGAAATACGGGAAGTGGTTAAGAACATGAGGGAGCAGATGGCAAAAACTGCAGAGATTACTCAGAGGAGCGTGTCTGCAGTTGATGAAGGAATGGACATTTTTAAGGCTAATCAAAAGACTTACGGTACTTTAAAAGGAGCTTCTGAGGGAGTCCTGAAAGTTATTGAGGACTTGTCCGGTATAGTTTCTGTTCAGAAGAAAAACATTGATGGTATTGTCAAGAGTATACACAAAGTTGATGAGCTCATATCAAAAATTACTGGACAGACTGAGAAAGTTATTAAAATTGCGGAGAAGACCGATACCACACTGCACAAGATTTGGGATACTTTCTACATCGTTAACATAGGAGATGCTTCCGTTTTACTTGATAAGCTGTCAAGAATAGGGGAACTTTCCTCAAAGGTAAACGACATAGTGAAGGCTAAACTCATAGATGGAATAAACGCCGACGTATCTGTTTTAACAGAGATTGATTCACTAATCAGTGAAACGGCCCTCCACAACAAGGACATTGAAAAGTTGACGGCTAAATATCCAGAAATTGCTAAATATTTTGATGATATAGAGGATACGCTTTTTGAGGTTAAGCTCCTCTTTAAGGAGCTGCTTATAGCTATGAATAACGATGACATTGATGAAGTGAAGGAAAAGGAAGAACGGATAGTTCAACTCCTCGATAAGGTTTCTATGAAGCTAGTTCAGGCTATAGGTGATATTGTTTCCTCCTTAGACGAAAAGGAAGTTAAAGGAATGTAGAAATGGCTAAGAAGAAAGAGCTGTTACCGAAGATACTTGAGACCGGTGCCAATGAACTGGAGATAGTGGACTTCCGAATGTATGAAGTTTTGGACGACGGCTCAATCTACGAGTGGATTTTGGGAGTCAACGTAGCAAAGGTTAAGGAGGTAATCTTTAAGCCAAGTGATATCGTGAAGGCTCCAGGTTTACCGCCTGAAGCTGAAGGATTGGCAAAGATTAGGGGACAAATGGTCCCGATTATAAATCTTGCCAAGTGGATGAAGATTAAAGAGCCTCCTAATGCTGGCCGCTACGTTATTGTTATGGAGTTCTTGAGGGAAATCGTCGGCGTTATAGTTCACGAGGCTAAGAGAATCCGCCGGATAAAGTGGGCAGACATAAAGAGGCCACCGAAGAGCATTGATGAGAAGTTGGGGGGTAAGGTCGTTGGAGTTATTGAGATAGAGGACAATAAACTCTTATTACTCCTTGACTTTGAAGGAATTCTTGACGAGCTTGGAATGATTAAGATATTTGGAATTGAGGAAATAAAGAAAGACATAGAGGGAATTGAGAAGAAAGGACACTTTAATATTTTAATCTTAGACGACAGTCCCGTTGCGAGGAAAATTATTAGGAGGATACTTGAGGCCGACGGCCACACGGTTTATGAGGCTCAAAACGGTATAGAGGCCCTTCAGATTCTCCATGAGTGGCTTGAGGAGGCAAAGAGGACTGGAAAGGATATTACAGACTTTGTCCAGCTCATTATTTCAGACATAGAGATGCCCGGTATGGACGGTCTGACCTTTACGAGAAAGGTGAAGGAAGACCCTGAGCTTTCAAAGATTCCGGTTATAATTAACACCTCTTTGAGCGACAGGGCAAATGTTGACAAAAGTAGATTTGTGGGAGCAGATGCTCACCTTGTGAAGTTTGACGCCCCGGACTTAATTAAATTGGTTCACCAGTATGCTGTAAAAAAACCCTAAGGAGGTTGTAGATGTCAATTCCAACAGATATCAACGTTCTAATTGTTGACGATATGGCGGCTATGAGAAAGATACTGAGAACCCTCTTGACACAGCTTGGATTTAAAAACATTGATGAAGCCGAGGATGGGAAGCAGGCTCTTGAGAAGCTGAGGCAAAATCCCAATAAGTATGGCCTCGTTGTAACGGACTGGAACATGCCCAATATGACGGGAATTGAGTTGGTTCAGGAGATAAGGAAGGACGAGAGTCTAAAGCACCTGCCAATACTTATGGTAACTGCCGAAGCAAAGAAGGAGAACGTTATAGCTGCAATAAAGGCAGGGGTAAACAACTACATTGTCAAGCCGTTTACGGCAGAAACTTTAAAGGAGAAGATAGAGGCAATTTTCAAGTCCCTGAAAAAGTCATAGGTTTTCTATTATCTCCCTTATTCTCTTGCTGAGGGGTTTCCCCTCGGGTTTCCTTAATTCGTAGTTCCCAATTCTTTCTACGGGGCAGGTATCTTCCCTTGAGCTCGTTATAAATACCTCGTCGGCAGTTAGGAGCTCCCTCACTCCAAAGTATCCCTCAATTAGGGGAAGTCCCATTTCACGGCAAACTTCCCTTATAAACTCCCTCCTCGTTCCCCTCAGACAGCCGCACTTTAGAGAGGGTGTAAACAGAATGCCGTTCTTGTAGAAAAAGATATTTGCAAAGGCCGTTTCTGAAACAAAGTCTCTACTGTTAAAGAGAAGGGCTTCGTCTCCTCCCCTTCTCCTTGCCTCCTCAAAGGCAAAGAGCGAATCCATTA
>CAZEDJ010000006.1:3319-5139 GCA_964511045.1 uncultured bacterium
GCTTCGTCTCCTCCCCTTCTCCTTGCCTCCTCAAAGGCAAAGAGCGAATCCATTACGTCAATTACCTTGTGTTCCGAAAGGGCCGAGTAGCTTCTCCTAACCGAGTAAACGGGAATCAGGGAAACGGATTCCCTCTTTAAACACTCCCTATCTGAAACCTCAAAATTTCCGCTTCTGTACAGGGTAAACCTGACGAGCCTGACTCCCTTTGGGGCTCTCTCCCTTACTACCTCCTCAAACTCTCGGAAGCCAATTTTCAAAGTTATACCTAAACTTTTGGAGCTCCTCTTTAACCTTTCATAGTGATACTCAACGAGGACGGGCTTTCCGTTTTCAACCCTTACCGTTTCAAAAATCCCAAACCTTTCCATCAGGGTGCATCAAATCCGGGAATTCTCGGGACTTTCTTCAGCTTGCTGGCCTTGTAGTACCATCCCCACAACTTTTTGAGAGAGTGGCCTATGAAGGGCAGTGGAAGCATGATTGCCCTCTTGTCGTCCCTGTAAACGAGGGCCCCGCTCATCCAGCACGGTCCCATGTCCATCAGGCAGAGGATGTGGAGGTGGTGGATGTACTCTTCCCTCTTTGGGTCCCCTTTCACCTTGTTCTCCAAGTTCCTTGCAACTATTCTTCCCATGACCTCAGCTATGTGTCCCTGCTTTGCCTTCCACTTCGGTCCCTCAAAGGCTGCACTGTCCCCTATTGCCCAGACGGTTTCGTTTGTTCCGGGAACGGCGCAGGTCGGTTCTATCTTTACAAATCCCGCCTCGTTCAGCGGAAGGTCCGATTCTCTAAAGACGGGGTGGCCGTCGGTTGCGGGAATGAACATGGTTAGGTCAGTCTTCAGAAAGGAATCGTCCTCAAAGAGAACGCCGTCGGGCTTAAACTCCTTTATCTTCTTACCGAAGTGTCTCTTGATTCCCAACTTGTCAAGCATTCTGTATGCTCTCTCTGCGTTTTTCTCCCCGAGCCTTATTCCGGGCTTTGGCATCGGAGCGAAAAAGTGGAGCTGAAACTTGTCCCTTATTCCCTTCTTTTTGAAGTAGCAGTCTAAGTTGAAAACGAATTCAAAGGCGGGTCCTCCCCTCACGCCGCAGGGGTCCTTCGGATTTCCCCCAAAACCTGCTGCTATTACTCCTCCTCCCCTCTCTATGAGATTGTCAATCCTCTCCCTGATTTTCAGTGATTCCTCGGGCTTTCCGCATATTGAGAGGAAGTTCTCGCTTCCCTTGTGCTTTACCTTGCTTCCGCCGAGGGCTATGACGAGGTAGTCGTAACCCTTTTCCGTTCCATCCTCTAAAATCACCTTCTTCTCTGCTGCCGAGATTCTCTTGACCTTTCCGATTGTCAATTTGAATCCGTTAACCCTTGCAATTTCCTCTAACGGAAGGGTTACATCCTTCCAGTCGTACTCGTGGGTCGGTATCCAGATGGAAATCGGGTATATGTACAGATAGTCCCTTTCGGATATGAGCTCAACGTCAAAGCACTTGTGGCACAGCGCAAAGGCAGCCTCAACTCCTCCTATCCCTCCGCCTAAAACTAAGACCTTCGGAGCTCCCATTTCTCCTCCATTTGTTTTTGAGAATCTTATTAACTATTTAATCTAAATTGGGCGTGTTTTTCAAGAACCTTCCCTATATCCGATAACCTACTGAAGTTCCTTTCCTTGAGTTTCTTCAAGGGGTTCTTTGTTATTTCCTTGAGCTGTAATGTCATCTCCCTGTTCCAGTTAAAGTCTTCCCTCCCTCTGCACTTTTTACAGACCACCCCTCCCTTCTTTAGGGAAAATCCCGATAAATTCGGAGAGCCACACTCAA
>CAZEDJ010000006.1:5239-27258 GCA_964511045.1 uncultured bacterium
CTGATTGAAAACGGCTCATACTTGAGGGGAAACTCTGAAAGACCGTACTTAAAAATCAGGTTAACTTTCCCGAGCTTATCCGAGTAGATGGAAATCTGCCTGAGCCTGTCTCCCAAGTTTTTGCTCTTTAGAACTACTCCCTCTACTTTCATCAAACGTTAAACCTGAAGTAGATTATGTCCCCGTCCTGAACCTCGTAGTCCTTTCCCTCTAACCTCATAAGTCCCTTTTCCTTACAGGCCTGAAGAGAGCCTTCCCTTATTAAGTCGTCATACTTTATGACCTCGGCTCTTATAAATCCCCTCTCAATGTCGGAGTGGATTTTCCCTGCGGCCTGCGGAGCCTTTGTTCCCCTCTTTACGGTCCAGGCCTTTGCCTCCTGCTCTCCGGCAGTGAAAAACGTTATTAAGTCAAGGAGCTTGTAACCTTCCCTTATTACTGCGTTGAGTCCCGGTTCCTCCATTCCGAGCTCCCTTAAAAACTCCTCCTTTTCATCCTTCTGGAGCTCCGAGAGCTCCGCCTCTATCTTTGCACATATCTTGACAACGGGAGCTCCCTCTTTCTCTGCAAATTCCCTAACGAGTCTTACCAGTTCGTTGTCCTCCAAAAGTCCCTCTTCGTCAACGTTCGCTATGTACATGACCGGTTTTGCCGTTAGGAGCTGGAGCTCCTTGACCACTCTTTTCTCCTCGCCCCCCAACTCCTTTAAATACGGCTGGATTCTCCTTCCGTTCTCAAGGATTTCCTTTATCTTTTCAAGGGCCTCAAGTTCCTTTCTCGCTCCCTTATCCCCGCTCTTTGCCACCTTTGAAACCCTTTGAATTCTCCTCTCAACGCTCTCTAAGTCCTTGAAAATCAGCTCAAGGTTTATCGTCTCTATGTCCCTTATCGGGTTGACCTCACCGTCAACGTGGACAACGTTTTCGTCCTGAAAGCACCTTACGACGTGGGCTATGGCGTCAACGTTCCTTATGTTTGCCAAAAACTGATTACCCAGTCCCTCTCCCTTACTTGCTCCTCTCACAAGGCCCGCAATGTCAACAAACTCTATCGTTGTCGGGGTAACCTTTTTCGGCTTTACTATTTCTGCTATTTTGTAAAGCCTCTCATCCGGAACCTCTACGATTCCCACGTTCGGTTCAATCGTACAGAAGGGATAGTTTGCCGCTTCGGCCTTCATCGTGTTCGTTAGGGCGTTAAAGAGCGTTGACTTTCCAACGTTTGGCAGTCCGACTATTCCGCAGTTAAATCCCATTCCTTTCTCCTCTTTTAAATTTTTCAGAGCTGAAATTTAGTATTTTTTCATTGGGAGGATATCGTGGAAAAGAAGTTTACCCTCTACATGGTTGTCGGAGTCTTTGCGGGATTCCTTCTGGGCTCTTTCTTTCCGAACGTCGCTGTGGAGCTCTCATTTTTGGGGGAGCTCTTTCTGAAGGCCCTTAAAATGGTCGTTTTACCCTTGATTATTGTTTCAATCTCCCATGCCATCTTAAATATGGAAACAATTGATAGGTTCAGGAAAATTGGGTTAAAAGCTCTCTTTTACTACACCTTTACGACTGCGGCTGCCGTTACTACGGGAATTTTCGTTGTTTCCACTCTAAAGCCCGGAGAAGGAGCTGAGATTACTGAGAAAATCCCATTTACCAAAGAGGTTTCCTTTAGTCTAAAGGAGTTAATCCTCTCACTGATTCCCGATAACATATTTAAGGCCCTTTCAAACTTTGAAGTTCTTCCCATTATTGTTTCAACAATTCTCATCTCCCTTGCCGTTCTCTCAATTGACTGGAAGAGGAGACTCGTCCTTCACGACCTAATCTCTGAGCTTGACACTGTCTTTCTAAAGCTCACCGGATGGATAATTTCCCTTGCTCCCTTCGGTGTCTCTTTTCTGATTGCCGGAAAGTTGGGAAGTTTGGGAGGTAAGGAGGCCGTTATCCCGATTTTATCTTCCCTCGGAAAGTACGTTTTGGCTGTTTTAACCGGTCTCTTTATCCACGGTTTTATAACCCTTCCCCTTTTTCTCTTTCTGCTTACGGGGAAGAACCCCTATACTCTGATGTCTAAAGTTAAGGATGCCCTCTTGACGGCCTTTGCAACGGCCTCTTCATCGGCAACCTTTCCCGTTACTCTGAGTAGGGCCGTTTCTGCCGGAATAAAGAGGGAGGTGGCCGAGTTTACGCTTCCGCTCGGAGCAACCGTCAACATGGACGGAACAGCCCTTTATGAGGCCGTTGCGGCAATATTCTTAGCTCAAGCATATGGTATAGAACTCTCCCTAACCCAGTACATTGCCGTCTTTCTAACGGCAACGTTGGCCGCCATAGGGGCTGCGGGTATTCCGGAGGCGGGACTTGTTACGATGGTTTTGGTTCTTCAGTCAATAGGCGTTCCGACCGAAGGAATAGGAATTATTCTTGCCGTTGACTGGTTTTTGGATAGGTGCAGAACTGCCATAAACGTTTGGGGTGATATAATCGCCGCAGCCGTAATTTCAAGGAGGTCGGAGGTGTGATGGTAGGTTTCCTCTTAGACCTTGAGGGGACCCTCGTTAAGGATAAGACTTACACTCCCTTTCCCGAAGCCCTTGAGTTTACGGAGTACCTTGATAGGAAGGGAATTCCGTGGATAGTTGCAACGAACAACTCAACCGAAAAGCCCGACAATTTAATTGAGATATTGAGGGAAAAGGGATTTAACGTTAACAGGAAGAGACTACTCTCTCCCTCTCTTCTTGCCAAGGACTTTTTGACGGAAAGCGGCGTAAGGAGAATCTTCTTTTTGGGAACGGAAAAAATAAGGGAGTTCTTTGAGGAAGAGGGATTTGAGGTTAGGAATGACCACAGGGTTGATGCCGTAGTTGTCGGAAGGGACAAGGAAATTAACTACTCAAAGTTGAAGACGGCGACCTCTGCTCTCGTTCTTGAAAACGCCAAGCTCTTTTCGTTCCACATGAACAGGGTGATTCTGGACTCAGACGGCCTTGTAGGGCCGAGCGTAGGGGCTATTGCCACTGCACTCTCCTATGCAGGGAATAAGCCCGTTGTTTCCTTTGGCAAACCGTCAGTTGAGTACTTTAGGAGGGCTTTTGAGCTTCTTGGAATCTCAGAGCCCGATAGGATTTACATGGTAAGCGACGACCCCTTCACAGACCTTGCCGAGGGTAAGAGGAACGTTGGATTTAAGACGGTCTTCGTCCTGAGCGGTAAGTACAGGGATGTCTCCGTCCTTAACTCAATTGAAACCGAGCTGAGACCAGACTACGTTTTTGAAAACATCGGTCAGTGTATGGAGCTCCTTTAGGGTGAACCCAATGGCGGGCGTTTTAGAGAGAATCAGGAATTACATGGAGCTTATTAAGGTAGAGCACACGGTGTTTGCCCTCCCCTTTGCTCTGACTGCAGCCCTAATTGCCGCGAAAGGAGTGCCGTCCCTCTATCAGATTTTCTGGATATCCGTTGCCCTCTTTGGGGCGAGGACTGCTGCAATGAGTCTCAACAGGGCAATAGATGCTGAGATTGACGCAAGAAACCCGAGAACGGCAAACAGGCACATTCCGAGGGGAGTCGTAAAGAGGGCCGAGGCCTACCTTTTGGCCTTAGTCGGATTTGCCGTTATGGTCTATTCGGCATACAGGTTGAACAGGCTTGCCTTTGAGCTTTCACCCTTGGCAATAGCCGTTTTGACTCTCTACTCGTTTACAAAGAGGTTTACGTATCTTTGCCACATAGTTCTTGGGATTGCGGTAGCCCTTGCCCCCCTCGGGGCTTGGGTTGCAATAAGGGGAACAGTTGACCTGACTGCGGTTATTCTATTTCTCTCGGTTGCGTTTTGGATTGCCGGTTTTGACATCATATATGCCCTTCAGGACGTTGAGTTTGACAGGAGAGAGGGAATTTACTCAATACCTGCAATACTCGGTGAGGAGAGAGCTCTACTCCTCTCAAAGCTCTTTCACCTCTTAACGCTCATTGGTCTGATTCTTGTCGGTTACCTTGAGGATTTGGGAATTTTTTACTACTTGGGAGTCGGAATTTCTGCTCTCTTAATGATAAAGGAGCACGTTATCGTCTCACGGGATAGGTCTAAAATTGGCTATGCCTTCTTCAATCTCAACGGTTACATTTCTCTAACCGTCTTTTTCTTCACTCTACTTGACTTCCTCTGGAGGAAGTATTGGAATTTCTGAAGTTCCTCGTCTCAATACTTGCAATTGCCGACCCAGTATTTGCAGCAATACTGGTTTCGGGTCTCGTTTCATCGGTTAAAGAGATTAAAAGGGTAGCTTTCAAGTCCTCCCTGACGTTTTTGATAGCCTCTTTGATTACTCTTTTCTTCGGTGACAGCTTTCTTTCATTGTTGGGAGTTAACATTTTCAGCATAAAAATATTCGGCGGTCTCATTCTCCTTCACATGGCATTCCAAATGCTCCAAGCAAGTCCTCCCAGGACGAAACACACCGATAGGGAGGACAGTGCAGTTTCGGAAAAGGAGGACATATCCATTATTCCCGTTGGAATTCCGATTCTCTTTGGTCCGGGAGTTTTCACTACCCTCCTCATCTTCAAGGAGGAGATTGTGGGGTTCTCCGACCTCTTTCAGTTACTCTTGGCAATTTTTCTCTCCTCTCTCGTTATCTTCCTCTTTCTCATAAATGCTTCCTGGTTTTCTAAGAGGCTCGGGGAAACGGGAATCGGAGTAACTGTTAGAATATTCGGGCTGTTTGTCGGAGCTCTCGGCTCTCAGTTTATAGTTGAGGGCGTTAAACACTTGTGGATTCAGGGGTAGGCGATGAAGGTTTGTCTTCAGAGGGTGTTATCCGGTAAGGTTGTTGTCGGCGGGGAGACCGTTTCAGAAATCGGTCAGGGGCTCGTAGTCCTCGTTGGGTTTGAGAAGGGCGACTTAAAGTCCTTTGTTGAGAAGATGGCGGATAAGGTGGTTAACTTGAGAATTTTTGAGGATTCCTTGGGGAAGATGAACCTATCGGTAAAGGACGTAAACGGAGAGATTCTGGTAGTTCCGAACTTTACGCTCGCGGCCGATTGCAGAAAGGGAAGGCGCCCGAGCTTTCAGTCCTCCGAGGAGCCTACGAAGGCGGAGGAGATGTTTGACCTCTTTATAAACGAGTGTAAAAAGAGGGGAGTTCCGGTAAAGTCGGGAATTTTCGGTGCCGATATGAAGGTTCACATAGTAAACGATGGTCCCGTTACAATTCTCTTAACAAACAGTGATTTGTAGGAAGAGGATGAAAAGTATTGCTGGATATCACAAGGAATTTATGAATTTTATATCCGTTAATTTTCCTTGGGTCAAACCAGAGTACGTCCTTTTTGCTCTATTCCTCTTTTTATCTCTCTTATCGCTCCTTGCAAGGAGAGTTGTTAAGCGATTTTTAATTAGATTGGCACTTATTGACAGCAAGTTGACAAAAGGAGAGAAGATACTGATAAGCCTTTCCTCCTGGATTTCTTACTTTTTCTCTCTCCTCTTTCTTAATTTAGCCGTTATTCAGCTGAACCTTCCAGAGAATACCTTAAAAATTGTTAATGGTGTTTTCTTCCTGTTCTACGTTTTTATAGCGACATTCATATCAATAAAGATTGTTGACCTTCTCCTTGAAAAGCTCTCTCAGAGGGTAAAGAGGAACGTTTCCGTAAATGAAGCTCCCCTCGTTGATACTTACTACTCAATGATTTCAAAGGTTGTTAATATTTTCATAGTCATAGTTGCACTCATAGCCGTTCTTGACAGGTTCGGCTTTAACGTAACCTCCCTCATAACATCCCTCGGCGTTGGTTCCCTTGCCGTTGGCCTTGCGGCTCAGGATACCGTTAAAAACTTTATTTCCGGAATTCTCTTGGTTACGGACAGACAGTTTAGAATTGGTGACAGGGTTTACATAAAGGACATAGGCGTTGAAGGGTACGTTTACGATATCGGCCTGAGGACTACGAGGATTATCACAATTTCCGGGAATAACCTGATAACGGTTCCTAACTCAAAGCTTACCGAGGGTGTTATAGAGAATGCCCTCTATCCCGACCCGAGGGTAAAGGACTTTGTTGAGGTTGGTGTCTCCTACAGTTCAGATATAGATAAGGTGAAATCCCTGCTCTTAAAGGCCGTTTCTGAGATAGATGGAATTCTTTCGGACCCTCCTCCGTCAGTTTTCTTTACGAAATTCGGTGACAGTGCCCTCATCTTTAAGGTTATTTACTACGTAAGGGAAAAGGAAATTGCCTTTAGGGTGAAGTCGGAGCTCCACGAGAAAATCACGGAGCTCTTTAGGAAAAACAACGTTGAAATTCCCTATCCCCAGAGTGACCTCTGGTTTAGAAATCCTTTAAAGGTGGTTTTGGATGAGAAGGCTCTTCAGCGTAAGGATGAGGAGCTCTAAGGAAGGTGTCCACATCTCTGGGGCGGAGAGGATAGTTCCTGAGGACTTGGTTGAGGAAGTCGTTAGTGAGCTTTACAGGAGAGCAGTAAAACACTCAAGGGGGAGACCGGACTTTATCTCCATAAAGGTTGAGGAGTTAAGGGAGGAGCCTTTACTTTTAAAGTCCCTTCCCGTTTACGAGGTTAACTCGTCAACTTCGGCTGAGAGAGTTCTCTCACTCCTATTTAGGAAAGCTGGAGTACCGGAGCTCTTGGGAATGTCCGTTTACAGGAGCCTCTTAGAGGGACCTTCACCTTCTGGTGGTGTTATGAGGGGAGCAATGGTCGTTACGGTTCCTTCCGGAAGGCGAGTTGAACCGGACAGGGAGAGGGGAGTGAGGGCTTCTTTTTTGGACATTTCAGACGACGTCTCAAAGGCTTTACGCTCTTCATCAGGTAAGAAGTTTACTCAGAATCTCAAGGAGGCTTTAACCCTTTCCACAAAGATTTTGAGTTATCCCGGAGTTATCGGGGAGCTCTGCGTTTCCGACGACCCCGAGTACACGACAGGTTATTTTTCAATCTCAAGTGTGGGGTACTTTCGGATATTTAACGTAAAGCCCTTCGGCTGTAAGTTTGGGGGCAGGGCAATCTTTGTAAGTGAGGACATTGACGTTCAAGATTTTATAAACTTTTTAGAAAAAAGACCGGTAATAGTTTCCGAGTTTTCCGGTTACTCCGTGGTTTCACTTTCAGAAATTGAAGAAAAGTTTCCCGATTTGACATGACCCTCTATTGAGGCTTCGGGTTCAACAGAGAGGCTCTTACAGTTGATATCACCCCTTATTTTGGCACTCTCCTTGATTTCTAACGATTCAACCGATATGTTTCCCTCAACCTCTCCCATCACAACGAGATTTTTTGCAGTAATGTTTCCCTTTATCTGAGAGGTTTCCCCTATAATGATGAAGTCTCCCCTTATGTCTCCTATAACGGCACCGTCTATCCGAATCTTTCCTTCAGATGAGATGTTCCCCTCAATTTTTAATCCCTGTGAAAGTATGCTCTTAACCTCTGATATTTCCCCTTCTCTCCTCTTTCCCAACATTCTTTACGGCCTCCAAGAAAAACTTTGGGTCAACCAACTTTCCGTTCATCTTTACAGAGTAGTGGAGGTGGGGGCCCGTACTCCTTCCACTGCTTCCCATCAATCCTATTATCTCTCCCCTCTTTACGTAATCCCCTTTTTTAACTAAAACCTTTGCCAAGTGGCCGTAGTAGGTCTTTATTCCGTTGCCGTGGTCTATCTCTATACATCTTCCCATTAAGTAGCACCTTCCCGCCTTTACAACTTTTCCGTCGGCCGGAGCTCTCACCGGAGTTCCCCAGTAGTTGGCAATGTCAACTCCGAGGTGAAACTCGAGCCTTCCCGTAACCGGATTTATCCTGATGCCAAAGGGCGAAGTAATTTTTCCGTAAGTCGGATACCCCAAGGGAACGTGGTTAAACTTCTTTATCATACTGTCTATCTGATTGATTATTGAGCTACTGTCAAGGTTTACATCGCTCTCGCTCAGGAATTTTGAGAGTGAAACCGAGAGACCCCCCTCCCCTTCCTCTGAGTTTACTTTTAAGCCTACCTTCTTCATGAGGGAGTTGATTATCTCTATCCTCTTTGCAAGTTCTTCAATCGTCCTCTTCTTCTCCTTCCTTAGTAGAGAAACCTGTCTGTGGAGCTCCCTGTTCTCCTCCTCCAATTCCGATACCTTTTCCTGCAGGTCCTCCAACTTTGAATTTAGGACAGCCCTCTCCTCTCCTATCGCTTTAAACTTGAAAAGGGCATAAACGGAGTAGAGAGACGAAATTAGAAAGAGGAAGGAGAAGATGGAAACTACCGCTAAGAGGGTTTTCTTTGAAATGTTTATCCGCGTGTAGTTTGCAAGTTCATCCTTTACTATGATGACCTGTAGCTTACCGTTCTTTCCCTTCATTTCACTTACCTATGCAGAATCGGGAAAAGATAATATCATACATGTCCTCGGTTGTCACTTCTCCTACAATTTCCCCCAACGCCCTCAGAGCTCCGTCGATGTCCATTGAGAGGAACTCCGGAGATTCGTATCCGGAGTCAATTGACTCAATAACTCTCAACAGACTCTCCCTTGCCCTTTCAAGGAGCTCCCTGTGCCTTTCAGAGGTGATAACGACCTCTTCCCCGCCCACAACGACTTCCGGCTCAAACATTACAAGTTGAGTTATTTCCTCTGCAAGATTCTCTATCCCCTCCTCGGTCTTCGTGCTGATTTCAACGCAGTGTTTGAACTTATCTCTTAAGTCTCTGCATCTGACCTTTAATCCCAAGTCCTTTTTGTTTATTACGAGGATGACGTTCTCCCTTCCCTTAAGGAGCTCCGCAATTTTTCTGTCCTCGTCGTTAAAGCCCTCGGAGCCGTCAATTACAAACAGGACAACGTCCGCCTCCTCTATCTTCTTGATGCTCCTCTCAATGCCCATTTTTTCAACAACATCGCCCGACTCCCTTATTCCGGCGGTATCTATGAGCCTTAAGGGAAGTCCCCTGAAGTTTACGGTCTCCTCTATTACGTCCCTCGTCGTTCCCGGTATCTCCGTAACTATTGCCCTCTCTTCCCTTAAAATTGCATTGAGGAGCGAAGATTTCCCCACGTTTGGTCTTCCGACAATTGCCACTTTTATCCCTTCCCTTATTAACCTTCCCTCCCTGTAAGTTTTGAGGAGCTTCTCTATCTCGGACAGGGCTTCAAGTATCCTCTCTCTGACTTTTCCGCTCTCAATTATTTCAATTTCCTCGTCCGGAAAGTCCACTGCGGCCTCAATGAGTGCCTTTGTCTCTAAGAGTTTGTCCCTGATTTCCCTAATTTTTCTTGATAGACTTCCCTCAAGCTGTTTAACTGCGAGCTTTGCAGACAGCTCACTCCTTGCCTCAATGAGCTCGTTTATGGCTTCGGCCTGTGTAAGGTCTATCTTCCCGTGGATAAAGGCCCTCATCGTGAACTCGCCGGGCTCTGCAAGCCTTGCCCCCCTTTTCAATACCTCCCTTAGGACTTTTCTGGTTACTACGATTCCGCCGTGGCAGTGAATCTCCACTACGTCCTCACCTGTAAACGTTAAGGGAGCCCTCATAAAGACGGCGAGAACCTCATCTATCGGCTCTCCAAACTCGTCAACAACCACCCCGTATGTCATCTTTCTGTTCTCAAACTCCTCCCTTTTCTCCCCGCTCTTTTTCCTAAACACCTCCTTTAGGATGGGTAGAGCTCGTTTACCCGATATCCTGACGATTCCAATTGCACCCTTTCCCATCGGGGTTCCTATTGCCGCAATAGTGTCCTCACAGAGGTAGTCTTTCAACTCGGCCTCCTGTATACTTTGAGGAAATAAAGATATTCTTCGGGAGTTCTCATGTGCGGAATTGTCGGTTATGTTGGGAGCGATAATGCAAAGGACGTAATAATAGACGGTCTAAAGAGGTTGGAGTACAGGGGTTATGACTCGGCCGGGATAGCCCTGATTGTTGACGGAGAGATTTTCGTTTACAAGAGAAGGGGAAAGATTAGGAATTTGGAGAGGGAGCTCCGAAAGAGGGAAGTTTTCTCGGGTACCGGAATAGGCCATACGAGGTGGGCTACACACGGGGAGCCGAACGATGAGAACGCCCATCCCCACCTTAGTTGCGACGGAAAGATTGCCCTCGTTCACAACGGGATAATTGAGAACTACGCCGAGTTGAGGGAGGAGCTCCTCAAAAAGGGCCACAGGTTCTCCTCCGATACAGACACAGAGGTAATCGCCCACCTCATAGAGGAAGAGTTTAGGGAAAGGGGAAACTTCTTTGAGGCATTCCTCTCTGCCGTAAGGAGGCTGAAGGGCTCTTACGCCATTGCCGTTATAACCGTCTATGAGACCGAAACCATATTCGTTGCAAGGAAGGACAGCCCCCTCGTTTTGGGGATTGGTGACGGGGAAAACTTCGTTGCCTCCGACGTTCCTGCCTTTTTACAGTACACAAACAGGGTAATTTTCCTTGACGACTTTGAGGTAGCCGTCGTAAAGCCCGATTCTGTTAAGGTTTTTGACTTTAACGGTCTTGAGAAGAAGAAGAACCCCGTAGTGATTCCCTGGACGCTCTCTCAGGCGGAGAAGGGAGGGTATAAGCACTTTATGTTGAAGGAGATTAACGAACAACCGCGGGCAATTTCCGACACGATAAGCGGAAACCTTCCCCTGATAAGGGAAGGTCAAATTGAGGGATTGGAGATTGAAAACTTTAACAGGATACAAATAGTTGCCTGCGGAACATCTTACCACGCAGGTTTAATCGGGAAGTTTTACCTTGAGAACATTGCTTCAGTTCCCACTGAGGTTGACTACGCCTCTGAGTATAGATACAGGGAGCCGATAGTTGATGAGAGGACTTTAGTTATCTCAATAACACAGTCTGGAGAAACGGCCGACACACTTGCTGCTATGAGGCTTGCAAAGAGCAGGGGGGCAAAGGTATTAACTGTATGTAACGTTATAGGTTCTACTGCCACCCGTGAGGCCGATGTTGTCCTCTACACCTATGCCGGTCCCGAGATAAGTGTTGCCTCAACAAAGGCATTTACGACTCAGCTGACCGTTCTCTACCTTCTCGCCCTCCTCTTTGGCAGGATAAGGGGAAGGCTGGGAGCTCCCGAATTTGAAGGAAGACTAAAGTCGATTATGGAAATTCCGGGAAAGTTGGAGTCCTTTTTGAGGTTGGAGAGGGAAAAGGAGACCGTTAAGAGGATAGCCCTTGAGTTTTACAAGGTTAAGGATGCACTTTACCTCGGAAGGCACGTTAACTATCCCATTGCCCTTGAGGGAGCCCTGAAACTCAAGGAAATCTCCTACATCCACGCCGAGGGCTACCCTGCCGGTGAGATGAAACACGGCCCCATTGCCCTGATAGATGAGAGCGTTCCCGTTGTTGTCCTTGCAACCAAGGGAAGGGTCCTTGAGAAGGTCGTCTCAAACATTGAGGAGGTAAGGGCGAGAAAGGGAAGGGTCATCTCCGTCACAAATCCGGGGGTAAGGGAGGTTGAGGAGCTCTCAGACTACGTTATCCCGGTTCCGGAGGTTGACGAGTTTCTATCTCCCATTGTTAACGTCGTTCCCCTTCAGCTCTTTGCTTATTATATTGCAGACTTTTTGGGTTATGATGTTGACCAACCGAGAAACTTGGCAAAGAGCGTTACCGTTGAGTAGGAGGTGGAATGGAAACGGCGATTCTCCTCATATCCTGTCCCGATAAAAGGGGAATTCTTTCCGAGGTTACAAGGTTCATAGCCGAAAACAACGGAAATATCGTAAATGCAGACCAGCACATAGACTTTCAGAAGTCAATCTTCTTTATGCGAATAGAGTGGGAGCTTGAGGAATTCAGGATACCGAAGGAAAGAATAGAGGATGCCTTTAGGCCGATTGCCGAAAAGTTTCAGATGGACTACCAGCTCCGATTTAACTCGGAGGTAAAAAAGGTTGCAATCTTTGTCTCTAAGTACGACCACTGCCTCTACGACCTGCTCTACCGGTTTAAGTCGGGGGAGTTAAAGGGGGACCTTAAATTGGTTATCAGTAACCACACGGACCTAAAACCCGTCGTTGAGATGTTCGGAGTTCCCTTTTACCACTTTCCAAAGAGTAGGGAAAATAAGCTTGAGGTAGAGGAGAGGGAGATAGAGCTCTTAAAAAAAGAGGAGATTGACCTAATAGTCCTTGCGAGGTACATGCAGATTTTGAGCAACAGGTTTGTTGGGGAGTTTAGAAACAGAATAATAAACATCCACCACTCCTTCCTTCCGGCTTTTGTGGGGGCGAGGCCTTACCACAGGGCTTACGAGAGGGGGGTAAAGATAATAGGAGCTACGAGCCACTACGTTACCGAGGAGCTTGACCAGGGGCCGATAATTGAGCAGGACGTCGTCAGGGTGAGCCACAGGGACAGCGTTGAGGACATGATTAGGAAGGGTAGGGACCTTGAGAAGATAGTCCTTTCAAGGGCTGTGAGGTGGCACTTGGAGGATAAGATTCTCGTTTACGACAACAAGACCGTCATCTTTGAGTAGTTGAACTTCGGTGGAAAATTTTTTATTCTAACTTGTAAGTAAGTGCTTACATAAGGAGGTTCTTTGACTACGAAGGAGAGGCTCCTTGAGGCTGCTTACAGGTGCTTTTCCGAAAAGGGCTACCTCGGAGCTACCACGAGGGAGATATCAAGGAGTGCCGGCGTTTCCGAGGTAACTCTCTTCAGGATTTTCGGAAGTAAGAGGAAGCTCTTTTGGGAAGTCCTTATGAGGTATTCTGTAATACCGAACCTTGAGAGGATAGGAGAGAGCAGGTCAAAACTCTCCGGAGAGGATTTGGTTCTCTCTGTGGGCTACGAGATAGTGAAGTCCCTTGAGGAGAGGAAGGACTTTTTGAGAATTCTCCTCTCGGAAGCTCCAAGGTTGAGCGGTGAAGTTATGGAAGTTTATAAGGAGTTTTCGGACAAGCTACTTGAGGTCTTAATTGGTGTCTTTAAGCGGGCGTTTCCGGGGGTTGATTCGGAGGAACTGAAGAAGAGGGTTGAGATTTTCAGGTACTCCCTCTTCGGCTTTTTCCTCTCAAACGGAATTCTTCAGGGAAGGACCCTCTCTCAGTCGGAAATTAAGGATTTCCTCAAGTCCCTAACGGGTGAAATCTTTGGAGGGAAGAGTTGAAAAGGATTCTCTCTCTCTTTGGAGTCTTGGTCGTTCTCTTTGTTACCCTCTGGTTTCTCCTCTACCTCTATGAGAGGGTCAGGTTCGTCATTACCGACAACGCCTACCAGTATGCCGACATCGTGGACGTTTCAACGGAGGACGTTTCGGGTTACATCGTGGAGCTCTACAAGAGAGAGTTTGAGGCAGTTAAGAAGGGAGAGCCCCTCTTTAAGGTGGATGACTCAACGCTTAAAAGGGAGCTCTCGGCCTTAAATGAGGAGTTAAAGGCCCTTATCAGCAAAAAAAGAGAGCTCCGAGAGAAACTCTCAAGGTTAAGGGAACAGCTTCCGGAGGAGGTGAGAGCTTCGGAACTTCAGGTAGAGTCCTTAAAGGGGGAGCTCCTTTCCTATGAGGAAAGGCTCAAGGAAACGGAGGTTAAGTATTCGGTTCTCTTAAAAAGTGCAAGGGCTTCCCTCTCTGCTGCTCAAAAGTCCTTTGAGGCCTCCAAGGTCAACCTTGAGAGGATGGAGAGGAAGTTTAAAAGGTATGGGGAGCTCTACAGGAGAAGGGTAATTTCTTCACAGCAGTTTGAGGACGTTAAGTCGGCCTACTACTTGGCCCTTTCTCAGTTTGAATCCTCAAGGGCCAACTTGGAGGTTGCGAGGGAGAAGCTAAAGGAAGCAGAGGCTTTTAGACACACGGTTAACTCCCTAAAAGCTCAGGTTCTTTCCATCAAGAAAAAGTTGGGAGTTCTCAAGAGTCAATTAAGTGTGAGAAAGGCCGACCTGAGGAGAATCGGGGAGATTAGGGCTTCAGTTAAGGAAATTTCACACAGAATAAACTCCCTGAAGGAAAAGGTTGAAAAGTTAAAAATTCTCATATCCCACACACTTGTCAGAGCTCCAATAAGCGGCCTCATCGCAAAGAGGTGGAAGGAGAGGGGAGACTACGTTTCTCCCGGTCTTCCCGTCTATTCAATCTACGACCCGAACCACTTTTACGTTCTTGCGTGGGTTGACGAGAGTGACATCGGTTACGTTGAGCCCGGAGAGGGAGTAGAGGTGAAACTTGAGACCTGTGAAGGTTCCTTTAAGGGAAGAGTAATTTCCGTTGGAACTTCGGCAGGTTCGGTTTTTGCCCTCATTCCGAGGGATACCTCCCAGGGAGAGTACGTTAGGGTTACACAGAGGGTTCCCGTAAAGATAAGGGTTTTTAACGTCCCCTTAAAGTGCATTAAACCGGGAACGAATGCCAGCGTAAAGATTTCAAAGGATTAATTCATGGAGCTTGAGGGAAGGGCTTTTTTAGTAGGGATTCTCATCGTTGCCGGAATGTTCATGACCCTCCTTGATACGACGATTGTTGACATTGCCCTCCCTCACATGATGAGCACCTTTCACGCAAGGACGGATGAGATTCAGTGGGTGATAATCTCCTACATGGTTGCCTCGGCCGTGGCAATGCCCGTTGTCGGCTGGTTGGGAGGAAGGTTGGGCCACAGGAACACCTACATTTTGGGAATAGGTCTCTTTACCCTCATGAGTGCCCTCTGCGGTATTGCGCCGAACCTGAACCTATTAATCCTGAGCAGGATTTTCCAGGGAATCGGGGAGGGCTTGGCCGTTCCGATGACGATGACCCTCCTCTTTGAAATCTTTCCTCCAAATAAGAGGGGAATTGCCATGGGAATGTTTGCCCTCGGGGCGACCTTCGGTCCTTCGTTGGGGCCTACTCTCGGGGGCTACATAACGGAGCACTTTTCCTGGAGGTGGATTTTCTACGTTAACATACTTCCCGGAATTCTCGTAGTCTATTTCCTCTACCTCTTGTTAGAGGAGAGGAGGGAGGAGAGGGGGCAGTCTTTAGACGTCTTAGGCCTTATTCTCCTTGCCCTTTCCCTCTCATCGCTTCTCGTATCGCTTTCAAAGGGTAACGACTGGGGATGGAGGGACGAAAAGACCATTTCTCTCCTTTATCTCTCTTTTGTTTCGGCCGTTCTCTTTTTCCTGTGGGAGCTCCGAGTCCGAAATCCCCTCCTGAGGCTTGAGCTCTTTAAGTACAAAAACTTCAGATATCCCGTTTTGGCATTGACGCTCTTTGGAATGGGGGTTTATGCCTCATACTTCCTCCTTCCCCTCTATTTGGAGAAGCTGAGGGACTTTCCCACCATAAAGGCCGGGGAGATTCTCTTTTGGCCTTCAATCGGCACCGGAATCTTCAGCATGATTGCCGGCTTCCTTATAGACAGGGGAATCCTCTCAAAAAAGGGTTCCATCGTGATGGGGACTCTTATTTTCATAGCTGGAACTTACTTACAGCAGAGATTGGACCTCTGGATGTCGGAGCTCCAAGTCGTCCTCTACCTCATGCCCTGGGGAATAGGAATGGGGTTCTTTTTCCCCGCCCTTTCACAAATTTCCCTCGGTAACTTTAAGGGGGAGCTATTGAGACAGGCCTCCTCCCTCCAGAATCTCCTGAGGTTGGTGGGAGGAAGCGTCGGGACTGCAATTTCAACTCACATTCTGATTTCCTCTCAGCAGTTTCACTTTGTCAGGTTAACGGAGAGGGTCTCCTCCGAGTCCCCTCAGATTAAGCTCTTTCTGAAGAAACTTGAGCTCTTTTTTTACTACACAAAGAGCTCCCTACCGAGCGATGCCCTCTACAGGGCAAAGGGACTCCTTTCAAACCTTTACCTGAAACACGCCTTTTGGCACTCCTTTGCCGATGCGTTTTTCTTTGCAACGGTTTGCGGTTTCTTTACTCTAATCTTTTCTACTTTTGTGGAGGAGAAAGATGAGAATCTTAGTTCTCCTGATGGTTCTGACCTTTCCCGTTAGTGCCGTAAGTTCAGAACTCTCCTTCCTCATAAAGAGAGCCCTCTCTGAGAATAAGGAAATACTCAGGGCAAAGTCTGAATACAGGATTTCTGACCTTTCCTACAAAGAGGCAGTTTCCGAGTACCTGCCTAAGGTTAACCTGTTCTACTCAAGGACCAACCTTTCAGAGGTTCCCCAGTACTCCCTCTCCCTACCGGGACTTCCCGGAGCTCCCTTCTCCCTCTTTAACGACTCCTACTACCAGTTCGGAGTAAACGTTAAGCAGCCAATCTTTACGGGGGGTAGGCTTCTATACAACGTTAGAGTAAAGAAAGAGGAGAGAAGGGCATCATACTACCTATTTAAGGAGACCGTCAATAAGGTTATCTATCAGGTGAAGGTTGACTACTTCAACCTCCTCAAGGCAAAGGCCAACGTTGAGGCTGCGAGGAGCTACCTCAGGGCGGCAAGAAAACACTACTCGGACGTGAAGGCCTTCTTTGACGAGGGAATAGTTCCGCGGAGGGACCTCCTTGAGGCCGAGGTGAAGTTGAGGGATGCGGAGGAAAAGTTAACAAAGGCCGAGGCCTTCTACGAGGTTGCCCTTGAGAAGCTCAAGACCGACGTGGGAGACGTCGGGCTCCACTTTAAGCCTGACGGGAGGTTGGAGTTTCACGATTTAAACCTATCGCTCAAGGACCTCATTAAAACGGCCTATTCAGAAAGGCCTCTCCTCCTTTACGTCCGCCGTTTAAAGGGGGCTTCGGAGGAGGGAGTGAGGCTTTCCGTTTCACAGTTTCTCCCGGAGGCACTCTTAGAGCTCTCCTATCAAAAGACCGACCAGTATCCGGGAAGCGTTTACTCAACGTTTTCTGTTTCCTTTAAGGTTAACTTCCCCCTCTTTGAAGGAGGAAAGAGGTTCCTCCAGTTTGAGAGGGCACTTGAGGAGAGGAGGAAGGCCGAAACTTACGAAAAGGAGGTGAAGGACAACGTAAGGCTTCAGGTCGTTTCGGCTTACACGGAGCTCCGTTCTGCGGCATCAAGGGTGAAGACGGCAGAGGCCATGGTTGAGGAGGCCAGGGAGCTCCTCAGGGACTCAAGGGAGAGGTACAGGGAGCACGTTGGAACTTCAACGGAGGTTGTTGACGCCATCGCCTACCTTTACAGCGCAAGGAGAGCCCTCAACTCGGCCCTTTCCGACTACAACATTGCCCTTTCAAAACTTGAGTATGCCGTCGGAAAACGGTTAATCGGAGATGAGAGATGAAAAGACTTTTGGCTCTTTTAATCCTCTTTCCCCTCCTCTTTGGATGCTTTCGCAAAGAGAGACCTTCGGAGCTCTACGTAAACGGCCGAATAGAGGGGGACGAGTACGACGTAGGGACAAAGTACCCCGGGAGGGTCGTCAGGGTCTTTCACGATGAGGGGGATAGCGTAAGGAAGGGGGAACTCCTTGCCCTCATTGATTCAAAGGAGATTGATGCAAGGCTCAAGGAGGCCGAGGAGAACTACAACTCCCTCCTTTTAACGGTTAAGGCAAAGGAGAGGGAGGTTAAATACTATCGGGAAAAGCTCTCTGCTGAGAGGGTGAGGCTTTCGGAGCTCTCCAAAACCGTGGAGCTCCAGATAAAAAGGGCAGAGGACTCCCTTAAAGCCTCTCTTTCCCGATTGGACTCTGCGAGGGCAAACTATGAAAAGGCCCTCTCTGCTTACAGAAAGGCAGAAAAGGACTATAGGAGATACAGGAGACTTTACGAAAGGAGAGTCATTTCAGAGAGCTCCTTTGATGCCGTCAAACTCTCCTTTGAAACTGCAAGGGCAAACCTTGAGGCGGCGAGGTCTTCGTTGGGGGAGGCCGAGGCCCTCGTTAACTCCTCAAGGTCTGCTTTGGCCATTGCCCGTGAGAGGAGAAAAGAGGTGAAAGCCCTTTTACGGGAGGTGAAAGCCCTTGAGGAGACCGTTGCCGCAAAGGAGGTTGAGGTCGGCATTTACAGAAAGAGGGCGGAAGCTGCAGAGGCGGCCGTGAATGAAATAAAGGCAACCATTTCAAACCTTTCAATAGTCTCTCCGATAAGCGGAACCATCACGGAGAAATTGGTTGAACCCGGAGAGGTCGTTGCCTCGGGTCAGAGGTTATTTACGCTCTACAACTTGGATAAACTCTACTTTGAGGGATACATACCGGAGGATAAGATAGGGCTCGTTCACTTGGGTCAGAAGGGCTATGTCGTCGTTGATTCCTACCCTCACAAAAAGTTTCCCGTTGTTGTCTCCTACGTTTCCTCAAGGGCAGAATTTACCCCTAAGGAGGTTCAGACGAAGGAGGAGAGGGTTAAAGAAGTCTTCAAGGTAAAGATGAGACTCCTTGAAAATCCCAACCACCTTTTAAAGCCCGGAATGCCCGCAGACTGCTATTTGGAGCTAAAGAGAGAGTGAGTATTGTAGAGTGTGAAAATTTGAGGATAACCTACGGTAGAAAGGTTGCCGTTGACGACCTCACCTTCTCTGTGGAGAAGGGGGACGTTTTCGTCTTCATAGGTCCCGACGGAGCGGGCAAGTCCTCCGTCTTCAAGGCCGTTTGTGGAGTTTTGACCTACGACGGAGGGAGGCTGAGGGTTTTCGGAGCCGACCCAAACGTTGAGAGGGAGTTTTCGGGTGTCAGAAATAGAATCTCCTTCATGCCTCAGGGCTTGGGACACAATCTCTACAAGAAACTTTCGGTTGAGGAAAATCTCAACTTTTTTGCAGACCTATACGGAATTCCGAGAAAGGAGAGGGAGGAGAGGAAGGAGCTCCTCTTAAAGCTCACGGGACTGTGGGAGTTCAGGGAACGGGAGGCCGGGAAACTCTCGGGGGGAATGATGCAGAAGTTGTCGCTCTGCTGTATCCTCATCCACATGCCGGAGCTCTTAGTCCTCGACGAGCCGACTACTGGCGTTGACCCCGTTTCAAGGAGGGAGATATGGCGGTTTCTCTACCGCTTTAACAGGGAGGGAAATACGATTTTGGTTTCAACCTCCTACCTTGATGAGGCCGAGAGGGGGACGGAGCTCCTCTTTATGAATGGGGGAAAAGCCCTCGCCTACGGAAATTATGATGAAGTCGTTAGAACGAAAGGTAAGGTTTTCGTTAGCAGGGGAGAGGGGATTTATGAGGCCTATAGAGAGCTCTTTAAGCACTTCAACACCGTTCGCCTTAAAGGGAAGGAGCTGAGGTTGGTCGTTCCTCCGGATAAAACGGAGCTCCTTTTAAGGATTTCTGAGGAGTTCGGCGTAGAGTTTTCGGAGGTTAAACCGAACCTTGAGGACCTCTTTATAGAGAAGGTGGGGCTCAAGAGGGTCAGCCTTCCCTCCTTTTTGAAGCCCGAGATATCCCTCCCGGAGGAGGTTCTCGTCGTAAAGGGGGTTTCAAAGAGGTTTGACGGATTTACCGCAGTTGATGGAGTTTCGTTTACCGTAAAGAGAGGAGAGATTTTTGGCCTTTTGGGACCAAACGGTGCAGGAAAGACGACACTCATAAAGACGATTCTCGGACTCTATCAGCCTTCAGAAGGGGAGATACTCATAGCCGGAAGGAGGAGCTCCGATTTTAAGAAATTTATCGGCTACATGTCACAGAAGTTTTCCCTCTATTCAGATTTAACCGTTATGGAAAACCTCACTTTCTGGGGCAGCGTTTACGGGCTGAAGCTAAAGGTCATAAGGGAGAGGGTGAATGAGTTCTCTCCGCTTCTTGGGATTGACAGATACCTCCACTCCATTACCGGTTCCCTTCCCTTGGGAATAAAGCAGAGGGTTTCACTCCTGTCCGCTCTCCTCCACTCTCCGGCACTCCTCTTTCTTGACGAACCGACCTCCGGCGTTGACCCGGCCGAGAGGGACACCTTTTGGCAAATTATAAGGGAGCTCTCGGTTAATTTTGGAGTTACCACCCTTGTAACCACCCACTACATGGACGAGGCGGAGTACTGCGACAGGTTACTTCTGATGAACAGGGGAAAGGCCGTTGCTGTCGGCTCTCCCGATGACTTAAAGCTCCAGATAGAGAGGGAGTTTGGAAGACCCTACCTCCTCTATACAAAGTATCCCTTTGAGGTTGAGGAGAAGCTGAGGCTTTTGGGGTTTAAGGCATTCCTCTTTGGAAGGAAGGTTAAAGTTTACCTTAAAGAAAAGCCGAAAATTAACGAGTTTAAGCGTTTAAACCTGTCCGTTGACAGGATAGAGCCCTCTTCGGTAACGATGGAGGATGTCTTTGTCTTCAGGGTAGGTGATGGAGTTTAGGAGAGTACTCTCAATATTTAAAAAGGAAGTTCGGGAGCTCCTCAGGGACCCAATAGGTCTCATTACGACCGTCTCCGTTCCCCTGCTCATGATGCTGATATTCGGGTTCGGTTTGAAATTGGACGTTAAGAGAGTTCCCTTCGGGGTTCTTGACTACGATAACTCTTACCTATCAAGGGAGCTCACCTATAAGCTCTCGTCAAACGGGGAGTACTTCCGCCTCAAAAGGTATTTTTTGAGCGAGGGTGATGCAGATGGAGCTCTTTTAAGGGGCAACGTCAGGGCCGTTCTCGTCTTTCCGTTTAACTTTGAAAGAGACTTTAAGAAAGGGAGCTGTAAACTTCAAGTTCTCGTTGACGGAACCTTCCCGTATAGGGCTGAAACGATAAAGAGCTACATTGAAGCCCTCATATCAAAGGAGAACCTCTCCATTTTGAGGGAGAGGGGAGTTGACCTTCCTTTGAGGGTTGAACCGAGGTACTGGTTTAACGAGTCCCTAAATCAGGACCTTTTAGTTGCAGTGGGCACTCTTGCCGTTGTCCTTGCAATAGCCCCTGCGGTCTTTTCTGCTCTGCTCATAGTGAAGGAGAAAGAGTCTGGCTCAATCTACAACGTTTACGTGTCGCCAATCGGAAAGTTTGAGTACTTGGCAGGGAAACTGCTTTCGGGTTTTGCCGTTTCCCTATTTAATTTTTTCATTTTATCCCTCCTCCTCTTCTTTGCGTTTAAGGTTTCCCTAAAGGGCAGTTTTATCCTCTTTCTCCTCTCCTCACTTCTCTTTATTCTCGTTTCAACCGCATTCGGCCTTTTACTCTCGGTTTTCTTTAACTCTCAGGCCGCTGCCTTTATCGGAACGGTTGTCCTTACGATAGTTCCCTCAATTCTCTACACTGGTTACTTGACTCCTGTCTCCTCCTTTGACAGGGGAGCTCTCTTCACCTCTCACCTCATTCCAACCTTTTACTACATGAGGCTCTTAAAGTCCCTCTTTTTTAAGGGAGCTCCCTTTCAGCTCGTTGCAAAAGACCTGCTCCTCCTCATGTTCTTTTTTTTCCTCCTCTTTTCGTCAACTTTACTGCTCTTTAAAAAGAGGGAGAGATGAGGTTTCTCATATTCCTCTACAAGGAGATAGTCCAGTTTTTCAGGAACAGGGGGCTTCTCCTCTTTGCAGTTTATGCGTTTACCCTTGACATTTACCTGGCGGCAACGGGAATTGACCTATCCCTGAAAAATGCCTCCTTTTATGTTCAGGACTACGACCTCTCTTACTACTCAAGGGAGCTCGTTTCACGTTTTCCGGAAACTGTCTTTAAGTTTCGGGGATACCTATTTTCCGACGGCGATGTTGAGAGGGTTCTCTTAGAGGATAAGGCCCTCGGGGTTTTGAGGATACCCAAGGGCTTTGAAAGGGAGCTGAAAAAGGGCGGTAAGACGGAGATAGGTCTCGCCGTAAACGGCTCAGAGGTTGCGGCAAGCTACCTCTTTTCTGCCTATGCAACAAACATCGTTTACAGGTTTTTGTTCGGTCTTTTTCCTTTTAAGCCGCCCATAACCGTTGAGACGAGGATTTTCTTTAACCAGGATGCCTCAAGTAAGCTCTTTATGGCCTACTCGGAGCTCCTTACGGTTATAACCCTCTTTCTCCTACTCCTTCCCGCCTCGGCCGTTGTCCTTGAGAAGGAGAAGGGAAACATTGAAATGCTCTCTGTCTCGCCCGTTCCAAACTTTATTTTCATGTTTTCAAAGACCTTTGCCATGGGAATTCTCATCCTCTCCTTCACCCTCTTTTCGCTCCTCTTTACCAT
>CAZEDJ010000007.1:0-20180 GCA_964511045.1 uncultured bacterium
AGTTACGCTCAGCAGTTTCACAACTTACAACTGCTATGTTTCCTATAAACTAAACGAAAGAGTGGAGCTCTACGCAAGGGGAATCAACCTCACCGATAAGGACTACGAACTTGCCTACGGCTACAACACCATGGGGAGAGCTCTCTTTGTAGGAACAAACTTCACGTTTTAGGGGGAGCTCCCCCTTTTCTATAATTTTCACATGAGGGTTTTAATTGCAGGAGCTAACGGTTTTATAGGCTCTCACGTTTTAAGGGCTCTAAGAGAAAAAGGATACGATGTTATCCCCGTTTCAAGGGACTTAGAGAAGTTAAAAAGAATCCATCCAAATGAAAAAGCCTTCAGTTTTGGAGAACTAAAAAAGGCCTTTTCCTTAAGACCGAAGGTCGTTGTTAACTGCGTCGGAATACTTAGGGAAGAAGAATCCTCTTACGAGGAAGTTCACGTTAAGCTCACACGGGAGCTCCTAAACCTATCTCAAAACTTTGGCGTTAAAAAATTCGTCCAAATCTCGGCCCTCGGAACGTCCCCAGATGAAAGGAGCAGGTACTTTAAGACGAAGTGGATTGCAGAGGAGATGGTTAGGAATTCGGGAATTGACCATGCAGTAATCAGGCCTTCAATAGTTTTGGGAGAGGGGCAGAAACTCTACGAAGACCTCAGGAAACTTTCAAGGTTTCTTCCCGTAATGGGAGCTCCAAAAATGAAGGTTCAGCCCGTTAGAATTGAAAAGGTGGTTGATACGGTCGTTGCGGCCGTTGAGTGTAGTGTGAGGGGAACCGTGGAGCTCTGCGGAGACGAGGTCATATCTATGAAGGAGCTCTTTCAAAGGGTCCTGAGGGAGTTGGGAATTAAAAGGCCCGTTTTGGAAGTTCCGAAGTTTCTCCTCCTCCCCCTTGCCCTTTTAAAGTTGGGAGGTTTAGACTTGGAACAGTATAGAATGATAAAGGACAACACCTGCGGAGAGTAGAGATGGAGGAGCTCTTTAACCTTGCAGAAGAAATACTTGAGGGAAAGAGGGAGTTAGAGGAGCTCTCACAATTCCCCGAAAAACTGAGCGAGAGAAAGCCCGTTGAGAATCCCTTTAAACGCTCTGCTCTGATAGTCTCCGGAGATAGGTTAAGACACGTCAAAAAGGCCCTTTTAAGGCCTGCAGACGTCATCATCTTTAACGTTGAGGACGGGGTTTCGGACGAAAACAAGCCATTTGCGAGGTTATTTCTCAGGAAGTTCCTCGCAAACACTCCCTTAGACGGCTCAAAGGAGGTAGTGATAAGGGTAAATCCCATAAATTCGCCGTTTTTCTGGGAAGACATTACCACTTTACTTCCGGCGGTTCCCCACGCCGTAAGGCTCAGTAAGGTAAGGAGCCCAGAGGATGTCTATTCCCTTGATTCAATAATTACGGCCTTTGAGCTTTCAAGGGGAATTGAGAGGGGATTCATAAAAATCCAGCTCTCAATTGAGACTCCTCAGGCTATAAGCAGATTGCCCGAAATTCTCTCAGCCTCAGAGAGGATAAATGCCGTTTACCTCGGAATCCTTGACCTCTTTTCGGAGCTCTCCCTTCCCCAAAAGCTCTCATCGGGTGAGTTGGGGAGATTTGTGAGGAGCAGATTCGTCCTTGAATCAAGGGCAAGGGGAATTCACCCCATAGCACCCGCAAATCAGGACTATGAGGACTTAAAGGGGTTTGAGGAGGAAGCGAAAAAGGAGAGGGAATTGGGATTTTCGGGAAAGATGTGCATCTCGGTAAAGCAGGCCGAAATTGCAAACAGGGTATTCTCTCCAACGGAGGAAGAGATTAGGGAAGCAAGGGAGATTGTTGAAGTTTACGAGAGGGCAATGAGGGAGGGAAAGGGAGGAGTTACGTACAAGGGAAGGTTCATAGACCAGCCTATTTACAGGGGAGCTCTCAACACTCTCCGTTATTGCTCTTAAAGAGCTTGTCCAACCTGTTCCATATCTCCCTTACGGTAGGCAGTGGCGTTATGTCCCTCCTTTTTACGGCGTAGAAGCACCGCTTTATCTTAAGCCCCTTTACATTAACGACCTTCAGCTTTCCGCACTCAACCTCATCCTGAACGGAGTACTTTGATACGAGTCCGAAACCTCCTCCCCTCTTAACGGCCTCCTTTATCGCCGTGTTACTTCCCAAGAAGGCCACGATGTTTAGCTCCTGAAGGTCCAATCCGACCCTCTTAAGCTCACTCTCAACGGTCTTCCTCGTCCCCGACTCCTCCTCCCTAAAGATGAGGGGGAGCTCCTTAAGTTCCTCTAACTCAACCTCCTCCTTCTTAAAGAAGGGAGGGGCTATGAGGACGATTTCGTCGTCGTGAATCTTCTTAAATTCAAGTTTCCTGTCCTGTGGCTCCATTCCGACAAAACCTAAATCGTAGGCCGGAATCTGCTCGGTCAGTGCCCTTAAAACCTTACTTGAATCAAGGATTTCTATCCTAAAGAGGACTTCTGGAAAAGTGTTCTTTAACTGCTTTATTGCATGGGGAACGAGGTAGTCTCCCGGTATGTTGCTTGCGGCTATTCTGACAAGGCCTGAGAGTTTCTTCCCGTTTAGGGAAAGGAGCTCCGAAAGGGCCTCGTCCCTCTTCTTTAGGATTTCTATGGCGTGTCTGTACAGAACCTTTGCCTCGTGGGTCGGAACGACTTTCCTTCCGATTCTGTCAAAGAGCTTTTTACCTATCGTCTCCTCTAAGTTCTGAATGTGAGCACTGACGGTCGGCTGTGAAAGCCCCAACTGCTGGGCTGCCTTTGAGAAGCTGCAGTTTTCAAAGACCTTTGTGAAAACCTCTAACTGCTTAATGTCCATACTACTCCAATCCAATTATCTTAAGAATTACATCAACGGTAACAAACATCAAGACGCCGGACATGATGAGGGATATCATAGCCCCAAATCCCCAAACTATGGGGGGAAGTTTCAAGGACTTTACGTAGCGCGTGTAGTAGAGGAAGGTAAGAATTGAAAAGACTATTGCTATTCCTAACTTAACTCCGAAGTACTCCTCAAAGTTGAGAAACTTTGAAAAGATTCCTAAGGGCAGAAGGGAAAACATCGTCATCATGTAGAGCCCGACTACCGTTGCACCTATTCCGAGCCCCTTGGCTATGCCGTCCGAGAAGCTCCTTGCCATTGCATTCCCCCAAAACTTAATATCTAAATTATTCTATCATAATCATAAAATACAAATTTCCTCCTTTCCCTCCTTAACCCTTTCAAGGCTTTCCCTCAGCCTATCAACGTTAACCCCGTAGAGAGAGCCCGAGTAGTTTGATAGGAGCTCCAAAGCATTCTCAAGGAGCAGTCTGAATCCCCTCTCGTTGTAGTTTTCCCTGTGATAGTAGGCAACCCCTATCTGGATGAGGGCTTGAAGGAAGTCCCTCTCCCTTCCGAACTCCCCCATCCAGACCTCCTCTAAAATCTCGTGGACCTCAAAGTAGAGTCCCTTTTTAAAGAGGAGCCTTGCCATTTCTACGTTCTTCCCTATGTCCTCCCCAACGGGTTCAAAGCCGTCTTGGAGCTCCCTTAAAAACTCCCAGTATTTCTCCGCCCTCTCCTTAACGTATTCAACCGTAAACGGGTCTGTCTCGGCCATTAAGAGCCTTCCGTCCTCAAACTTAAATATCGGAGCCTCCTCGGAAACTTCCTTGAGGACTTTTTCTTCCGGAGGCTCCACCTTTTCAAATACAGAGATAACCGCAAGGAGCCTCTTTAGATAGACCTCCTCCCCCTCCCTCAGGTAGTCACAGAGGTTGTGTGCAAACCAGTTCCTTATCTCAAAGAAGTCCATCTCAGTTTCCTACGACCTCATCTGGGTGGGCAATTCTTCCTAAAACTGCGGACGCTGCGGCAACTGCAGGCGAGGCAAGGTAAACCTCGCTTTCGGGGTGTCCCATCCTACCGACGAAATTCCTGTTTGTCGTTGCAACGGCCCTCTCTCCCTTGGCGAGGATTCCCATGTGTCCTCCCAAACAGGGACCGCAGGTCGGAGTTGAGACAACACACTCGGCATCGAGGAAGATGTCAATGAGACCCTCTTTAAGGGCCTGTCTGTAAATTTCCTGAGTGGCAGGAATTACTATACACCTGACGTTGGGATTTACCTTCTTTCCTTTGAGGATTTCCGCAGCAATTCTCAGGTCGCTAATCCTTCCGTTCGTACATGAACCTATTACCACCTGGTCTATCGTTACGTGAGTGGCCTCGGTAACGGGTCTCGTGTTTGAGGGCAGGTACGGAAATGCCACTTGGGGCTCTATCTTTGAAACGTCTATCTCGTAAACTTCAGAGTATTCAGCATCGGGGTCTGACTTGTAGAGTTTGTAAGGCCTCTTAGCCCTTCCCTTTACGTATTCAACCGTCTTTTCGTCGGGTTCAATGATTCCGTTCTTTGCCCCGGCCTCAATCGCCATGTTGCATATTGTGAACCTGTCGTCCATGGGGAGCTCCCTAATGGCCTCCCCGGTGTGTTCCATCGTTTTGTAGAGAGCTCCGTCAACGCCTATCATTCCGATTACGTAAAGGATGATGTCCTTTCCGCCTACCCACCTCTTTCTCTTTCCGTAGTAGATGAACTTCATCTGTTCGGGAACCTTGAACCAAACCTCTCCGGTGAGCCAAGCGTAGGCCATGTCCGTTGAACCGACGCCCGTTGAAAAGGCACCGAGAGCTCCGTAAGTGCAAGTGTGGGAGTCTGCCCCTATAACGACGTCGCCGGGAACGACAACCCCCTGTTCCGGAAGGAGGGCATGCTCTATTCCGACCCTCCCTTCTGGCCAAAAGTGTTTAATTCCAAACTCCTTTGCAAAGTCCCTCATCATCTTTACCTGTTCGGCCGCCTTTATGTCCTTTGCCGGGACAAAGTGGTCCGGAACGAGGGCAATCCTTTCCCTATCCCAAACGTTCGGAGCTCCCAACTCCCTCACCTGCTTAATTGCGATGGGAGCCGTTACATCGTTTGCAAGGGCAATGTCAACCTTACACATAATGAGCTCGCCGGGATATACCTCGTCCTTTCCTGCGTGGTCTGCTAATATTTTCTGGGTAATTGTCATTCCCATTGTGTCACTCCTTGAGGGAAGTTTAGGGCTTGAAATTATAACAACGGAGAGGAAGTTTCCACGGGAGAAGATGAAGGTTCTCTTTGGGGGCAGTTTCAATCCGGTCCACAACGGCCACCTCATACTGGCAAGGGACGTCTTGGAGGACTTTGGATTCTCGGAAGTCCTGTTTGTTCCGGCAAACGTTCAGCCCTTAAAGGGAAAGCTCCTCATTCCCCCAAAAGTGAGGCTCCGAGCCCTTGAAAAGGCTGTTGAAGGGGAAAAGGGATTTTCAGTCTGGAGATACGAGTTAGAGAGGGGAGGGATTTCCTACACTTATGAGACGCTGAAAGCATTCAGAGAAACCTTTGGGGAGGAACCTGTCTTTATGATGGGGGCCGACTCCTTCCTCTCGTTCAACAGCTGGAGGAATCCAAAGGGGATTTTGGAGCTCTCAAGGCTCCTCATCGTCTCCCGCCCCGGCTTTGAGGTTAATCCCGAGGAAGTTTTGAGAGGGATGGGAGTTAACCTAAAGGTAGAGAGGTTTAAGAGGGGAAAGGGAGAGATTGGAGACTGGAGAGTCGCAGTTTACGAGGGAAGGCTCTTAGAAATCAGCTCAACCGAGATAAGGGAGAGAATAAAGTCGGGAAAGTCAATAAAATACTTTGTTCCCGAAGCAGTTGAGGAAGAAATAAGGAGGTGGTGGAGAAATGGCCTACAGAAAGATGTTTAACAAAATGACTTTAAGGGACATCCCGCCAGAGGAGCTCCAGGGTAAAAAGGTTTTCGTAAGGGTTGACTTTAACGTTCCCATCGAAAACGGCGTAATCCTAAACGATAAGAGAATAAGGGCTGCCCTTCCTACAATCAACTACCTGATGGACCACAGGGCAAAGGTAATTCTCTGCTCACACTTAGACAGGCCAAAGGGTTGGGACCCGAACCTCTCCTTGAGGCCGGTTGCGGAGAGGCTCTCAAGGCTGTTGGAGTCGGAAGTTAAGTTTATTCCGGACTGCATCGGAGAGGAGGTAGAGAGGGAAGTTGACGAGCTAAAGCCCGGAGAGGTGGCACTCCTTGAAAACGTCAGGTTCTACCCCGAGGAGACAAAGAATGACCCAAAATTTGCAGAGAAACTCGCAAGGCTTGCCGAAATTTACGTTAACGACGCCTTTGGAACGGCCCACAGAAAACACGCATCAACCTACGGAATAACGAAGTTTGTCAAATTGGCAGTTGCGGGATTCCTCCTTGAAAGGGAAATCAAGTACCTTCAGAAGGCCCTTGACAACCCTCAGAGGCCCCTCGTTCTGATAATAGGAGGCTCAAAGGTCTCCGGTAAGTTAGAGGTGATAGAGAACCTACTGAAAATCGTTGATAAGATGCTCGTCGGCGGAGGTATGGCCTACACATTTTTAAAGGCCGCCGGTTACAGCGTCGGTAAGTCACTCGTTGAGGAGGAGTTGATAGAGACGGCAAAGAGAATCATGGAGGAGGCCGACGAGAGGGGAGTCAAGTTCTACATTCCGGTGGACAGCAACAATGCCGAGGAGTTTTCACCTACCGCAAGGGCTAAACTGACGACTTACAAGGAGATTCCGGACGACATGATGGGGCTTGACATAGGACCGGCAACGGTGGAGCTCTTTAAGGAAGCCCTTTCGGATGCAAAAACTATACTGTGGAACGGTCCTATGGGGGTCTTTGAATTTGAAAAGTTCAGGTTTGGAACTATGGCAATAGGAAAGATTGTTGCAGAACACAAGGATGCCCTCAGGATTGTAGGGGGAGGAGACAGCGTAGCAGCAATAGAGATGTTGGGGCTTGAGCACGAGATTGACCACGTTTCAACAGGAGGAGGGGCTTTTCTTCAGTTTCTGGCCGGGAAGGAGCTCCCCGGAGTCGTCGCCCTTACGGATAAGCCATCAAATCAGTAGAAGATGAGGTTTACTCCCCTGAACCGGAGGTAGTCTATCTCCTCCGGTTTCTCCACACTGTCAATTAAAAACCAGGACTCTTTTGGAGCATTTATGAGAAGACCCACTATTTCAAAGGTTGACCTCTTCCCCTTCGTTCCCGGAGGTTCGTTCAGAATCAGCCTTACCTCCTTGTTTGCAATGGGAACGAGAGAGAGGATGTTCTCAACGTCGTAGAGGAAGTTGCCGGTAAGGACAAATACCCTGTTCCCGTTTACCTCAAGCCTTACCCTCTCCTCGGGAGTTATTGAATCGTAAACGACCGCTATCCCCTTTTTCTGGAATAGGACTCCGCTCTCAATCTCTTTCGGCTTTTCTCCCGTAAGGAGAGATATCAAGTTTGCAATCTTCTCTATCCCCTCCCCCTTTAGGATTTTTAACTTTCCCCAGCCTTCACCGGGGGAAGGGTTTATAAACTTTGGTTCAACAACGGTTATTCCGTAGGCACTCAAGAGTCTCTTTAGTGGAGGAGGGGTTTCCGGAGTCCTGTTTATAACGATTCTCCTTCCGGAAACCGTATCATAGACTAAGTAGTCGTAATTGTAGGTGAGGACATCTCTGCTTCCGAGGATAAATTTTCCGTTCTTTGAAACCTCGGAAAAGTTTGATTCAACGTACTCGTCAATCAAATTACCGATTTTTTTTGGACTTAAAACGTTAATCCCCAATTCCTCAATCTTTCTCTTAAGACTCTGAGAAAGGTCTCCAAAGTCTATCAAGTAGTCCTTTCCGTTTAGGGAAACCAGCGGATTTTTCTTAAAGGAAATCTCCTTGTCCCCCACAAATATTGCCCCTCTCGTCCTTATCCTCCCCCCCAACCTCTTTAAGAGGTCTATCTCCTCAAAGAACTTTCTCCCCGGCTCTTTCCTTACAGCCGGCTTTGAAAATGAGGGAAGTTTTATCTCCTGACCTACATATATGAGATTTGGGTTCTTTATCTTGTTTATTCTTACAATTTCATACAGGAAATGCTTGGGAATTTTAAACATATTCATTATTTTAATTAGAGTATCACCGAATTTTACCCTGTAAATAATGAATCTTGACGGTTTTTCTGAACTTTTCCTCTCTTTTACAATGTTAATCTGATAAACCTCAGAGTAAGCACTTGAGGATAGAAAGACTAAACTGATAAAGGTTGCTAAAGCTCTTTTAACCATCTCTCCAAATCCCTCAGAGCTCTCTCTGCAAGGTATTTTCTCCGGTTAAGTTTACCCTTAATTTTCCTCTCGGGGGGAGGAAGGAGACCGAAATTTGCGTTCATCGGCTGAAAGTGTTTCGGGTCGGCAGTGGTTATGTACTTGAGGAGAGCTCCAACCATAGTAGTCTCCGGAGGGTAAACTGCTTCCCTACCTTCTAACAACCTTGAAGCGTTGATTCCGGCAATAATTCCCGTTGCGGCAGATTCGGGATAACCCTCAACTCCTGTTATCTGTCCGGCAAAGAGGACGTTGGGATTTTTCCTGAGCTGAAGGGTTCTCATTAAGAGCTTCGGAGAATTTATGAAGGTGTTTCTGTGGATGCTTCCGTACCTTGCAAATTCGGCCCTCTCAAGTCCCGGTATCAGCCTGAAAACCCTCTTTTGTTCCGGGTACTTTAGCTTTGTCTGGAATCCTACCAAGTTTAGGAGTGTCCCCTCCCTGTTTTCCTTCCTCAGCTGGACTACTGCATAGGGCTGTTTGCCCGTTTTAGGGTCTATGAGTCCCACGGGCTTTAAGGGTCCAAAGAGGAGAGTCTTTTCCCCCCTCTCTGCCATCTCCTCAATCGGCATACAGCCCTCAAAGTAGCAGGCCTTTTCAAAGTCCTTCAGGGGGACTTTCTCTGCCTCCATCAGAGCTCTGTAAAACCTCTCGTACTCCTCCTTCGTCATCGGACAGTTGAGGTAATCGTCTCCCCCCTTGCCGTACCTTGAACCCCAAAAACACTTTGAGTAGTCTATCGTGTCCGCGTAAACTATCGGTGAAATTGCATCGTAAAAGTGGAGCTCCTCCTCACCGAGGTACTCTCTCAAGAACTCGGAAAACCTATCGGAAGTTAAAGGTCCCGTTGCAACTACCGTTATTCCCTCTTTTGGAATTTCCGTTACCTCCTCCCTTACAACCTCAATGTTTGGGTGCTTTTCAATCCTCTCCGTTATGTAATCTGAAAACTTTTCCCTGTCTACTGCGAGAGCTCCCCCTGCGGGAACCTGAGTCTTCTTCGCCGCCTCAACTATCAGTGAGTTTAACCTCTCCATTTCGGCCTTTAGGAGACCCCTTGGCGTCGTTATCTCAATTCCGCCGAGCGTGTTTGAACAGACAAGCTCGGCCAACTTGTCGGTCTTGTGAGCCGGAGTCTTCCCTTTGGGTCTCATTTCAAAGAGAAAGACCTTCTTACCCTCGTTTGCCGCCCTGTAGGCCGCCTCAACGCCGGCAAGCCCTCCGCCTATAACGTTTACAACTTTTTCCATTTCACCTTCCGCATTCTGTTTACTATAATAATATCCATGTATCCATTGCTGTTCCTAATTTTTGTCTTCCTACCGTCAGCAGCCTACTCCTTAGACCTAAAAAGCGCAGAACTGTTCATTAAAGGTCTAAAGGAGAAAAACTTTTGCTCTCACGAATTTATAAATCTAAAGAAAACAGACCTGAGAGAGGTCGTCTTACTCCTCTCCTCACTCAACTGCTCGCCGAACGTGGTTTCGGAGCTCCCCCCACCAAAGAACCCCTACGGCAAGCTGGAAGTTGCGAGAGCTCTCAAAAAGACCGGAAAGGAGGAGAAGGCGAGGGAGCTCTACACAGAAATCTTTGAAACGACGAACCTACTTGACGAGGAAGTTCTAAACGACAACGCAGGAAACTTCCAATTTCTATTTAAGCCCCGAGTCCTAAGAAAGAAGGTCTGGAGAGCCGCAAGGAAGGGGGAGATAGGAAAGGCCCTCTTTTACCTCAGCTTTTTGAGAGAAGACCCCTACTACGAATACCTTTTGGCCTACACCCTAATGAAAAACAGAAAGTGGAAACTCTCAAGGCTCTTCTTTAAAGCATCTTCCGAGGTGGTTCCAGAGAGCTACTTTTTCCTAATGTACCTTTCAAGGGGAACTGCAGAAAAGTTCTTTTACTACAGAAAGCTGATGGAGAGCTCTGCAAAGAGGTCCTTTAAGAGGAGCGCTTCCTACTACATTCTTGACAAGCTCTTTCTAAACGACTTTGGGCTCTTTAGGAGAGCTCTGAAACTCTCAAGTGAATTTCCCGACATTTATACCTACTACAAGGCAAGGTATCTCGTATTTAATTTAGACTGTAAGGGCTTAAAGTCGCTGAAGCAGACAAAGGTCGTCAAAGCCCTTGAGGAAAGCTGCAAATTAAAGAAATTTAATTGGAAGGGAACGGACTTTTACTCACTACTGCTCTCGCCTCCAAGAAAGTTTCCCTTTAGAAGGAGCGAGATTTTCAATAAGTTAAAGCTAAAGGACGCGGGGCTGTTGGAGCTCTACCGAAACGACCTCTGTTATGCCATCTCCTTTATAGACAGGCCTTCACCTCAAAACGCCTTGGCACTTTACCTCTGTAAGGAGTACAGGAAGGGAATAAAACTCGCCTCCCCCTTTAGAAAGAAGCTGAAAGAATACCCCTACCTCCTTGCAGTCCTCTACCCTAATCCCCCCCTCTTCAGAAACGACATCTATTCTCTCTCAATTGCAAGGCAGGAAAGCCTCTTTCAAAAGAGGGCCCTCTCTAAGAGCGGAGCAATCGGCCTCATGCAGATAATGCCCAAAACGGGAAAGCACATTGCGGGAAAGTTGGGAAGAAAGAAATTTAAGGTTGAGGAGCTCTTTAACGACAGACTCAACTACACATTCGGCTCCTACTACATACACTCTCTGATAAGGAAGTTCAAACTCTTTCCCCTTGCCGCGGCAGCCTACAACGGGGGCCCCTCTCGGGTAAGGAGAGCTCTGAAACTGTTCGGAAAGGTCAAAAGCCCCGAGGACTTAATACTCTTTAACGAGGTCTATATTCCATTTAGGGAGACGAGGGACTATGTTAAAAGAACGTACGTAAATCTCTACTACTACTCAAACCTTTACGGAAAGGGGAAGGAGTGGAGGATTTTCTCAAGTCGCTGATAGAGGACGGCTACAAGAAAAACACGATAGACACATACAGGAGGGTGTTAAGGTACTTTCACTCATTTTTGGAGCTCTACAACTACGACCTCTTGGACTTTGACGAGGAAAAGCTCTACGGCTACTTTTCGGGAAGGTATAGAACGGAAAAGAGCTTTAGAACCGCAATGTCTGCAATCCAGCAGTACCTAAAGTTTAGGGGAATAAAGAGGAGGCTGAAGTTTTTACCTCCCGAGACCTCTGAGTTTAAGGAGTTCAGGCCAATCGGCAGGGATGAGATAGAGAAAATCCTTTCTCAGCTTGAAAGGTTCCGTTCAGAAGACCTCGTTACGGCAATTCTCCTCATAGTAAAACTGGGACTTGCCCCCTCGGAAATAGGCAAGCTGAAGGTCTCGTCCTACGGGACATTTATGGGAATTCCAATCCTACAGGAGAGAAAAGTAAAGAGGTTCGTCATAGACGGCGGCCTGAAGGAGAGACTGGACAGGATAAAGGAGGAGAAGCTCCCCATTTCGCCCCTCCTGAATGCCCGTCCCTCCACCATAAAGGTGACCTTCCACAGGATAATGAAAAAGGCGGGATTAGACCTTACCGTTTCAGACTTTAAGGATAACTACGTTGCAGAGCTCCTAAAGATGGACCTTCCCCTTGACATCGTAGTTGAGTACTCGGGAAGGAGCCTTGAGAGGGTTTCGTACATTAACAGGGTCTTAAAGCTCCAGAGTAAGGCCGACATAATAGGGAAAAAGCTCAAAGGTTAGCCACGGTCAGCTTTATCCCCTGCTTTAGGGGAACTACGCGGGAGATGTATATCTCCTCTCCGTCGGTAAATGTTGAGATTTCGCCAAGTCTTGAGAGCTCCAAAAGTGCCAGAAAGTAGGTAATTAACTCCAATTTGCAGGAGCTCCTTTTCACAAATTCAGAGAAAGGAACTAAGTATTTCCTCTTCATCTCTTCCCTTATCTCCCGAACCTTGTCAGAAACCTTGAAGGCCTCTCCAGAGATTCTCAGCTTTATTTTTACCCTTCTCTCTTTATAGCTCCTTTCCAGTATCCCCTCAAAGGCCCTTTTGAGGTCTTCGGCGGTGTTTAGAATCTTCACCTTGTCCTGAAGCTGGAGGATTAGGTCGGAAGGGTCGTGCGTAAAGGACTTTGACGCTTCATCCTCCAACTTTTCAAGGAGCTCCGCTCCCCTCTTTGACTTTAAGTACTCCTCAATTATCTGGACGAGCTCCCTCCTCGGGTCTGAGTCCTCCTCCCTCGGAATGATGTACTCAGACTTTATCTTTGCAAGGGTGGCGGCCATCAGGAGAAACTCCGAAGCAAGGGGGATGTTTAACTCCTGCATCGTGTAGATGTAGCGTAGAAACTCCTCCGTTATCTCAGAGATGGGTATGTCGTAAATGCTAACTTCCCTCTTCTTTATGAGGTATATGAGGAGGTCTAAGGGACCCTCAAATACGGGAGTTTCAACGCGAATCTCCATCTAACCCCTTATGGCCGCAATGAGGTTTGCAAACTCGGTGGTGAGGAGCTCCATAACGTCGTCTATGGAAATGAGACCGACCAACCTTCCTTCCTTATCAACAACGATTAACCTCCTAACGGCGTGGTCCCTGAAGGCCTTCGTCAGCTCAAAGAAGGTCGCATCCTCCCTTATCGTTATCGGGTCCTTGGTCATTACCTCCCTTACCGGGGTCTCCGGGGATTTCTCGGCGCCGACAACCCTTATTGCAATGTCCCTATCCGTTATGATTCCTATGGGCTTATCGCCGTCAATTACGACGAGGCTCCCTACGAGCTTGTCCTCCATCCTCTTTGCCGCAAGCTTTACCGGGTCGTCCGGCTCAATTACTACAACCTTTCTCTTTATCAGGTCTTTAACGGGCATCTCTCCCTCCTCAATTCAGTTCTCACTTTAATAATAGGGCATAAGGAGGGAGAGATAAAGGACTGACTACTCCTTTGAAATCCCTTTTAGGAGAATTACAAACTTTGGATGGTTGATGTTGTACATTGAGGGGAACTTTTGATATATGGGACCTGCGTATATGGTCTTTCCGTTCTCCTTCACCTCTATCAGAATGGCGGGGTTTTGAGGTTCGTTAGAGGCCGACGTGTAACCGTTGTCCAAAACTAAGTGGGGAACGATGTAAAGAACCTTTATTTCAAGGCTTCCGTACTTGAGAACGTCTCCCTTGTGGGCTTTAAACTCCTTTACAACCTTTCCAGATGCCTTGTCAACTATGTCTATCGTTGCCGTTTTCCAGGTTTTCTGGACCTCTTCCGGGATGTTTATCGGCCTGTCAAACTTCGTCATTCCCTTTCCGGAGTGCATTGCCATGAGGTCCTTGTCAACCTGAGGGTGGCCGGGAGGAAGGTTTCCGTTAACGGGCGGGTGGTTTGGCGGGAGCTCCTTGTTTATCGGCGGATGTCCCGGCGGGAGCTCTCCCTTCTTCTCCTCAAGGGCCGTTAGCGGCTGTGGAGCAACCTCCTTTTTTGAAACTTCCTTAGAGGGATTCTCCTTTTTGCCGCACGAAAAGGCAGCTAAACAGACAGTAAGGGCCAAGAGGGCTGTCTTCACGTTCATCGCACTCTCCTTAAAGAAATTTTTCTAATTCTATCAATTTGAAATTTCGGAAGTTTTATCCGCAAATGCTTCTCAGATAGACATCAGCTATTTTAAGAATAGAGGGAATTTTTATAAAATGAACGGAGCCCTTAAACTTTGGAGGAAGTTATGGACAGGAGAGGCTTCCTGAAGGTTGCCGGCCTTACCGTCCTTTTGGGAACAGAGATAAAGTTAGGAAGTGCCGAATCTGAAGTTTTTAAGCCCGTCCTCATATTTGACCAAGGAAGGTGTATGAGCTGTAAGGCCTGTATGGCGGCCTGCCAGCTTGAGAACGGCCTCAATGAAACTCCCGAAATAAATCTCTTCTGGATTAAAGAGAAGGAGATTGGAAAGTACCCAAAAGCAAAGTTGGTCTTTGACCAGGAAAAGATATGTAAACAGTGTTTTGACCACCCCTGCGTCTCGGCCTGTCCCTTCGGCGCCATTTCGGTAAAGAGGGGAGGGGTCGTCGTAATTGACGAGGAAAAGTGTACCGGATGTGAAAAGTGCGTTCCCGCATGTCCCTTCAGTGCAATAGTTATTGACAAGAGGAGTAAGGCGAGAAAGTGCGACATGTGTTTTGAGAGGGCCATTAAGGGCGGAGACGTTCCAAGGTGCGTTTCCGTGTGCCCGAGCGGAGCTCTCATCTTCGGAAACCTCTACAAACCTACCGGACCCCTTGCAGAGCTCTTAAAAGCAAGACCTGAGGTCAGGAAGGCTCTCCTTAAAAACCACCACGCAGTAATCGTCCCGAAAACCGAAAAGGTCAATCCCTACTCCTATCCAAATACGAAAAAGCCCAAGGGAGACAGGATTGTAAATACGGTTTGCCTTGCCTGTAATGCCCGCTGTGGTTTGAGGGTTACGGTAAAGAATGGAAAGCTCTCCCAGATTGACGGAAATCCCTACCACCCCTACAACCGCTCGGGGAGGGAGATTCCCTACGAAACTCCCTTAGAGGAGAGCTTCAAGGCCGTAGCAACTACTTGTGCAAAACCGCAGATGGACAACGACTTTGTCTTTAATCCCTACAGAATTACCCAACCTCTAAAGAGAATAGGAAAGAGGGGAGAGGGTAAGTTTAAGCCGATAAGCTGGGAACAGCTCATAAGGGAGGTCTCGGAGGGAGGACAGTTATTCAAAGAGATAGGTGACGACAGGTACTATCCCGGCATAAAGGACGTCCTTTCGGACGAACCCGTTGACCCGGGAGCTCCCGAGCTCGGACCAAAGCGCAACCAACTCGTCTGGTTCACCGGTCGCTCTCAGGCCGGAAGGAGCCACTTCATAAAGAGGTGGATATTCAACTCTATCGGAAGCAAAAACTACCTTGCCCACACGGATATATGCGGAATCGGATTCAGAATGGGGAACTACGCCCTTTCAGACGGAAAGAAGGCAGAGTTTAAGGCCGACTACTGGAACAGTAAGTACATGCTCGTTTTCGGCTCAAACATCTACTCTGCTCAGCAGCCCGGTGTTAACACCTCCGGAGCAATCATTGCAAGGAGAATAGCATCGGGTGAGCTGAAGTTGGTTATCATAGACCCGAGAGCTCCGAAGGCCGTTGCTCACGCTCACAGGTGGCTTCCCGTAAAGCCGACAAAGGACGGAGCTCTCGCAATGGGATTTATAAGGGTCATGCTTGAAAACGGCTGGTACGATAAGGAATTCCTCTCCATCCCCTCAATGGAATCGGCGAAAAAGTTTGGAAGGAACGTTTACACAAACGCAACCCACCTAATAATAGTTGACGAAAGAAGGAAAGATGCGGGAAGGGTCTTGAGGGTAAAGGACGTTAAGGGACTGAAGGGAAATCCGAAAGAAGAGGTAGTCATTGACCCGAAAACGAAGAAACCCGTTCCCGCAGGAGCTGTTGACAGAGCTCTCCTTGAGTGGGAAGGGGAGGTTGACGGAATAAGGGTGGCAACGGCCTTTAAGTTGATGAAGGATAGCGTCATGAAACACCCCCTCTCCTTCTACTCAAAAGAGTCCGGAATAGATGAGAAAACAATCAAAGAGGTTGCAAGGGAATTCTGGGAGCACTCCCCCTATGCCGTTGCCTACGCCTACCACGGAGGCGGAAACTACGTCGGAGGAACATACGCAAGCTATGCCCTCTCAATGATGAACGCCCTCGTTGGAAACATAAACAGGAAAGGGGGGTATCTCTGCAACGGAAAGGGAGCTGCAGATTGGCAGAGGGGGCTATACGACCTAAAGAACTTCCCCGGAAAGAGAAAGCCCAAGGGAGTTAAAATCTCAAGGGAAAAGGCAAGGTATGAGGACACTACCGAGTTCAAAAAGAGAGGTTACCCCTCAAAACTCCCCTGGTTCTCCTTCACAAAAGGAGGATTGTCGGTCTCGGCCATTTCCGGAATAGACCAGAAGTACCCTTACCCCGTAAAGGTTGTCATCACCTACTTCTCAGACCTCATATACAGCATGCCCGGCGGAAGGAGGTTCATAGAAACCCTCAGCGACCCCGAAAAGGTTCCCCTCTACATATCAATAGATACGACCATAAACGAAACCAACGTTTATGCAGACTACATAGTCCCTGACGTTACCTACTTAGAGGGGCACTACGGATTTTTGACTCCCCACGCTCCCGGTTGTCAGTTTACGGCCGTTAGAACTCCCGTCCTTGAGCCCTTAACGGGAAAAACTGAGGACGGAAGGCCTTTCTGTATGGAGACTTTCATAATTGACGTCTCAAGGCACTTGGGACTTCCCGGATACGGCGAAAAGGCCATCCCCGGCAAGGACGGAAAGCTCCACCCACTCATAAAGCCGGAGGATTACTACCTGAGGGGAATCTCAAACCTTGCCTACAACGCTAAGGTGAGCAGAGCTCCGAAAGGGGAAATTGACTTTGTAGAGAAAAACTATCCGGTTTCAAAGTTTAAGGACATCCTCAGCAGGGAGGAGTGGGAGAGGGTATGTACTGTCCTCGTGAGGGGAGGAGTGTTTGTTCCGTACGAAAAGACCTTTGACGAGAACGGAAACTTTAAGTTCGGCATTCCTAAGGTGTGTATATGGAACGAGAAATTGGGAACGAGCAGGAACTCCCTAACCGGAGAGAGACTCTGGGGAACCCTACGCTACTATCCGTCAACCACCTACTTTGGAAAGCCCGTTGAGGAGGTTGACAGGGACTATCCCTTTAACGTCATTACCTACAAGTCTGCACTTCACACACAGTCAAGAACGATTTGCTACAACCAGGCCCTTGTTTACGACCCGGACTTTGAGCTCAAAATCAACCCCGAGGATGCAGAAAGGTTAGGACTGAAGGACGGAGACAGGGTTAGAATCTCCTCAAGGAGCAACCAAAAGGGAATCATCACCAAAGTTAAGGTTACGAACCTCGTTCGCCCCGGAGTCGTCGCCTACTCCCACCACTTTGGCCACTGGCAGCACGGGGCATCTCCCATTTACATAGAGGGAGCTCCGAAGGTCCTTTTAGGAGGAGAAAAAGTAACCAACGGAAACTGGACAAAGGTTAACCCTAAGAGGGGAGTCGGAGTTACAATGAACAGAATAACGAGGTTGGACGAGGAGCTCTTCAACCTTCCACTCGTTGAACCCATTGCCGGAATTCCGGACTTTAGCAGTACGAGAGTGAGAATTGAGAAAGTTTAGGAGGTTGCCGTGAAGAAGCTCATATTTGCCGTTACCTCTTTTCTCCTCTTCCTTTCTCAGGGCGCCAGAGGCGCCACTTATGAGCTTACAGAGAAGGTTACGGTTAAGCCCCAGCCAAATGCAAAGCTCATTGAAGTTTGGATTCCAATTCCCTACGAAAACAGGTGGCAGAAGATAGAGAAAATAGAGGTTTCATCACCACTTCCCTACCTACTGACCGAAGAAAGCGAATACGGGAACAGATTCTTGTACATAAGAAAGGAGGGAGGTCTCAAAGAACCCTTTGAGGTAAAGGTCAAAGTTATCGTTGACAGGAGGGAGGTTTCACCTACAAAGAGAAATTGTCCCGTTCCCCTTAGATACTACCTATCAGACAGGCTCATTCCGGTTGAGAAGTTCAAGAAACTTGCCCAGTCAATAACCAAGGGAAAGAGGACAGACATTGAAAAGATGAAGGCCATCTACGACTACGTCGTCTCTCACATGAAGTACAGTAAAACTGGGAAAGGATGGGGAAGGGGAGATGCGATATGGGCTTGTAGTGCAAAACACGGAAACTGCACGGACTTTCACTCTCTATTCATAGCTCTCTGCAGGGCTGCAGGCATTCCGGCCCTCTTTGAGATAGGCCTTCCCTTTAATGGAAATGGCAAAGCAAGCGGATATCACTGCTGGGTTTTGGCCTTTCCGAAGGGATACACATACGGAATAGATGCCTCAGAGGCTGCAAAACACCCCGAAAAGAGAAAATACTTCTTCGGCCACCTCTGCGAAAACAGAATCGGAATGACCCGCGGAAGGGACGTTCTCCTGAACCCTCCCCAGCACGGATACAGACTTAACTACCTATACAAGGCCTACGAGGAGGTTGACCTTCAGCCAAAAAGGGACATTGAAACCGAGTTCTACTTGAGGAAATTGAAACCTTAACGGCCTTAGGATTTTTTAAGGACTAACTTACCCCTTTTTAATAGGGAATAGAACTTTGTTCCAAAGTAGGCCTCGTATTTCCCCCTGTTTTTCGCTATCCTTACAGCTTCCTTTAGGTAATCTCTATCAATATCCAGTTTTTCAAACTTTTCCCTGTGTCTCCTTAAAACCTTTCCCAATTCTCTCTCTAACCTCTCTTCAAAATTCCTTGAACCATAAAGAGGGGAGAGTCTCTCTACAAGGGAAAGAAGGTCAAAATAGAGGTCAAGGAGTTTTTTCAAGCGCTCTTCCTTCTCCTTTTTGAGTTTTTCATTCAGGACTTTTGAGAGGATGTCATCTAACTTTTCCGTGAGGAAAAGGTTAAAGAGTTTGTGGTCCGGAATGTTGTGAAGGTAGGTAAAGGCGTAGTGGTGTTCGTAATACCAGGGGGACTTTACTTTGACAAAGAGGGGGAAAGGTTCCCTTACCGAAAAATCCTTTAAGACAAAACCCTCAACGTTTTCTGCTTTTTCTAAGAATTTCTTTAACCGGGAAAGCGTTCCATAGAATTTCTTCGGAATCCTTATTCCCCTCTCCTCTAACTCACCCTCCAACTCCTCAAGAAGGTACTTTCCGGTTCTGTTGTTTCTAATCTCGGTAAGGATGAGCTCTTCCTTCTCGTAAGGGATAACTAACTGAAATTTGGGGGATACAAGTTCAAAAATCGGCGTTAATCCCATCCTGAGAGCTCTTTCCGTAAAAGAAAGGAGCTTTTTGTCCTTTTTTAGGAGCTCCTCTCCAACCTCTATCTGGGGGTTTGAAAAGCCCTTCTGGGTTAAGAGCTTTACGCCGCTTTCCGTCAAAACGGGATGGAGCATAGTCCCGTCAAGTTTTTCCCTGAATATATACTCTTTATCAAACCTCTCCTCTTTAGTCTCCTCAGTCTCATTTAGATTGAAGAACTTGTGAAAGGGGCGGGAAACAACCTCTCCGGTCTTCTTCCTAAAAGTAATTCCCCGGAGCTCCCTCTTTAAGGGAGAGTCAAAAACTTTAGGGGAGTTGTACCTGTAAGAAACTTTAACCAATTCACCGTTCTCAATAACCTTAAAGAACTTGTTTCCCTCTATCTCTCTTAAAGCCTCTCTCAGACTAACTTCCACTCAAAACCTCAAGGGCTTCCTTTAGGTCAACCCTTCCCTCGTATAGAGCCTTTCCGACAATTGCCCCGCATACGTTTTTAATTCCCGATAGCTTGACTATGTCCTCAATACTGGAAACGCCCCCCGACGCTATAACCGGGTGTGAAACCGACGAGGAGAATCTCTCAATTTCGGCAAAGTTCGGGCTCGTCAAAGTTCCGTCCCTTGATATGTCAGTATAGACAAAGCCCCAAATCTCCTCACCGTCAACCTTTTTTGCAAGCTCAACGGCGGGTATTCCCGAGAGCTCCACCCACCCCCTCGTAGTTGCAACTCCCCCCTTTGCGTCTATCCCCACAACGACCTTTTTGGGAAATTCCCTCACCATCTCCTTAAAGAGCTCTGGATTCTCAACGGCAACGGTTCCCACAACAACCCTATCAACGCCGACCTTAAAGAGCTCCTCAAGGGCCCTTAACGTTCTGACTCCCCCTCCAAACTGAACGGGAATTTTCAATTCCTCAACGATTTCCTTTACTATCGGTAGATTCTTCGGAACGCCCTCAAAGGCACCGTCAAGGTCAACTACGTGGACTCTGGGAGCTCCCAAACTCTCCCACCTCTTTGCAACCTCAACGGGATTGTCAAAGTAAACCTTCTCCCTGTCTGCCCTTCCCTGATAGAGCCTTACACACCTTCCGCCCTTTATATCAACAGCAGGAATCAGCTCAAACA
>CAZEDJ010000007.1:20280-24488 GCA_964511045.1 uncultured bacterium
TAGAGCCTTACACACCTTCCGCCCTTTATATCAACAGCAGGAATCAGCTCAAACACCGGTCTCCTCCTCAGAAAGCAAAACTACAGTTCTACTTAGTAGGACTTGTTTTAAGCATATAGAGAAAAAGCCCAAGAATTATTGTCATTAGCAACAAAACAAATAGAATCTCAATCACTTTCAACTCCTTTTAATAACTCCAATAGCTTTGCGATTTTTCTCCAGACTAAAATGTAAACAAGAGTAATGACTAAAAGACCTAAAACTCCGCTAAAAACCCAGATATCAGTAACGTTAACTTTTACAGCCCTTGCAACTGTTGCCGTTAAATCAAGAACAAACAGATAAATAACGGCTTTCAGATTTTCTTTCCATACTCCAATTTCCTCTTTTATCGCTTCCCTCATCAAATCCCCAAAACGTCAAACATTGAGTAGAGCCCCGGTTCCCTGCCGGCAACCCACTTTGCAGCTACGAGAGCTCCCCTCGCAAAAGTCTCCCTGCTCGTTGCCCTGTGGGTAAGCTCTATCCTCTCCCCGAGAGCTCCAAAGAAAACGGTATGGTCTCCTACAACGTCTCCCATCCTTGCAGAGAGGATGCCTATCTCCTCCGGTTTCCTCTCACCTACAATTCCCCTCCTTCCAAAGACGGCAACGTCCTCAAGGTTCCTTCCCAACTTTTCTGCAACAATTTCGGCCAACCTCACGGCCGTTCCGGAAGGGGCATCCTTCTTAAATCTGTGGTGTATCTCAAATATCTCAACATCGTAACCCTTGTCCTTTAAGGCCTCAGCCACCTCTCCTACAATCTTAAAGAGAATATTGACACCGAGGCTCATGTTTGGAGAGAGAACTATCGGAATCTCCTTGGAAGCCTCCTCTATCTCCCTCCTCTCGCCCTCCGAAAAACCCGTAGTTCCGATGACGAGGGCCACTCCCAATTCTTTAGCATCCCTAACGTTTTTCAGTGTAGCCTCTGGAGTTGTGAAATCTATAAGGACGTCAGGCTTTTCCTCAAATTCCATAAGCGAGGGATAAAACTTAACTCCCTCCGAAAATTCGCTCCCTATGAACTCAGAACCCGGCTTTTCCGTAACTCCCACGAGTTTAAAGTCTCTATCCCGAAGGGCCAATTCCGAAATGAGTGAGCCCATCCTTCCCTTTGCTCCGGCAACTGCGAGCTTAACCATTTCTACTCTCCAAGTCTCCTTCTCTTATTTATCTCAAACCACTTAACTATTCCGTAAACGATGCCCAATATGAGGATGAGAGCTCCGATACCCAACTTAAACTCTATGGGTTTACCGTGTTCAAGTGAGACGACGAGGGCTTCCCTTATCGTAGCCGCCAGTGCAACGCTGACAAAGGCAGAAACTGCAAGCTCCCCTCCCAGCATAAACTTGATTTCGCTGTTTAGGAGCTCCAAAACCGTCCAGAGAATGAGGAGGTCACCCATTGCGGCAATGAGGCTGTGGGCAAGGTCTCCGTGGAAGAAGTGGCTGATATCTATGCCGAAGAGGAAAATAACGAATACGGCAAGGAACATGAGGCCGAGGAGAATTGCTATGTCCATAAAGACGGCAAACTTTTTACTGAAGTTGATTGCGGCCCTTTCAACCCTTCCGGCCTCAAAGAAGGTTCGGAGCTCCGCATCAACGTAGTAGGAAATCAGAACGTCCTCGTTGAGGGCAAGTATCTTCCTCAAAGACCTGTTTAGGTCCTCCATCCTCTCAAAGACTTCCTCAAGTATAAAGCCCTCAACGATTTCCGCCTTCGAAGGGTCACACACCTTCTCCTGTTCCTTCCTGTACTCCTCAAAAAAGGCCTTTGCTCTCTCCGAAAAGTACTTTGCTATCCTCCTGCTACAAAAGCGGCTGACAAAGTTCATTGCAACGATGATGTAGTGGGGAGGAATTCCCTCCTCAACGTGAACCTTTGCAATCCTCAAAAGGTAGAGGAGATATTCGGAGTCGTACTTTCCAGAAAAGAGCCTTTCGTACCAAATCTTAATTGTTTGCTTTAGCTTCTGGAGTTTACTCTCGGGAATGTACTCCTTAATGTCTTCAAACTTCATTAGATTGTTGTAGAAGGCATCGGCAAACTCCTCCTTGTAGGGAAGGAGAATGTTCCCTAAAAACCTCAGGTTCTTTACGTCCTTTTCCCTTATCTCAAAGTAGTCTAGTAACCTCTCTAAGTCCTTATAATCAACGCCAAGGCCTATGCTCATTGAATGACTCCAAATTAAATTTCAACTAACTTTTCTCTGAACGTAGTTTTTCTTCCAAATCTTTTGGAATTAGAATTTTTAATCCATCTTTCTGCTTCTCATAATAAATAAAATTCACTTTGATTTTCTCAGAAAGCGTTTTTTCTTTAATTTGATAACTTTTAGGCTTTATACTTATAGGTATACTACCTATATAACCATCAATACCCTGACTTTCTTCTTCTGGTGTTGATATCTTATAATTTAAGTTGAACATATTGGCAACTTTCTTTAATATTGCTTCCTGAAATCTTAAACCAATGAAAGTTTTTACAATCACTAAATCTCTAACCCACCGTTTAACCATTGATTCATCAATTTGGTTTAGAACTTCTCTAAAATTATTAACCATCTTTAAAATCTTTTTAGTAGCTCTCTCTATCGCATCAGGGTTGCGGTCTAAATACCATTTCTCCCATTCCTCTAAAGTCCTTCCTGAAAATTCTTTTATAAGTTCACTCATTTGTCCTACAGTTTTAGGTCTGGTTGCCTGAGCATTTTGATTGGCTAAGTTGAGTATTTGAGTTGCATACTTTGGAAACTCGGGAGAATCAATTTCCATTAACTTTTTTATTTCCTCAGTTTTTATTTTAAATTCCATCTAAATCCTCACTACACAACTTTAGATTTTCTTTCTCTAACTTTAAAAACTTAGCTTTAAAATCGAAATCGGTACTCTTTTCTGTTACAGCAATTCCAAGCTTTATTAATTGGGCATTGATAAAAATCCTATTTTTCAAATATACGTAAGCATCTAACAAATCCTTATTAGGCACATAGTTCTTATCAAATTTCAAATAAACTTTCTTCTTTAGAACATACTTCCTCAAATACTCAAGAGCTCTTTCTAAATCTGTTATAATAAGACCCCGCAATTTAACAATAAGCCCCGAATCCAACTTCAATTTTCCATCCTCAAAAATATCTACTACTCTATATAAACTACTTTTATTGAATCTCAATTTATCAGGTTCAATGATGGGTTTTGCATCTTGAATTCTAGGAACATAATTAACAATTTCTGGAATTATCTGAGTTTTCCTTTTAATTATTTCAACTTTCCTATTATCCACTCCCAATTTCTTTTCTATAACCTGTAAGAAATCCTCATTTATTTCATAACCAATTACATTTCTATTGAGTTCCAAGGCTACTTTCGCTGTAGTTCCACTCCCTAAAAAGGGGTCTAAAACCGTTTCACCTACATAAGAAAACATTTTTATTACCCTACTTGGTAATTCTTCTGGGAACATTGCTTGATGGTCTACCTGTCTAACCCCGCCAAAGTACCAGTGTCCTGAAAAAAATTCTTTCCACTCCTCCTTTGTTAACCTTGATTTTTCTTTAATTTCTTTAGAAACTCTCTTGCTCTTTCCTGGTTTTTTAAAAATTAAAATATACTCATAGTCAATTTCAACCATCCCATTTGGTGGGTAGGGATAAGAACCCATTACATTTGCCCCACCGGTAGTATTCATTGTTGTTTTCTTCTGCCAGATTATTGAACCCATATAATCAAATCCAATATCTTCACACTGTGCAATTACCTCTGCATGAAGAGGAATAATTTTGTACCTTCCATAAATAATGGACCTTGCAAACTGGTCCCCTATGTTAATGACCAATCTTCGACCAGGTTCTAATACTCTATAAGATTCCTTCCAAACTCTATATAAATCTCTTAAATATTCATGAAGAGTTTGACCATAACCTATCTGATTATCTGTACCATAGTTTTTAATAGACCAATAGGGTGGCGAAGTAACAATTAACTGAACAGACTCATCTTCTACTTCTAACATTTTTCGGCTATCACCAATTACTATTTTTGCCCAGCTATCCATCATCAGTCTCCGTCTAAATCTATTATATAGATACAAATTCTTTTAAAGTTTTCCTTATTCTCTCCTCATTTTCCGGCGTTGTCGGGCAGAGGGGAAGCCTGA
>CAZEDJ010000008.1:0-22740 GCA_964511045.1 uncultured bacterium
ACGAATCAACCGGCCTTGCCGTTGTAATCTCCGTAATTGACAACATAGGAAAGGGAGCCTCGGGTCAGGCGGTTCAAAATATGAACATCCTATTTAACTTTCCCGAAAACACGGGACTGGAAATCTTCAGCAGTTGGATATAGGTTTAATGATTCCAGTAATTTTTGAATGTTTCCAAAATAGCTCTTAATACGGGAAGTCTATCCTCTCTCCATTTTTTCTTTTTAAAATCGTAAAATTGCTGGTCTGCATTAATTGCATTCGGAATGTGCCTTAACGCCAATTGTTTTTCTAAAAATTTCGCAAATTTAATTTGTTCTTCTACGGAGTAATCATCTCCTTTATTGTAGTTTCCTGGCATCCAAGCTCCCACCCACATTGGAACGTGGTGTTTTTCTGCAAATTTACAAGCTACTTTGATTTTATCCAATATTAGTTCTTTCTCGTATTTACTTCCGTTAATCCACAACTTTTTCTTTGCCCTTTTACTTGGACCTGAAGCGTACATGTGCCACTCTATCATAACGTTTTCATCATTTTTGGGAAGCCATAAATATTTTAAGTAATAGGGATTGGAACAGTAGGCAGGTGCAAACATTATTATCCTATGGTTATCTATTTTTCTAATTTCCTCATATGCTCTTTTGTAAAACTGGTTGAGCTTTTCCAAATTTTTGTTTAAACCTTTGCCAGGTTCAATGATTAAATCATATGATAGTTTTGAGTAAGGGAATTTTTTGAACTTTTTGGCGATAAGAGTCCAATCATTTATCAGCTCATACATAGTTTTCTCATTCGGATGTTCCTTAAACTCTTCTCCTGAATTAGCCAAAACCACATTTAGACCGGCATCTAAGGAGTCTTTCACAACTTTGCATATCTGGTTAACGTTAACCCTTCTTAAGTCAAATCTAATTCTAACTGTATTAAATCCCATTTCTTTAAAGTCTTTAGGCTCCTGTTTGCTATAAAACTTTATTTCCTTTTTGTGAAATACCCAATTTACATCTATACCGATACCTAACGCTTTCTGGTAATCAAAGGCATCAAAAGAATAAGCATTAAGGGACCAGAGAAGGACAAAAAGCAAAAAGGCAAAACGCATCGGAAGCTCCATTATTAAGTTTCATAAATATCTAATTTATTCTACCATAGTTTGGGGAGAAACTTGAGGAAATTGTTATATTAAATGAAAACTCGAATTTGGAGGGCAGATGCTTGCAAAGAGGATTATCCCGTGTCTTGACGTTAAAGAGGGGAGGGTCGTAAAGGGGGTCAACTTCGTTAATTTGATAGATGCCGGTGACCCGGTTGAAAATGCAAAGGTTTACGATGAGCAGGGAGCGGACGAGCTTGTTTTCCTTGACATAACGGCAAGTTACGAAAAGAGGGGAATAATGATTGATGTTGTGAGGAGGACTGCCGAGGAGGTCTTTATGCCACTAACCGTAGGGGGAGGGGTTAGAAGCGTTGAGGACATAAGAAACCTCCTAAATGCAGGTGCGGACAAGGTTTCCATAAACACGGCGGCCGTGAAGAATCCGGAGCTCATAACAGAGGGGGCAAAACTCTTTGGCTCTCAGTGTATAGTCGTTGCAATTGACGCAAGGAGGAAGGGGGAAGGCTGGGAGGTTTACATCCACGGAGGGAGAACCCCCACCGGAAAGGACGCCGTTGAGTGGGCAAAAGAGGTTGTTGACAGGGGAGCAGGGGAGATACTCCTTACTTCAATGGACAGGGACGGAACAAAGGAGGGTTACGACATAGAGCTGACGAGGGCCATTTCGGAAGCAGTCTCCGTTCCCGTAATTGCCTCGGGAGGAGCCGGAAAGCCCGAGCACTTTTACGAGGGGCTGACCGAGGGAAAAGCGGATGCAGTTCTTGCAGCTTCGGTCTTTCACTTTAGGGAAATTTCCATTCCGGAACTAAAGAGTTACTTAAAGAAGAGGGGAGTCTGGGTGAGGATTTAGGGGAGACCCCCTAAATCCTATCCTTGAGTAGTAGCCAGAGCCTCTTTTTAACCTCTTCAGAGATATATTCGGGCTTTGTTTGAATTGCTCCGATTAGAGCCGTCTTTGCGGGAGAGTTTTCAAGGTCCTCGGGCTTTAGAGTTTCAACAACTCTCTTAATCATCTTTTTAGCGTTTTCTACGTTCCTCGCCATCGTTGCAAGGACCTTTTCTACGTTAACCTCCTCTCCCTCCTTCCAAACGTCATAATCGGTTGCAAGGGCAACGGCAGAGTAGGGGATTTCTGCTTCCCTTGCGAGCTTTGCCTCAGGGATATTTGTCATTCCTATAACGTCAACTCCCCAGCTTCTGTATATCTTTGATTCAGCCTTTGTTGAGAACTGGGGACCCTCTATGCAGATATAGGTTCCTTCCCTGTGAACGGGAATTCCCTCCTCCATACAGGCGTTGTAGATGATTTCGTTTAGGAGAGGGCACGTCGGGGTATCAAATGGTATGTGGGCAACAATTCCGTTGCCAAAAAACGTTGATGGCCTGTTTTTCGTCCTGTCAAAGTACTGGGTAACGATAACGAAGTCCCCGGGCTTTATCTCTTCCTTCATTGAACCGACGGCACTTACGGAGATTATGCAGTCAACTCCCAACATCTTAAAACCGTAGATGTTCGCCCTGTATGGAACTTCTGAGGGAAGGTAAACGTGTCCCCTGCCGTGTCTGGGGAGAAAATAGACCTCCTTGTCTCCCAACTTACCGCAGATGTAGGCGTCGGAAGGCTCTCCAAAGGGAGTCTCAAGCCTTACTTCCTTAACGTCCGTTAAGCCCTCAATGTCGTACAGTCCGCTACCCCCTATTACTCCTATCTTCATTCCTCACCTCCGGAGAACTTTAGCTCCTTTCCGGACTTTAGCTTAAAAATTGTTCCCATTCCCCACACGTTAATGACCTTGTCTCCGTCCTTGTCGGTTCCCTCAAGGATTCTCACCGTAATGTTTTTAACACCGTCGGCCTTTAACTGCTGAGCCTGCTGTTCAAGCATAGAAACAACCCTCATTACGGGGTCTATGGGGAGCTCCCCGTTGAACCAGCTTTTTTGCTTCTGCTGAGCAAAGGCGTAGGCGATGTTGACAATTTCGTGGGGTTCGGTAATTTCTCCGAAGGATAGAATCATAATTACCTCCAGTTTAAAATTTTGGGAAATTTTATCTTAAAGGAGAAAAAGTTGATAGTCAGGGATTTGGATACACTAAGGAGAATAGTCTCAAATTTGAGGACACAGGGAAAGAGAATCGTATTTACCAACGGCTGTTTTGACATAATCCACGCAGGTCACGTTGATTACCTTGAGAGGGCAAGGGAATTTGGCGACTTTTTAATCGTAGGAATGAACAGCGATTCCTCAATTAGGAAGATTAAGGGAGAAAAGAGACCAATTGTTCCCGAAGACTTGAGGGCAAGGGTTCTTTCGGGACTCAGGGCTGTTGACTGCGTATTCATTTTTGATGAGGAAACGCCGATAAGGGTGATTGAGGCCGTAAGGCCCGACGTTCTCGTAAAGGGGGCAGACTGGCCTGTTGAGAAAATCGTTGGTAGGGAGTTTGCAGGAAGGGTTGAGAGAATTCCCTTTAAGTACGAAATTTCAACGACAAAAATTATTGAAAAGGTTGTTGAAATCTACTGCTCTAAAACTTCTCTGGGAAGGACAACGTAGGTTTTTGAGACCTCCCTTGAGAGTGCCTTTATGGCATCGGTCGGGGCAACGTTTGAGAGCTCCTCAATCCTACCGTCAACCTCTACCTTTATGATGTCATCCCCCCTCGGTGAGTAGTAGGAGTAGGCCACTTTTGAAGGTTCTACAACCTCAAAGTAGTATTTAGGGTCAAGTCCTGCCCTCTCTACCCTTTCTCTGAACTCTATAACCTGAGAAGGTTTAACCTCTAAAGTCCTAAAGAGCTCCCTCCTTATGAACCTCTCGGCAAGGTCTGAAATCGTTTTGTCCCTAAAGTCCCTCAGTGAGTAAACTGCCGTTATGAGGTGGGAATCGGTCGTTCTGAAAAAGTCCTCAATACTTCCCTCTTTTATACACCTCTTGAGGGAGGCGTCAATCGGCAGGTCTTTGCCGTTTAAAAGGAGCTCCCTCATCCTCAAGACTATCTTCTGAAGGAGAACCTGAGCCGAGAGGTTTACCTTGTGGAAGTAAACAGTCCAGTACATCTGATACCTTGACATGACGTAGGATTCAAGGGCGTTGAATCCCTTGGAGCTCCAAACGAGCTCGTCACCCTCAATCCTCGCAGAGACTAAGATTCTGTTTGTGTCAATTCTCCCGAATGAAACTCCCGTGTAGAAGGCATCCCTCTTTAGGTAGTCAAGCCTGTCGCAGTCAAGCTGGCTTGAAACCATCTGGTACGTAAAGGGCTTTTCGTGTTCCCTCTTGAGAATTGAGAGGACCTTTTTTGAAATTTCCCTCTCTAAAACTCCCTCTTCCTCTAAAGTCTCAACGGCAAACTGCGTTAGTTTTTCGTGGTTTAGCGGAATGAAATAGCCCTCAAGGGCATGGGAGAAGGGGGAGTGGCCGAGGTCGTGGACTAAGGCCGATAGCTTTACGGAGAGCTCCAACTCCTCATCAAATGAGAAGCCGTTTAATCTCAAGTATGAAAATAGCTTTTCCGTGAGCCAGTAAACCCCGAGGGAGTGCTGAAACCTCGTGTGCTCGGCCCCGGGATATACGAGGTAGCAGGGTCCCAACTGTCTTATGTACCTTAATCTCTGAAAGAGGGAGCTCCTTAAAACCGACTCAAGGGGTGAGTCCTTTTGAAAGAGGATAAACTCGTCGTAAACTGGGTCCATTAAGAGTTTATACTTCTTCAACGCTACACTCTCTACAGATTCCGTAGCAAACGGCCGTGCAGTTTAAGGGCTTTCCTATCGGTTTTACCCTCTCCTCGTCAACGTTGGGAAGGACGTCAATGTCGTAAATCCTTCCGCAGTTGAGACATATAAAGTGGCTGTGGGGTTCAACCCTCGCATCGTAGCGAACCTTGTCCTTCAGCGTCGGAACCCTCTGGACGAGGCCTACTCTCTCAAGGCTTGAGAGGGTCCTGTAAACGGTTGTGAGTGATATTCCCTCAATCTTTCCCTTGAGCTCCTCGTAGAGCTCCTCTGCGCTCGGGTGGTCTCTCCTTGATAGAATTGCCCTGTAAACTGCTATCCTCTGGGGAGTTACCTTGAGCCCCAAGTTTCTGGACTTTTTCTTGAATTCCTCAATTTTCTTGCTAATCTCCATTTTTAGCTCCTGCTAAAAATTTTAATCGGCAATATATTCTAAATTTAATCTAAATTCCAAACTTATCACCGGGCTTTACCCTGTATCCTCTAATAAATTCCCCTCCGGAAATTTCCTTCCTTCCTTCAGGCTTTATCCTCTCTATCTTTAGAGCTCCGCTTCCCGTTGCAACGACGAGCTCCCCGTCGGCTCTTATAACCTCTCCGGGCTCTCCTTCACCGGAGACGGGGGTTGCCTCCGTTATCTTTACGAGCTTTCCCCGGAAGGTGGTGTAGGCCGAAGGCCATGGGGTAAAAGCCCTGACCATGTTGAATATCTCCCTTGCTCCCTTCCTCCAGTCAATTTTCCCCATCTCCTTCTTTATTTGGAAACAGTAGGTTGCCTCCTCTTCGTTCTGTGGAACGGGCTTCAGTTTCCCCGACACGTACGGGGGAATCGTTTCTTTTAGGAGGAGAGCTCCCTCCCTTGCCAATTTGTCGTGGAGGGTTTGGGCGTTGTCCTTCTCCTCTATTTTGACCCTCCTTTGGCTCAGTATGTCACCGGCATCGAGCTTTTCGGTCACTTTCATTATTGTAACGCCGGTTTCCTCCTCTCCTGCAAGGAGTGCAGACTGAATTGGGGAAGCTCCCCTGTACTTTGGAAGGAGCGAGGCGTGGACGTTTATGACTCCGTGCTTTGGAATTTCCAAGAGCCACTTTGGGAGAATCTTTCCGTAGGCGGCAACGACTATGAGGTCGGGTGATATCTTTTCAAGGAGCTCCTTCAGCTCCTCGTTGTTCTTTACTCTTTCCGGCTGATAGACCGGAATTCCCAACTTCTCGGAGAGGACCTTAACGGGCGGGGGAGTTAACTTTCTTCCCCTTCCCGCAGGCCTGTCGGGCTGAGTTATGACGAGGGGAATTGTGTAGCCTTCATCAAAGAGGGTCTTTAAAGAGGGAACTGCAAATTCGGGAGTTCCCATAAAGACGATTTTAAGGTCACTCACCTAAAACCTCCTTCAGCTTCTCAAAGGGAAATGCTCCCTCCCTTAAGAGCTCCGGCCTGCCCTTTAAGAGGGAGACGAGGGTGGAGGGAAGGTTCAGAGACTCTCCCTCCAAACAGACTGAAATTCCATCCTTAAAGTAATCTTCACACTCCCTGCAGTCTTCTGCCGGCCTCATTCCTTCGGGGTTTGCACTGGGAGCAAAGAGGGGGCCGGTTTCCGATAGGAGCTTTAAGAGAAATTCGTCCTTCGGAACTCTTATGGCGACGTCCTTTCTCCTCAAGACTTTAAAAAGGGGTGAGCTTTCCTTCAGAGGGAGAACAACGGTTAACCTCTCCGGAAATACCTTTGAGAGTTTCTCCTTCACTTTGTGAGGAAAGGAAACACCAAACCTCTCAGCACTTTCCAATGAGTCAAAGAGAACTATGAGGGGCTTTTGGGGATTTCTCCCCTTAATCTCATAAATCCTTGAATAGACTTTAGGAGACAGTGCTTTCCCGACAAGTCCGTAGAGGGTATCTGTGGGCATACATACGAGGTTTTCCCTCTCTATTTCCTCCAAAACAGCGGGGATGTTTTCAGGACTTTTCCTCAGCTTCCTCATTCCTCTCCTTTATATCAAGGAGGTGCTTGTTGTAGAGAAAGATTAGGTCTCCGAGGTTACAGGAGAGCTCTTTGGCAACCGGTCTGCACTTTGCCTTGAGGATGAAGAAGATGTCCTTGTCGTATATTCCGTCAAGTGTTTCAAAGTTTGCCTGCCCCTTTGAAATGACGAAGAAGCACCTTTTCCAGGCTTCTTTAAACTCCTCGGGAACCTCCTCAAGGTTTACGCCTATGTAGTCGTTTCCGGTGGTTACAATGGCATCAACTATCTCTGAAACTTTCGTTGAAACCGCATCCTCAACCGTTGCGTCGTTCAGGACGGGAGCTCCCCTCACAGCAAGCGTAACTTTCAGTCCCCTCTCCTTTAATTCCCTGATTAAGAATTTGTCAAATACGATTTCACCGGCGTTGTCGGCGATGTAGAGAGTCTCCTTTCCCGAAACCAAGAACCTCTCAAGGATTGCCTCGTCAAAGTAGGCAAAGGGCGTCTGAAAGAACTCCTTTATCTCCCTTTCAAGGTCAAATGATGATGGAACGGCAAAGTCTATAACGTTTCCGAGGGCTGCAAGCTTTACGGCAGCGGCGAGCCGGTCCTCGGCCTTTAGGTAAATCTCCTCCTCAAGGAAGGGTTCTAATTTGAGGGCAATTGAGTTGTACTTATCCTTGAGGTTTTTGTAGGGGTCCTTTATACCGGACATCTTCTTAAAAATCCTGTGGACAAAGGTTGCGTTGTGCCCGGGGGACTTTTCCGGCTCAAGCTCCTTCCAGATAAACCTCGCCACCTCCCTCTCTATCTCTATCGTCTTTTCGTCCGAAAGCCCGGCAACTTTTGCCGTTTTCCTCACTTGGTTTAAAAAGCAGGGCAGACACTCAGGATAGACCTTCATTTTATCCCTCTAAGACCTTTTTCCTCATCTTCTCCCTGTACTCTTTGAGCTTTTGGCGGAGCTCCGGGTACTTTATTGCCATTATCTCAACTGCGAGAACTGCGGCGTTCTTTGCCCCGGCCTTACCTATTGTGACCGTTGCAACGGGAATTCCTCCGGGCATCTGAACTATTGACAAGAGGGAGTCAATTCCCTTTAGGGGAGACGCGTCAAGGGGAACTCCTATGACCGGAAGGGTGGTCTTTGCGGCAATAACCCCCCCGAGGTGAGCTGCATAACCGGCGGCGGCAATTATGACGTCGTAGGTCTCCTCTGCTCCCTCGCAGAAAGCAATTACCTCGTCTATCGTCCTGTGGGCAGAGAGAACCTTCACATCAAACGGAACTCCGAACTCCTCAAGGGTCTTTAAGCACGACTCCATAACGGGCATGTCCGACCTACTTCCCATTACTACTGCCACTTTCTTCATCTATGACCTCCGGAACGACTGGTTTTGACCTGTTTTTGGCCTTATCAACCGCATAAATGGTAACCGATTTGGGGCAACTACCGTTGATGACAAAGTATATTCCATCAACCTTTACTTCCCCGTTTTTAAACTTCAGAAGGTAGCCCACTACGTCACTTGAAGGTGAAGGTTCCCAAAAGATAACGCACGTGGGATATTTAACCATGTAGGCACTTTGCGGCGGGAGGGGTGGAATCCTGTCCTCCGGAACTGCAAAGAGGGGAGCCGTTAACCTCCCCTTTAGGGGACCCTTGCTGAACCTGAAGCGATACTCGTACTTGGTGCCGTTTTTAACCTTTTTATCTAAAAAGGAGCTCCCCTTAAACTTTGCGTAAGGCTTAATGAAGGGAAACCTTTGATTTCTAAATACCTCAACTTCCATGAGGGGATTCTCAACGTCAATCCTCACAAATCCGTCTCCGGAGGTGAGTTTAACCTTAGGAACTTCCTCTATCGGAGCTCCCCCCCTCATGCACTTAACGCTTCCCTCATTTTTCTCCCTTCCATAGATTGAAATGACCTTGTAGCACCGCTTCTCTCCCCTGCCGATTGGAACGTCAAGAAGGTAGTTGTTCCTTGTCCTTACCCTCCTCTTTCCAAAGTCTATTAAAACCTCGTAGAGAACCTTTGAAGGGTCGGGAAGCCTCCTTCCGTCCTCATAGGTGGAGACTCTTTTCCAAACAATTAACGGCCTGTTGTAGTCCTGAACCTCGTAGGTTATTTCGGGGGGAGCCGGCTTTTTGGTGAGAGGAGGGAGGGGAGCTCCCCTGTGGCCGCACGTAGAGAATGAAAAGATAAAGGGAAGAAAAATTAGAAGCCATCTATTCAATTTTCCTCCTTTATTTGGCATTACTGATATAATTTTCTCAAAACTTTACGGGAGGTTAGGTTGGCTTCCATAGATGTAAACCAAATAGCAAAGGGAATGAAACTTGAGATAGACGGAGCTCCGTACGAAATCGTTGACTATCAGCACGTAAAACCGGGAAAGGGGCAGGCTTTTGCAAGGATAAAGCTCAAAAACCTCAAAACCGGAAACGTCGTAGAAAAGACCTACAAAGTAGGGGAGAAACTCCAGCTTGCCGACTTTGAAGAGAGGGAGATGGAGTACATCTACAACGACGGAGAGTACTACTACTTTATGGATACAAAGACTTACGAGCAGGTCGGCGTTCCGGCCCAGTCGTTGGGGGAAAAGGCAAAGTTTTTGAAGGAGAACACTCCCGTCGTAGTCCAGTTTTACAGGGGAGAGGCCATATCTGTAAAGCTTCCTAAGAGCATCGTTCTTCAGGTTGTTGACACGGAGCCCGGCTTTAAGGGAGATACCGTTTCAAACGTTACAAAGCCGGCAACGCTTGAGACGGGAGCCGTCATTCAAGTTCCCATGTTTATAAACGTCGGAGACTTTGTGAGGGTGAATCCGGAAACGGGAGAGTACATAGAGAGAGTCAACGTTAAGTAGGAGGATACCTTGGCAGACTTGGATAGGATAAGGGAGCTCCTAAAGTCCCTCGAAAATTCCTCCGTTGAGGAGATGGAGCTTGAAGCTGAAGGTTTAAAGTTAAAGGTAAAGTTTAGAAGGGGGAGCTCCCCTTCACTCCAAGTTTCCCGACCTCAGGAGGTTAAAGAGGAAAAGAGTGAGGAGAGTGAGGAGAAAAATTACTACGTCGTAGAGTCTCCCATGGTTGGAACGTTTTACAGAGCTCCCTCCCCGGGGGCAGAGCCCTTTGTAAAGGAGGGAGACTTTGTTGAAAAGGGGCAGGTTCTGTGTATAATTGAGGCCCTCAAGGTGATGAACGAGATAGAGTCTGAGGTCTCCGGCATAGTCAGAAAGATTCTCGTTGAAAACGGACAGCCCGTTGAGTACGGTCAGCCCCTCTTTTACATAGAGCCGAAATAGGAAAAGGGAATGTTTAAAAAAATCCTGATAGCAAACAGAGGAGAAATCGCAGTAAGGATAATCAGAACCTGTAAGGAATTGGGAATAAAGACGGTTGCCGTCTATTCAACGGCCGATAGGGACTCCCTCCACGTCTACCTTGCAGACGAGGCCGTCTGTATCGGAGGACCGCAGCCGAGCCAAAGTTACCTTAACATTCCGGCGATAATAGCTGCTGCGGAGCTCACCGGAGCCGATGCAATTCACCCCGGATACGGATTCCTGTCGGAAAATCCCGGTTTTGCCGAGATATGCAACGCCTGCGGGATAAAGTTTATAGGTCCCTCGCCTGAAACAATGCTCTTAATGGGGGACAAGGCAAAGGCCCGCGAGGTTGCAAAGAGGGCCGGTGTTCCCATAGTAGAGGGAAGTAAGGTTTGTAGGAGCGTTCAGGAGGCCTTGAGGGAGGCCGAGAGGGTTGGATTTCCCCTTTTGGTTAAGGCTGCCCACGGCGGCGGCGGAAGGGGGATGAGGTTGATAACGGAACCCTCAGAGGCTGAGACTCTCATTGCTACTGCAATGGCCGAGGCGGAAGGGGCTTTTGGGAACGGAGAGGTTTACATCGAAAAGTTCATAGAGAATCCCCGCCACATAGAGATTCAGATAGTTGCCGACAGTTACGGAAACGTCACATCATTCGGGGAGAGGGAGTGTTCACTCCAGAGGAGACACCAAAAGGTTTTGGAAGAGGCTCCTTCTCCTTTCGTCAGCACTGAGTTGAGGGAAAAGCTCTCCGAGGCTGCAGTCAGGCTTGCAGAGGAGATAAAGTACGAAGGAGCCGGGACGGTTGAGTTTCTCGTTGACGGAGAAGGGAACTTCTACTTTATAGAGATGAACACGAGGATTCAGGTAGAGCACCCCGTAACTGAGATGGTGACCGGAAAGGACCTCATAGCCCTCCAAATCGGGGCGGCAGCGGGTGAGAGGATTGACCTCGGTCAAGTGAAATTGGAAGGCCACGCCATAGAATTTAGAATAACGTGTGAGGACTACGAGAGGGACTTTTCTCCCGTTCCCGGAAAAGTAGAAAAGCTCCTCATTCCCGGTGGTTTCGGAGTAAGGGTAGATACTCACATCTATGAGGGTTACAATATTCCTGTCTACTACGATTCCCTCCTCTCAAAGCTCATAGTTTGGGGAGAGAACAGGGAAGAAGCAATAAGGAGAGGAAAGAGAGCTCTGTCCGAGTTCGTTATAGAGGGGAAATTAAAGACGACGATTCCGTTTCACCTAAAGCTGATAGAAACGGAGGAGTTCAGGAGCGGAAACTTCAGCACAAAGGCTTTAGAGGAGAGGATTCTGCCGAAGATTCTCTAATTTCAATTCGGAGGAACAATGTCGGGCCAAACAAAGTCTGAAAAGGTCAAAATTTGGATTAAGGAGTACTTGAGCGAATTTGGCGAGTACAGCGGAACGATTGAGGAGCTCTCAAACCTCGCAAATGCCTCTGCTTACTTGGTAAAGAAGGCGCTGAAGGAGCTTGAGGAGGAGGGATTTCTAAAGATAGAGACAAAAAGAGGAAAGGGACTAATAATTAAATTGGCAAAGGGTGAGGTTGAAGAGAAACCTGAAGGAGGGGCAGAGGAGATGGAAGGGGCCGAGGAGGTAAGGGAGGAAAGGAAGGAAGAGAGAAAAAAAGAAAAGAAAAAGTCCCTCCAGGATACGGTTTTGACCTCGCTGCTCGGAAAGGACGTTACGGTCTTTCTCATAAGTGGAACGAGGCTTGAAGGTAAACTGTTGGACTTTGACAACTTTACCCTCTCAATGACGGCTCCAAAGGGTAAGTCTCTGGTTTACAAACACGCCGTTGCAACAATTCTGTATGACGTGGAAGAGGAATGAAAAGGTACAAGACGCTTGAAGAAGCTCAAGTTTCCCTCATAGAGCTCCTTGAGGAGAGGGGAGAGTTCAGGGGAACGTTTGAGGAGCTCTCGGAGGAGCTCTCCGTAAAGCCCGAACAGATAAGGCCTCTTCTTCAAATATTGAAGGCATCCGGAGACATCCTCTTTGAGGAGTTGGACGACCACATAATTGTAAAGCCGGCCTCCTTCATTACGGTTCCTCCCGTTTTAACGGAGGAACAGAGGAAGGAGGTTGAGGAGAAGGTGAGGGAGGGCTACAAGCTCATAGCCTGCTCAACCATGGGGGGAGTTCAGAGCAGGGAGCTCCGAAGTGCCCTCGGAAAGAGGGTAATAGTTTACTTTAGGAACGGAACGAGAATAGAGGCCAAACTGAAGGGCTTTGACAGGTTCTGCTTGAAGCTCAGAAACTACATGGGAAACATCCTCGCCTACAAACACGCAATATCAACAATCGTCTATAAGCCGTAAATCACTTCACTTTTCCTTGGGAGAGAGAGTTGAAGAAACTCCTTCAGTCCCTAAATGACAAGCAGAGAGAGGCCGTTCTCTACTTTGACTCTCCTCTGTTAATCCTTGCAGGTGCCGGCTCGGGAAAGACGAGGGTGATTACATACAAGATAGCCTACATGGTGAGGGAGCTCTCCTTCTCACCCGAGAGAATCTTGGCAATTACCTTTACGAACAAGGCCGCAAGGGAGATGAGGGAGAGGGTTGAGGAACTCCTCGGCAAGGAGGTTCCCGTCCTCGTCTCAACATTTCACTCCTTCTGCGTAAGGCTCCTCAGGTCCCATGCAGGGAGGGTTGGGCTTAAGCCTAACTTTATCATCGTTGATTCTGAGGACAAAAAGAGGCTTTTAAAAGAGGTCGTTAAGGAGCTGAACCTTGACTCGGAGCTCTACAGCCCCTCTGCTCTCTCTTCCGTCATAAGCAACATAAAGAACGGAACCTTCTCACTTGAATCGGCCGGAATTTACTACGAGAGAATCTCTCCAATCTTTGAAACTTACAACAAAAAGTTGAAGGAGCTAAACGCCGTTGACTTTGACGACCTTCTCCTCTACGGAAGGGAAATCCTAAAAAGTGAGGACTTAAAGAATTACTATCAGGACTTTTTCCAGTACCTTCTGATAGACGAGTATCAGGACACAAACAAGGTCCAGTACGAGATTGCGAGGTCTTTAACTGAGAAAAAGGGAAACATCTGCGTTGTCGGTGATGAGGACCAGTGCATCTACACTTGGAGGGGAGCAAACATAGAGAACATCCTCTCCTTTGAGAGGGACTTTAAGAATGCAAAGGTAATAAAGCTTGAGAAAAACTACAGGTGTACGAAGGTCATACTTGAGGCGGCAAATGCCGTGGTCTCAAACAACAGGCTGAGGAAGGGAAAGAGACTCTACACAGACAACGAGACAGGTGAACCGATTAGGCTCTTTAGGGCCGAGACCGATTCGGAGGAGGCCCTTTTCGTTGCGAGGGGAATAAGGAACCTCTTGAAAAAGGGGGTAAGCCCCAGGGACATTGCCGTCTTTTACAGGACAAATGCCCTATCAAGGGCGATAGAGGACGCCCTGAGGAGAGAGGGAATCTCCTACCAAATAGTCGGAGGGGTAAAGTTTTACGAGAGGAAGGAGGTAAAGGACATCCTCGCCTACCTGAGGCTCTCTCTCTTTGACGAGGACCTGATTTCGCTCTTTAGGATATTGAACGTCCCCAAGAGGGGGCTCGGGAGCGGAGCTGAGGAGAGATTGAGGAAGATTACCGAGGAGGAGACGTCCTGGAGGGAAGCCTTAAAAAGGCTTGAGGAGGAGCTCCGCACCGAAAAGCAGAAAAGGGCCGTGAGGGAGCTCCGGGAAACTCTGGAAATCCTGAGGGAAAAGGTGGGGGAGCTCCCGCCCTACGACTTTGTGAAGTTCACAGTCTCGGCAGTTGGCTATGAGGAGTATCTGAGGAGGGAATTTAAGGAGGAGTTTGAGCAGAGGTTGGAAAACGTAAGGGAGTTGGGGAACACGATTCAGGAGTTTGCTGAAAAGACGGGACTTAGAGGTGAGGAGCTCTACGTTGAGTTCCTAACAACGACGGCCCTCTCATCAGACCAGGACCAGATTGAGGACTCGGAAAAGGTTACCCTCATGACCGTTCACGCGTCAAAGGGGCTTGAGTTTCCCGTAGTATTTGTAACGGGGCTTGAGGAGGGAATCTTTCCGCACTTTAAGTCCTCAGACTCTTCAGAGGAGATTGAGGAGGAGAGGAGGCTCTTTTACGTTGCAATGACGAGGGCAAAGAAACTGTTAAACCTCTCCTATGCGAGGAAGAGGAGGACCTTCGGGACACTCAGGGACACGAGGCCCTCCCGCTTCATATCCGAAATACCTAACCACCTTTTGAAGGAGGTCAGAAAGAGGTCTGAGAGGAGAGGGGAGGAGTTAAAAGCGGAAAGCAGGCCTAAGTTGGTCTTTCACAAAAAGTACGGAAAGGGAGTTGTTAGGAGGATTGAGGGAAGGGGAGAGAATGCGAAGGTAACGGCCTTCTTCTCAAACTTTGGGGAAAAGACGATAATAATGAAGTTTTTAGAGATACTCTCTTAAGGAGGCTAAGTTGAAACCGATAAAGAGGAGACTCTTAACCCCCGGCCCTACGATGGTTCCTGAAAGGGTTTTGGAAGCCCTCTCAAGACCTACCCTCTACCACAGGTCTCCGGAGTTTAAGGAGATATTCCTTGAGACGAGGGAGCTCCTTTCAAAAGTAATGAGAACTTCGGGAGAGGTTCTCATCCTCACCTCGTCTGGAACCGGGGCAATGGAGGCGGCCGTATCAAACCTCTTCCAGCCCGGAGACAGTGCGGTCGTCGTAGTGGGAGGAAAGTTTGGTCAGAGGTGGGAGGAGCTCTGCAGAACCTACGGGATAAACCCGATAGTAATAAACGTTGAGTGGGGTAAGGCCGTAAAAGTTGAGGAGGTTGAGAGGGCTCTGAAGGAAAACCCCGACGTAAAGGGCGTTTTGGTTCAGATATGTGAGACCTCAACCGGAACGGTTTACGACGTTAAGTCAATAGGGGAGCTCCTTAAGGACCACCCGGAAACCCTCTTGATAGCCGACGGAATAACGGCCTACGGCGTTTACGACATACCTACGGACGATTGGGGAATAGACGTTGCAATAACGGGCTCTCAAAAGGCCCTCATGACTCCTCCCGGCCTTGCCGTTATCACCTTAAACGAGAGGGCAGTTGAGAGGTTGAAGCCGAGAAACTACTACTTTGACCTTTCAAAGGAGATAAAGCAGCAGAGAAAGGGGCAGACGGCCTACACGACGGCAACAAACCTCGTTGTAGCTTTAAACGAGGCGCTGAAAATGATTTTGGAGGAGGGAATAGAGAACGTTGCAGAGCGCCACAGGGTTTTAGCAGAGGCAACGAGGGAGGGAGTGAAGGCTCTCGGGTTGGAGCTCCTTTCCGAAAGCCCGGCAAACGGCGTTACGGCCGTAAAGTGTCCCGAGGGAATTGACGGACAGGAGGTTGTGAGGATAGCAAGGGAGAAATACGGAATAACGATTGCGGGAGGGCAGGAGCACCTGAAGGGAAAGATATTCAGGCTATCCCACATGGGATACGTTGACCAGTTTGACATTCTTACGGGACTTGAGGTAACTGAGTTTGCCCTGAGGGAGTTGGGATACGGTGGATTTGAGTTTGGGAGCTCCGTTAAGAGGGCAATGGAGGTCCTCTTTAAAAACCGTTAGTTAGGAGTAGGAATGGAGACTCTTTTCGTTTCAAAGGAGAACCAGAAGTTAGTCAGTAAGCTCATATTTAATACGGTTGTCCCAAGACCGATAGCCTGGATAACTACGGTCTCTAAGGAAGGAGTAGTAAACTTGGCACCCTTCTCCTTCTTCAACGCTGTAACGACAAAACCGCCTCTCCTTTTTGTCTCTGTCGGAAGGAAAAAGAACGGTTCCAGGAAGGACACCTCAAGGAACATCCTTGAGACAAAAGAGTTTGTTGTAAACGTTGTTTCAAGGGAGTTTTTGGAAAAGATGCACCTTTCGGGAAGGGACTTTCCCCCCGAGGTAAGTGAACCCCTTGAGTTGGGAATCCGCCTGAAAGAGTCAAAAAGGGTGAAACCGCCGAGGGTTGACGGCGTTCCGGCATCCCTTGAGTGTATCCTCAGGGAACACCTGCAGTTGGGAGATACCCCGATGGACGTCTTCATAGGCGAGGTGGTTGCCGTTAACTATGACCCCAAACTCCTTGAAACTCAGGAAGGAATAGTCGGGAGGTTGGGAGGTAAGAGATACTGCACTGTTAAGGATGAAATAGACCTTTCAAACCTTTAAAGAAAGGGGGCACAAGCCCCCTTTTTAGTATTAGGTCTATCCTTTATTGTTCATATTCCGCTGTATCTAATATGGCAGGAAATCGGTTGAATTCAACCGGTTAGTTGAAATTTATTAGCAACGGGAAACTTTTAACTTCCCCAGCTCCAGGGACCTTTCTTCCTAACGTTAAAGGGGAGTCCCAATTTGTCCCAAATTTCGTCAACCTTCCTCTTTACCCTTTCGTCCATTTCAATGTCCGGCGGCCAGTCCCTCTGAAATCCCTCGCTCTTCCACTTCCTCGTTGCGTCAACTCCCATCTTGCTTCCGTAGAAGGGAAGGGGAGATGTGTGGTCAAGGGCATCAACGGGTCCGTCGGAAAAGAAGACGTCCCTCTTTGGGTCAACGTTGTTTCCCCACCTCCAGAGGACCTCCCCTATGTCGTGAACGTTTGTGTCTTTGTCAAAAATCACTATGTTCTTTGTAAAGCTCATCTGTCCCAATCCCCAAAGGGCAGAAACTACCTTCCTTGCGTGTCCGGGATACCTCTTGTCTATTGAGATAAATGCAAAGTTGTGGAAGACCCCCTCTATGGGAAGGTTCATATCTACAATTTCCGGCAGTTGGGTTCTTAGGAGGGGGAGGAATATCCTCTCCGTTGCCTTTCCTATGTAGCAGTCCTCCATGGGGGGCTTTCCGACAATCGTTGCCGGGTATATGGGTTCCCTCCTTCTCGTTATACAGGTTATGTGAAAGACGGGGTAAAAGTCGGGGAGTGAGTAGTATCCGGTGTGGTCGCCGAAGGGTCCCTCAAACCTGAACTCCTCGGTATCAACGTAACCCTCAAGGACGATTTCGGCATTTGCAGGAACTTCAAGGTCAACGGTTTCACACTTAACCATTTCAACGGCCTTTCCCCTTATGAAACCTGCAAAGACCATTTCGTCAACGTCCTCGGGAAGGGGTGCCGTTGCGGAGTAGATGACTGCCGGGTCTGAGCCGATTGCAACGGCAACGGGAAACTTCTTTATCCCCATCCTCTTTGCCTTCCAAAAGTGCTTTGCTCCAACCTTGTGCCAGTGCCAGTGCATTCCGGTGGTGTTTTTCGTGTAAACGTGGAGCCTGTACATACCGCAGTTCCTCTCCCCGGTTTCGGGGTCCTTCGTAAAGACGAGCGGAAGCGTTATGAACCTCCCTCCGTCCTTCGGCCAGCAGAAGAGAATGGGGAACTTGGAAAGGTCTGGTTCCTCTATGACCTCCTTGCAGGGAGCTCTGTTCCTCTTAACCTCTTTTGGGAACACGTCGGCAATTTTCTTAAGCTCAACCAACTTTTTCAGCTTGTCAACAAAACCAGAAGGCTTTTCGGGCTTTAAGAGCTTTGCCGCCCTCTTTCCGATTTCGTCGGGGTCATCACCGAGGGCGAGCTTCATTCTCCTGTAGCTTGCAAAGAGGTTTATTGCAACGGGAATCTTCCCTCCGTCAACGTTTTTAAAGAGGAGGGCCGGTCCCCCTGCCTTAACGACCCTATCGGCTATTTCGGTTATTTCGAGGTAGGAACTTACAGGATAGTCAATCTCCTTGAGCTCCCCTTCTTCCTTCAGCTTATCTATGAAGTCCCTCAAATCCTTGTAGGCCATTTCTTCCTCGGTTTAGATTTTGTAGAATTCTACCACCTTTCGGAGGAAAAGATGGTTAAACTCAAGGAAATTAAGGACTTCCTCAACTCAATAGTCCCCTTTGAGTCGCAGGACAGCTGGGATAACTCTGGCGTCCAGTTTGGAGAGGAAGAGGCTGAAATAAAAAAAGTGGGACTTGCCCTTTCGGTATCAAGGGATGTTATAAAAGGGGCAAAGGAGAGAGGGATTGACCTTTTAATAACCCACCATCCCCTAACGATATCGGGTCTCAAACGCTTTGAACCGGAGCTCTATCCGCAAAACTTACTCATAGATTTGGTAAGGAGCTCCATCTACCTCATATCCCTCCATACAAACCTGGACGTTTCACCCCTCGGACCGACTGCGGTCATCTGTGACTACTTGGGGTTGGTAGAGAGGAGACCCATTCAGCAAAACCCCCCTTACGGTGTTGTTGGGGAGCTCCCGAGAGAGATGAGACAGTCGGAGCTCCTTGAAGAACTGACGAGATTCCTTCCCGATGACGTTTACAGAACCGTTCTCTTTAAGCCCGATGAGAAGGTCAGGAGGGTTGCAGTCTGCTCGGGAAGCGGAGCTTCCTTCATAGATGCAGTTTCAAGGTTTGCCGACGTTTACATAACGGGAGACGTCAAGTACCACGATGCGGTGAAGGCATTAGATTTAGGCTTAACGCTCTTTGACCTCGGCCACTTCGGAACAGAGAGGCTCTTTTTCAAGGAGCTCCTTCCGCTTCTGGTTGAAAACTTTCCGGAAGTGGAGTTTTTGGTCTTAGACGAAAAATCCCCCTTTGAGGTGGTGAAATGCTGAACGAAAAGCTCTTAGAGGTTCAAAATAGAGAGATAGAGCTCCTGAGGATAGAGACGAGGTTAGGGGAGCTCAAGGAGAAGAGGGAAGCCTTGGAGAGGGAAGTTGAGAGGCTTCAGGAACAGATTGAGGCGGCAAGGAAGAAACTTGAAGAGAAGAAGAGAAAGCTGAGGGACTTAAAGAACTTCGTCTCCTACAAGAGGGAGAGAATAGAGGAACTCAAGAGACAGAAGGAGAGTGCCAAGAGCAGGAGCGAGTTTAAGGAGATTTTGAGGCAAATTGCAAAAAACGAGGATGAGATTATTAAGACATCTCAGGAAATTGCAAAGTTAGAGGCAGAGGTTGAGACACTGAAGGAGGCCTACGAGAAGGTAAGGAGGGACGTTTTACCGAAGGTGGAAAAGCTGAAGGAGGAGATGAAGGAAATAGATGCCGAGATTGGTGAGTTTGAGAAAAAGAGGGAAAGGGTCTTAAGTGAAATTGAGGAGATAAAGAGGGGAATTTCGGAGGAAGAGCTTAAAACCTACGAGGAGCTAAAGGAGAAGTTTAACGGCCTTGTCTTTTCTGACATCTCCCATGGAGCCTGTGAAGGGTGTGGAATTACCTACTCACCTGCTGAGTTTAAGGAGCTCCTAAAAAAACTTGAACCGGGAAAGACAAAGTGTCCCTACTGCGGAAGGTTTATCTATTCAAGGAGCCGTTAAGGTTGTTATGTCCTTTCCTTGGCCATAAATTGGCACTAATACACGATTTCAGGAGGAAGTATGTCGGCAGAAGTTATCAAAAAGGCTTCTGAACTTGCCCAGGCAATCGCAGAGAGCGAGGAGCTTGCGAACTTCAGGGCTGCAGAGACTAAGTTGAAGATGGACCCGGAGGCAATGAAGCTCTTTAACGAGGTTCAGAGACTCCAGCAGATGGCCCAAATGTCCCAAACTCCGGAAGCAATGCAGCAGCTTGAGGAGGCCTTCAACAAGTTTGCAGAACACCCCGTAGGAAAGGAGTACCTGGAGGCCAACCAGAGGTTTTCCCAGATGCTTGAAACTGTTAATGCCCTATTACAGGAGGCAATTGAGGGACCTAAGCAGCACGGCCACGGCTGTTCAGGGTGTTCCGGTTGTAGTTTCTAATGGGGGCTTAAATGCCCCTTATCCAAACCTTTCCCTGTTTCTCCTCAATATTTCAATAACTTCCTCGTCGGTCGTCTGTGAAAAGTCCCTGTAAAACTGGCCGACGGCCTGAAAGAGCTCCGGAGCGTGGAGAACGACCAACTCGTCAACCAAGTCCCTGAACTCGTCAACCTTGTCACGGGGCATTACGGGAACCGCCAAGATTATCCTTTTGGGATTCTGCCTCCTTAGGGAGAGAATTGCGGCCTTTACCGTTAGCCCCGTTGCTATTCCGTCATCAACGAGGATGACGTCCCTTCCCTCAAGGGGAATTCTCGGGAGGTCTCCCAAGTACTTCCTTCTCCTCCTCTCTATCTCCTTCAGCTCCTCGGCAGCCTTTCTCTTTAGGTACTCCTCCGTTACGCCGATAACCTCGGCGTAAGGGTTTAAAAGTATCCGGCCGTCCTCTGTTACAGCTCCGACGGCAAACTCCTCGTTGAAAGGAGCTCCAATCTTCCTCGGAAATACGAGCTCAATGGGAGCTCTGAGGACATCGGCAATGGGCTCTGCAACTACAACCCCTCCCCTCGGAATTGCGACGACGACCGGGTCTACGAGCGTCCTTCCAAACCTCTCGTATATCTCCCTTGCAAGGAGCTCCCCGGCCTCTCTCCTGTCTGAAAAGACCATCTCTCCCTCCTTCACTCTTCAATTAGTGAGTATAGGAGCTCTATCTCCTCCTTCCATATTGAAGGGTCTATCGTTTCAAGAATTAAAGGTATGTCGTTGAGCCTATCATCGTTCATTATAAATCGGAATGCGTCAATTCCTATGTTTCCCTTGCCGATTGAGTGGTGTCTGTCAACCCTGCTTCCCAACTCCGACTTTGCATCGTTCAAGTGCATTCCCTTTAGGTATTTAAATCCAACTACCTCTCCAAACTCTCTCATCGTTCTCTCGTATTCTTCCTTCGTTCTGATGTCGTAACCGGCTGCAAACATGTGGCATGTATCCAAACAGACGCCGATTCTTGACTTATCCTCAACCAACTCAATTATCCTTGCAAGGTGTTCGAACCTGTATCCAACGTTTGAGCCCTGTCCGGCTGTGTTTTCAATCACCAGAACAACGTCCCTCGTCCTGTAAATTGCCTCGTTGATGGAGTCTGCGATTACCTCTAAGCACTCCTCCTCACTCATCTTCCCGAGGTGGCTTCCGGGGTGGAAGTTGAGATACTTGAGTCCGAGGAGGTAGCACCTCTCTATCTCGTCTATAAAGGCCTCTAATGACCTTCTCCTCTTTTCGGGATAGGGATTTCCCAAGTTTATGAGATAGCTGTCGTGTGGGAGGATGTGTTTAGGGTCTATCCCTACTCTTTCCAAGTTTTCCCTGAACTTTCCGACATCATCATCCGTTAAAGGCTTTGCCTTCCATTGCCTCTGGTTCTTCGTAAAGAGGGCAAATGCCCTTGCCCCTATCCTCTCTGCATTTAAGGGGGCGTTAAATACTCCTCCGGCTGTGCTAACGTGGGCTCCGACAAACTTCAAATCTTCCTCCTTAAAACAGGTAGAATTTAATGGGAGGTGGAGATGGATTATATCCAAGTAATGACAACCGTTCCCAAAAGGGAGGATGCGGAGAGAATTTCTAAGGAGCTCCTTAAAAAGAGGCTTGCGGCCTGCATACAGTTTTTTGAAGTAAGGAGCCTTTACTGGTGGGAGGGCAACGTTGAGGAGAGCTCCGAATACCTCCTGCTGATAAAGACAAAATCAAAGGTTTACGGCGAGCTTGAGAGGGAGATTCTCTCCCTTCACCCCTACGAGACCCCGGAGATAATAGCCGTTCCCATAAGGGGCGGCTTTTCGGGATACTTGGACTGGATTGACGGAGAGGTAAAGTAGTGGAGGTTTACGTCTCCCTCCTGCTCATAGGACTGATTTCGGGGTTTGCTGCAGGCCTCTTTGGAATAGGGGGCGGTGTAATCTTAGTTCCCGCCTTTAGCTACTTCTTTTCCCTTAAAGGGGTTCCTAAGGAGATAGGTTTTAAGCTTTCCGTTGCAACGAGCCTCTCCGTCATTGCCGTATCAACCCTGTTTACGTCGGGATTCCACATACTGAAGGGAAAGGTCTCCGTCGGGGAAATTCTGAGGCTAATGCCCTTTATTCTCTTGGGAATTTCAACAGGAGTTCTCATCTCCCACGCTGTTTCCGGAGAGCTCCTCAAAAAGTTCTTCGGCCTCTTTTTAATACTCCTTTCGCTAAAAATACTCTCCGGAAAGGGGAGTGGATTAAAGCTTCCCATAAAGGAAAAGCTCCTCGCTCCCCTTATATCCCTAACTTCTGCATTTTTCAGTGCCCTCCTCGGAATTGGAGGGGGAGTTGTGGTTAATACCCTAATGTTCAGCCTCTCGCAGAGGGACGTGAGGGAAGTTGTTGCCCTTGCCTCCGTTCTCTCCTTCGTCAATGCCGTTTTCGGAACGGTTCTCTACTCAATAGTTCCGGCCCAGAAAGTCCTCAACTATCAGGTCGGCTACGTTTACATTCCGGCTGCACTCCTCGTTTCAATCGGAGGAATAGCGGGCAGCCGACTCGGACTGAAGTTTCTCCACTCAACGGAGCAAAAGGCTCTAAAAAAACTCTTTGGCCTTTTATTGATAGTCTTAGGAATTAAAATGCTTTTATAAAAGCTCTTTTCTTAACCGTTCGTCCCTTCCCCTTCGGCCTTCTCTCCGTAGAACTCGGACACGTAGGCCGAGACTATTGCCATGAGAGATATGGGAGCTGTGATAAATATTCCCAATCCGAAAGGTATGAGCCCTAAGAGGT
>CAZEDJ010000009.1:0-22736 GCA_964511045.1 uncultured bacterium
CTCAAAATCCCTTGGCCGCAAGGCCGTGCGGGTTCGATTCCCGCCCCGGGCACCAATCTTTCCTGCCCTCCCTTCCAGAGCCTGTATAATTCCGAAAAAAACTTCAGGAGTTAGAAAATGCCAAAAGTAATTCTCGTTAGGCACGGTAAAACGGTTTGGAATGCTGAAGGCAGATATCAGGGAAAGTACGACATTCCGCTGAACGAGGAGGGTAAGGAGCAGGCGAGAAAGGTTGGAGAGGCCTTAAAGGAATTTCCAATAAAGGCCGTTTATTCAAGTCCCCTTTCAAGGTGTGTTGATACTGCAAAGGAGATTGCCAAGCACCACGGTTTGGAAGTTATAAGGAAGGAAGGGTTTAAGGAGATTGACCACGGAGAGTGGGAGGGACTGCTTGCAGAGGAGGTTGAGAGGAAGTATCCGGAGCTCCTGAAACTCTGGAGGGAGAGACCGGCCGAAGTGAAGATGCCCGGAGAGACCGGGGAGAGTTTAAAGGACGTCTATGAAAGGGCAGTTAAAGCCTTTGAGGAAGTTGTCTCTCAACATTCCGATGAGGACTTAATAGTAATTGTCGGACACGATGCCACTAATAAGGTTCTTATGTGTTACCTTTTGGGGACAGACCTCAATAAGTTCTGGGCCTTTAAGCAGGCAAACTGCGGCATTACCGTCCTTGACTACAATCCCAAAACGGGACAGGTAGTAGTTCACGTTGCAAATGCTACGGGGCACCTTGGTAGGGAAATAGACTTTGAAGTTCAAAAGTCCCTTTAAAGTTCTCCTGAACGTAAAGGAAATTCTCGGTGACTTGACCTGTGGGGAGTTTTTAGAGAGGGAGAACAGGTTTGTATGTAGGGTTAGTGTTAATGGGAAGGAGAGAAGGGCACACCTTTCGGATACAGGTAGATTGAAGGAGCTCTTAAGGAGGGGAGCTCCTTTAGTCCTTTCCCCAAATCCAAAAGGTAAACTTGACTACAAGTTGATTGCGGTAAAGTCTGATGGTGAGTGGGTATTCTTAAATCCTTCCCTTCACTCAAAGATTGCGGAATCACTAATAAAGGGGGGATTTCTCGGTTTCCTTCCAGAGTCAGTTGAAAGGGAAGTTTCGGTTGGAAGGAGCAGGATTGACTTTCTCATTGATGGGAATTTCTACCTTGAAGTCAAAGGGTGTAACCTCGTTAAAGGGGGCGTTTGTCTCTTTCCCGATGCTCCGACGGAAAGGGGAAGAAAGCACCTTTTAGAGCTGGTGGAGTTAAGGGAAAAGGGTTTTAGAGCCGGCGTTCTCTTTCTTTCGTTTAGGGATTGCGTCTGCTTTTCCCCAAACTCTGAAACCGATTCGGCCTTTTGTGATGCCTTTAAGAGAGCTCTATTTAATGGCGTTGAATATTACGGATTTCGCCTCGGTTTCTCTCCCGAAAAGGGAGAGGTTTTTATGAGGGGAAAGTTGGAGCTCTGCAAGGAGGGGATTTGAGTTCTGTGGCGGGCCCGGGAGGATTCGAACCTCCGACCTACGGATTAGAAGTCCGTTGCTCTATCCAGCTGAGCTACGGGCCCCTTATGAATGGTCGGGGCAGCCCGATTTGAACGGGCGACCTCGTGCTCCCAAGGCACGCGCTCTAACCAAGCTGAGCTATGCCCCGAATTACGCCCTGTAATTTAAGCAATGGGTTAAAATTTGGCAAGTACTTTAAACCGGGGGTTTTAATGGACATAAAGGAGAGAATAATCAATTGGATGAAAGAGCTTATGAAAAGAGGGGAAAAAGTAGAAGTTCTGAGTTTTTACAGTGAAGTTCCGATAAGGGCAAAGACGGAAATTCAGGATATTGAGGGTAAGTTTGTTCACTGGAAGAGCGAGCCAAAACTCAATTTAGCCGTTGGCGAAACTGGAAAGCTGTTTTTTGAATTTCTTGACCCCGAGTTTAATCAGAAGAGGTTCCTTGAGGCCGATGTTACCTACTACAACGATGAATTTGTGGAGACGACTCTTCCGAGGCTTTCAAATGACCCGAGGCTTTCAAGGAGGAGTCTCAGGGTGAGGGTCCCCGATTCCTCAATTAGGGTAGTTTTGATTGGTGAGGAGAAAGGGGAAGAGGTGAAGCCTTACGATATTTCTGAAGATGGTATTGGTATAGTTGTTCCTAAAGGTTACTTGAACTATGGCGATAAGGTTAAGTTGGAGGTAGAGTTCCCCTGCGGGAAGGTAAATGCAGAGGGCGTTGTAGTTTCAAAGGATTCATACGAAAGTGGCGAAAAGGTGGGGATTTACTTTAAGAGAATTTCTCAGAGGGAGAAGGACTTAATCTACAGGTACATAGTTGATAGGCAGAGGGAGATTCTAAAGACTATTAGGCTTTTGACGGAGTAGTTATGGAAGTGTTAGAGCAACTAAAAAAGTTGAAAAATCTCCTTGAGGAAGAGAGGGAAATTCTCCTCAGGTTTCCCCTGGAAAGCGTTGAGAGGTTCCTTGAGGTTCAAGAAGAAAAGAGAAAACTTCTCCTTCAGATATCGTCCCGTTCTGAGGAGGAGTTGATTCCCTTTAAGGACGAAATTTTGGAAATTTATGAGCTTAATGCGGAAGTTTCCTCACTTATTTCAAACCACATGGCCTTTTTTGAAGAGATTGAGAAGGAGCTCTTTGGCGATAGTGTAACTTACGGAGAGAGGGAGAGGGATAACATATTTAAAGGAAAAGCCTAAATAGTGGTTAAACTTTGACGATAATTTAAGTTTAAGAGATGTTGAATTTGGAGGAAGGATGGCCCTTTTCGGAGCTCTCTCCATCGCAAGTCAGTCTCTCCTTTCCAATCAAATCGGGATAAGAACAACAAACAGGAACATCAACAACGTTTATACCGACGGCTACTCTCGGGAGGTCCCGATTTTTGCAGACGTTCCGGCCTCGGGAGTTTCGGTTGAGGAAATAAGGAGGATTTTCAGCAGGGCTTACTTTAAGAGGTTGATTTCGGAAAATGGAGAGAACGAAGGACTCAAGACCTATAAGGACATACTGGAACAGATAGAGAGCCTCTTTAACGACCAAATGGGTAGCGGTATATCTGAGGCCTTAAACGACTTTTTTAACTCAATGAACGACATTGCAGTTAAGCCCGATGACATCGCGGCAAGGGAGAGTTTCCTCTCCTCTGCAAGAACTTTGGTCGGGAGGATTAGGGATACCTACTCCTCACTTGAGGAGATAAGGGAGACTTCAAAAAAGCAGTTAACTGACACTCTGGGCGAATTAAACAGGCTCACCGAAAAGCTCAAAGAGATTAACAAAAACATGCTCCTTTACAGGGACTCTTCGGATAGGTTTAACCAGTACCTTGATGAGAGGGACAGGACGGTCAAGGAGATTTCTTCCCTCATAGATGTTAAGGTAGTTTACCTTTCCGACGGGAGGGTGAGGCTCTTTACGGCTAAAGGAGCTCCTTTAGTCCTTGAGGAGCAGAGCTTTAATGTAAACTATGAAAACGGAAGGTTAACCGTTAACGGCGTTGACATTACAGATGACTTGAAGGGTGGAAAGATAGGCGGAATAGTTAAAGGGTTAGAAAAAACAGACGAGTTTATGGAGAGACTGAACAATTTGGTCTCAACCTTTGCGACAAAAGTCAACCAGCAGCACGAGGCAGGATACGACCTTTACGGAAATACCGGAATAGCTCTCTTTAGCTCCGATAACGGTGAACCGATTGATGCCTCAAACATAGTTTTGGCCTATGACGACCCTAAAAAGGTGGCGGCCGCAGCAGACCCGAACTACTTAAATTCGGACAATACGAACATAAAGAAACTGATAGAGTTGGGAAATACCACCTACTCTGAACTCTCAGACCTCAGTTTCTCCGAATACTACGCAACGGAAATCGTTTCAAAGGTAGGAGGAGACGTTAAGGAGGTTAAGGACCTCTTAAAGAGCTCCGACTTCAGGCTTCAGTCGATAGAGGAGAAGGTGAAGGAGCTCTCTGGTGTAAACTTAGACGAGGAGCTGGTCAACTTGACAAAGTACCAGAGGGCCTATCAGGCTGCTGCGAGAATCGTAACCGTAACGGATGAGCTTCTCCAGACAATTCTCAACATGAAGAGGTAGCCATGAGGGTAACGAATCAGGAGCTCTTTGACATTCTGCTCAGGTATGACAGGTTGAGAAACTCTCAGCTAAAGAGGGCTACTGAGGAAATTTCCTCGGGGAAGTCCCTCCTCTTTCCGTCTGACAATCCCGTTGACTTTGCAAGGAAGTTGAGGTTTGAAAGGCTCGTGGGGAAACTTAAAAGGTTTAACAGAAACATTGACCTAACGAGCTCAATACTCAGCACGGCAGAGACTTCGCTCAACTCCTCCGTGAACCTTTTACAGGAGGCAAGGGTAAAGATAGTTCAGGTTTTAAATACGGGAGCTCTGAACGGAGAGGACGCGAAAGTCCTTGCCGATTACTTTAGAAAGGTCGCCGAGTACATAGTGAACATGGGAAATACGAGGGTAGGGGACTCCTACATATTCGGAGGCGTTAAGAGTCAATCTCCGCCCTTTGGCTCAGACGGGACTTACAGCGGAGAGGCCGTTGAAACTACGGTCTCTGTCGCAAATGGCGTTGACATAAATACGACCTTTAACGGCAGGGATTACTTCGGCGTTAACAGGGTTTCAAACAAAATTACGGTGGTTGAGGTTCTCAACAGGATTGCCGATATCATTGAGAGCGGGAACCTTTCTCAGCTACAGACCGAAACGATAACCGTTGACTTGGGAGACGGAGCCGAGGACTTAAAGCTCCTTGATGCCTTTGACAAGGGGCTCTCAAAGATTATGGCCTTCAGGTCAGTCTTGGGAACGAAGGAGAAAATTGTTGAGAGCCTTAAAACTCAGAATGAGGCCATAGCCCTCCACTTTAAGGAGCTCCAGTCAAAGATAGAGGACGCAGACTACGCCTCCGTAATCTCAGAGTATGAGAAGGCCAAAACGGCCTACCAGGCACTGCTTGCATCAATTGAGCAGACTCAGAACCTATCCCTCTTAAACTACTTCGTTAAGTGATGGCACTCTTTAGCTGTTACGTTGATGTTGAGAGGTTTTTGGGTGAGCCTGTAAAGGAGTTGGTTCACTTTCTGGTCTGTTTGAGGAAAAGGGAGAGGGTAAGAGTTATCGGGAAAGTTGCGGAGTTCTTCCAGTACGTTGACCACTTGAGGCAGTTCTTTGAATTTAAGAGGGAAAAGAGGGAAGAGTTCCTTTCACTCCTTCCCCTCTCAAATCCCGAGAGGAGAATTCTCTGGAAGCTGATAGAAAACTTCTTTACAAAGCACTCTGAGAACTCGTCGGGAAAGCCTATACCTCAGGACGACCTGATAGCTCTCAGAAAGGGCAGACTCTTTGAGGAGCTTGTCTTTCACCTCGGGCCCGTTGAGAAGGGGAGGGTGGAGCTCCTCTCAATGCACTGCCAGCCGATGGTGAACAGGAGGATTTTGAGGGTTTTCTGTAAGGATAGGGAGCTCTCCGGGAAAAACATTGACGTTGCCTTCTGGGGGAGGGATTACATTGAGGGCTACGAGTGTAAGGGAAACGTTGAGTTTTTCCTCAGGTTGGGCTTTAAGGGAGGGGAGAAGGGAAGGAAGGTGAGGGAGAAGGTCTTCTACCTCAATCAGCTCTCAAGGCTTTTGAAGAGGTTTTTTGAGGCGAGAATCTACCTTGCAAGTTTTGCCCCCGACATAGACCTTGAGTGGTGTAGAGAAACATCCTTAAAGTGGTTGAGGGAGTGCGGGGAGGACAGGCTTGAGTTTGAAATAATTACCGTAAATGACTTTTTGAGTGAAATTCACTAAGGGTCTATGAGTTTTGAAATTTCTGAAATTACCTCCTCTAAGGACTTTCCCGTTGTATCTATTGTAACTGCCCCTTCGGGGACTTTCAGTGGAGCAAATTTCCTCGACTCGTCCATCCTATCCCTCTCTAAGACTTCCTTCAAAACTTCTTCATAACTGACCTTAAAGCCCTTTTTCAGGAGCTCCTCATACCTCCTCCTTGCCCTTTCCTCCGGTGATGCCGTCAGGTAGATTTTGAGGTCTGCATTGGGAAAGATGTAACTTCCGGCGTCCCTTCCGTCTATCACTACCCTTTTTCCCCTTGCCATTTTTCTCAGGAGCTCCACAACGATTTCCCTAACCTCGGGGTACTGGGCTACCCGTGCGGCGAGAGCTCCCCCTTCAGGGGTTCTTATCCTTTCCGTAACGTCCTCTCCGTTTAACAGGACTCTCCCCTCCGGAAGGAGCTCAACACTTAGACTCCTTGCCACCTTTAAAACGGCTTCCCCGTCGTTTAGGTTGACTCCCCTCTCCTTACACGCGTATCCTATGGCCCTGTAAAGGGCTCCTGAATCAAGGTGGAGGTAGCCGAACCTCCTCGCTATCTCCCTTGCAACCGTGCTCTTTCCGGCTCCGGCAGGACCGTCAATCGTTATTATTCTCGGTCTTTTCAAGAATCCTCCTCTCAACCTCTGAGTATAGGGCTTCAAGTTTACTGCTTACGAGGACGGGATACTCCACCCTCTCGTAAATGTTCCTTATCTCTTTGGGTAGTTCCTCAAACCTCTTTAGGAAAAATTCCCTGCTTTCCGAAAGTGACAAAAAATTTGAAGTGAGCCTTCCGTCCTCAAAGACCTTCCTTAAAAGGGGTTCTCCGTCAATGTTTTCTCCAAAGAGGGAGACGACGTCCTCTCCGTTCCTCCTAAAGACCTGCTTTCTCCCCGGATACATCTTCTTTCCGGGGCTCAGCTTCATGACCGGTTCTCCGTCGTACTCAACCAACTTGTAGACAAAGTCTATATAGGGAGAGTCTGATGACGTTCCGAACTTCGTTCCGACGCCAAATGAATCAACGGGAGCTCCCTCCCTCAAAATTTCATCAATTCTGTACTCGTCCAGCCCTCCGCTAACGATGATTTTTGTGTCGTAAAACCCTGAATCGTCAAGGATTTTTCTCACCCTTTTTGAAAGTTCCACCACGTTTCCGCTGTCTAACCTCACGCCCCTCAATTTGACTCCCAACTCCTTTGCCACCTTTACGGCCTTTTTTGCTCCCTCAACCGTATCGTACGTGTCTATCAGTAGGACTCCGTTTTCCGGGAAGGTCTCAAGGTATGCCCTAAAGGCCTCCTCCTCGCTCTCAAATGACATTATGAAGGAGTGGGCGACCGTTCCTACGACGGGTATTCCGTAGATTTTTCCGGCCAGGACGTTTGAGGTTGCGTTAAATCCTGCCAGGTATGAGTTTTTGGCAACCTTCAGGCCGGCATCGGTGCCGTGGGTCCTCCGAAGCGAAAAATCGGCTAGAGCTCTCCCCCTTGAAACAGAGAAGATTCTTGCCGCCTTTGTGGCTATGAGGGATGATATGTGAACTTGGTTCATTACGGCAGTTTCAAGGAGCTGGGCTTCGTATATGGGGCCCTCCACCCTCAGGACGGGTTCGTTTTGGAAGAAGATTTCTCCCTCCCTCATTCCGTAAATTTTGCCCGTGAACCTAAACTCCTTTAAAAAGTCCAGGAACCAGTCGGGAAAAATTTTGAGAGAGTAAAGGTAGTCTATTTCCTCTTTTGAGAACGTGAGGTTTTCGGCAAGCTCTAAGACTTCCCCAAGTCCCGAAAAGACGAGGTAGTTTCTGTTTTGGGGGAGCTCCCTCACGAAAAGCTCAAAGGAAGCCCAACCCCTTTTACCGCTGTTTAGATAGGCACACATCATGGTCAGTTCGTAAAGGTCTGTAAAGAGCGGGGAGACCCTCATCACCTACTCCTTTTCACTCCTATCCTTTTACACAGCTTTGAGATGGGGCACTGGGAACACTTGGGAGAGGTCGGGTGGCACACATTCTGCCCGAGTGAAACGAGAAGGTCGTTAATCTCTATCCAGAACTCCTTCGGCAGTTTCTCCCTCAGGGCAAACTCTGTCTCCTCGGGAGTCTTTGTCTCTACGTATCCTATTCTGTTCATTATTCTGTGGACGTGGGTATCGACGCATATCCCCGGCTTTCCGAAACCTAACGTGACGACCAAGTTGGCCGTTTTCCTCCCTACTCCGGGCAACTTGAGGAGCTCGTCTATTGTATCTGGAACTTTCCCGTTGTACTCTTCAATCAGTATTTTCGCTATCTCTTTAAGGTTTCTTGCCTTCCTCCTGTAAAATCCAACCGGATAGATGAGTTTCTCAATTTCCTCCTCAGAGAGTTCCAGTAAATCTCTCGGAGACTTAACGACCCGAAAGAGTCTCTCCGATGCCCTTGCCGTGACCTCGTCCTTCGTTCTTAGGCTCAAAATCGTTGAAACTAACACCTTAAAGGGGTCTTTCTCGGTTTGGGATACGACGGAAACTGCCGGAGTTTCCCACTCCTTTGCCCTTTCCCTGAGAATTTTGACGATTTCCCTTATCCTCCTATCATCGTTCACCGTAGAGCTCCCCAATCAGCTCGTCCAATTTAAACAGTTTTTCTATGAGCGATTTAAACTCCCCAAGGGTTAGCATGTTCGGACCGTCCGAAAGCGCCCTTTCTGGTTGGGGGTGGACTTCAAAGAAGAGACCGTCAACACCGACAGAAACGGCTGCACGGGAGAGGTATGGGACAAACTCCCTGTCTCCTCCGCTTGACTTTCCGAGTCCCCCGGGCCTTTGAACGGAGTGGGTTGCATCAAAGAATACCTTTACTCCAAATTTCTTCATTATGGGAAGGGAGCGAAAGTCAACGACCAAGTTGTTGTAACCGAAGGTCGTTCCCCTCTCTGTCAGCCAAATCTCCCTTGCTCCGCTAACCTTTAACTTTTCAACAACGTTACCCATATCCCAGGGAGCCATAAATTGTCCCTTTTTGACGTTGACCGTTTTCCCCGTTTTTGCAGCCGAAACGAGTAGGTCTGTTTGCCTGCAGAGGAACGCCGGAATCTGGACAACGTCAACGACCTTACCGACCGGTTCGGCCTGCCAGCTCTCGTGGATGTCTGTCGTTATCGGAAGGGAGAACTCATTCTTGACCTCGGAAAGGAGCTCCAGTCCCCTCTCAAGTCCCGGTCCCCTGTAGGATGAGATGGAGCTCCTGTTTGCCTTGTCAAAGGAAGACTTAAAGATAAAGGTGTGCTCTGGGTGGTTTTCCTGGAGCTCCCTAACGACCTCTGCAACCTTAAAGAGGGTATCTCTATCCTCTATAACACACGGACCGGCAATAACTATCATTCCTCCTCCAAACCGGCAGCCCTTCTCAACCTCTTTACCTCCTCGGGAGTTAGCTCCCTGTAAGAACCTTTGGGTAGGTCGCCGAGCTTTATCGGTCCTACGGCTACTCTCTTGAGCTTTAAAACGCCGTGGTCAAACCTATCAAAGAACCTCCTCACGACACGGTTCTTCCCCTGGTCTATCGTTATCTGAACGTAGGTGTTCCTGCCGGTCTTTGAAGGATGGAGCAGCTTAACGTCAAGGGGCTTTATGAAAAACTTTTTTCCTTTGTCGTCGGTTAGGAGAGCTCCCTTCCTCATCCTCTCTATCTCGGCCGGCTTCACCCTTCCCTTTACCTTCGCTATGTAGGTTTTCGGAACGTGGTACCTCGGGTGGGCAAGCCTATCTGCTAACTCCCCGTCGTTTGTCATTATTAGCAGTCCTTCGGTGTTGTAGTCTAACCTGCCTACCGGAAAGAGCCTTACCGGAAACTTTCTGAAGTAGTCGGCAACTATGGGTCTCTTGTCCTTAGGAGCTCTCTCCATTGCCGTTAAAACGCCCTGTGGCTTGTTGAAAGCTATGTAAACGAACTTTTTGGGGAGTCTAACCCTTTCTCCGTCAACCTTGATGACGTCCCTCTTTGGGTCAACTTCAACGGCAGGGTTTGTAACTATCTCCCCGTTAACCTCAACCCTTCCCTGCTTAATGATTTCCTCAACCTTTCTCCTTGCTCCAAAGCCCGCATATGCCAAAAACTTATTCAGCCTCATCTCTCCTCCTTAAATTGAGAAAGATATGTCTAAAACTCCCTTAACTCAATGTTATAATCCCTTTAGGTTAACTAATTCTGGGGCAGTCATGGAGATTCTCTCAAAGTTAGACTACTCCGTTTTAAGGTCAACGGCCACGAGTGAGGACATTCTAAAGGCGGCTGAGGAGACTAAGAGGTTCGGTTTTGCGACCCTTTGCGTCTTTCCGAAACACGTGAAAACGGCGCGAATTATCCTACCCGAAGAAAGGGTTTGTTCCGTTGTAGCTTTTCCCCTTTCTGCAGTTCCCCTCAACTTAAAGGTTGCAGAGGCCCTCTTTTCTGCTGAGGAGGGAGCAGGAGAGCTTGACGTCGTTGTTGATATTGGAGCCGTTAAGGAGGGGGATTGGAGGAGGGTTGAGGAGGAGCTCCTTGAAATAAGGAACAACCTCCCCGACAAAATACTCAAGCTGATTTTTGAGTGCTGTTACCTTACAGAGGAGGAAAAGTCTACGCTGTGTAGGCTTGCCGCCGATACGGGGTGGGATTTCGTAAAGACGTCAACGGGATATGCTCCCTACGGTGCAAGCGTTTGGGACGTTGAGTTTTTGGTGAGTTGTTCTAAGGGAAAAGTTAAGGTGAAGGCTGCAGGCGGGATAAGGGAGCTCTCTGCGGTTAAGAAGTTCTTGGAAATCGGAGCCGAGAGAATTGGAACGAGCTCAGCGGTCAAAATTGCAGAGGAAGTGCTGCACGGTAGGGAAGTTTGAGTCATTCCACAGGGGGCACAGGAGACTCATAGAAAAGGCGAAGGAAGTCTGCGATAGGGTAGTTGTAATATCCATTAGGGGGGTCGTTGAGGAGGTTTTTACCGAGGAGGAGAGGAGGGAGATTGCCAGGGAGTTGGGGGTGGAGCTCCTTGATGTTCCCTTTTCTCAGATTAAAGACCTCTCTCCCTTTGAATTCTTACAGTTTTTAAGGGATTTGGGTTGCTCCTTTCTCGTTGTCGGTAGCGATTGGCGGTTCGGGAGGGGAAGGAGCGGAGACGTTGAGACTGCGAGGAGGTTGGGAAGGGATTTGGGGATTGAAGTAATTTCAGTTGGGATTGAGAGGGAGGAGGGTGAAAAGATAAGCACCAGCAGGATTTTGGACCTTCTCAAATCCGGAGACCTAAAGGCGGCAAACGGCCTCCTCGGATTTCCCTACTTTTCTTTCGGTTTGGTTGTAAAGGGAGAGGGGAGAGGAAGGGAGTTGGGATTTCCGACCATAAACGTCGTGCCGGACAAACACCTTCCGCTACCCTTTGGAGTTTACGCAGTAAGGGTTGAAGTTGACGGGCGTAAGTATTTGGGGATTGCCAATTACGGCAGAGCTCCGACGCTGAAAAACGGTGAACCCCTCGTGGAAATTTACGTGCCTAACGAGAAAATTCCTGACCTTACCGGTAAGAGGGTTAGGGTTGAGTTTTTAGAGTTCTTCAGACCAGAAAAGAAGTTTAATTCCGTTGAAGAACTTGTTGAGCAGATTAAATTAGACCTCAAATACTTTGAGGAATTTCGGAGGAGTAGAGGTGGAAGAGGAGAAGAAGTTTAAGTCCGGTTACGTTGCAATACTCGGAAGGCCGAACGTTGGAAAGTCAACCCTTCTTAACAGCCTTCTCGGAACAAAGGTCGCAATTGTTACCGACAAGCCGCAGACGACGAGACACAGGATTGTTGGCGTTAAACACATGAAGGACGCCCAAATAGTTTTCCTTGACACTCCGGGAATTCACAAGGAGAAGTTTGAGTTAAACAGGTACATGAACGAAGTGGCCTTTAGCGTTATTCCGGACGCAGATGTAATTCTCTTTCTGATAGATGCGAGGGATGGTCTGACCGAGGCCGACAGGAAAATCCTTCAGAGAATAGGTGAGGAAAAGAGGAAGGATACGAAGGTCATTGTTGTTATAAACAAGATAGACGGGGTCAGGAAGGAGGAGCTCCTTCCCCTCATTGACGAGATAAGCAAGGAGTTTCCGTTCGTTGACGACATAGTTCCCATTTCTGCAACTAAGGGAACAAACCTTGATAGGTTACTCGACCTAATCGTTAAGTACCTTCCCGAAGGCCCCAAGTACTACGAAGAGGGAATGGTGACGGACCAGCCGATAGACCAATTTATCTCGGAGATAATCAGGGAGAAGATAATGCTCCTCACGAGGGAGGAGGTTCCCCACGCAACTACCGTTAGGGTAGTTAACATTCAGCCCGGTGACAGGAATCCCAACATGCTCGTCATTGATGCCGACATAATCGTTGAGAAGGACTCCCAAAAGGCGATAATAATCGGCAAGGGGGGTCAGAGGTTAAAGAAGATAGGTCAACTTGCAAGGGAGGAGCTTGAGGAGCTCCTCGGAAAGAGGGTTTACCTGAGGCTCTGGGTGAAGGTGAAGGAGGACTGGAGAAGCAGGCCTGAACAGTTGAGGGGATTGGGATACTCCTATTGAGGACGGTTAAATGGACAGGAAAATTAAGGCATTTCTCATATACGCTTACAGCTTTATCTTCCTTTACATGCTAAACAGCCTCTTGATGTGGTTCTCTCTGAGGGCCAGTCTCCCTACGACCATTGTTGTGATTGTTGAAGCGGTTATTATGATAACCGGTCTCTTTTTCTCATTTAGGGCAATCATAGGTAAGTACTACGGCATTAAGGACGACAAAAAGGTAGCTAAGGCATGGCTTATCCACTTTATTCCTTTCGTAATAACCTCTTATCTCCTGCTTTTCTTTGTATTTTCACTGGTTAAAATTCCGTCCCTTGCAATTTTCCTCTACTTGAACCTTGATGTGGTTGTTCTTTTCTTCACCTTTAAGTTTGCCGTTGAGAAGTTTATTGAGAGGAACTATGATTAGATACTTACAGGGAGCCGCATTTTACCTTTTCTTTTATCTATTTTTGGGACTTTTAAACTCGGCAATAATGTATGTAGGTGTTAAATTCCTCCACGTTACGCCGACAATTATATTGGCACTTCTCGTTTTTTTAACGGTTTTTGTCCTGTTTTTTGGATTTAAAAAGTCTATTGAGGTTGTGTTTGGATTCATACCTTCCAACAATAGGCTCATTCTCGGATGGGTCGTTCAGTTTATGAGTTTTATCGTTTTGGCATCAACCGTTGAGGTTTTCGTTTCGCGATTTATCTCAAGCGTTAAGTTCTTTCAGGTTTTGACCGTCTTTATAAACTTTTCGGTCTTCTTTTTTACCTACTGGTTGAGCGTCAGGGCAATCGTTTTGAGGGGTGACTTTGAGGTTAGATAGGTTTCTCTCACAGTCCGGACTGGGAAGCAGGTCTGAGGTTAAGAAGCTCATAAAAAGGGGATTGGTTACGGTAAACGGAGAAGTTGTAAGAGAGCCTTCTTACAAGGTCAATCCAGAGAGAGACGAGGTTCTCGTTGAGGGAGAGCCGATAACTTACGAGAGGGAGTATTATCTACTCCTCAACAAACCTGCGGGCTATATAACCTCAACGAAGGACAGGGAGCTCACTGTGATGGAGCTCGTGTCCGATGTTCCAAGGTTTGAGAGGCTCTTTCCCGTTGGTCGCCTTGATAGGGATGCCGAGGGGCTCCTTCTGATGACTACGGACGGCGAGCTTGCCCACAGGTTAACCCACCCAAAGTGGAAGGTTCCCAAAACGTACTACGTTGTTGTGGAGGGGAAGGTAGAGGAAGGGGAAGTTGAACCTTTAAGGAAGGGTATAGAGTTAAAGGACTTTAAGGCCAAGCCGGCGGAAGTGAGGATTCTGAGCTCCGGAGAGAATGAGTCGGAGCTTGAAATAACCATCAGCGAGGGAAAGTATCACCAGGTAAAGAGGATGTTTGCCGCAATTGGCCATCCGGTCAAGTACTTAAAGAGAATAAGATTGGGAAACCTCAGTTTGGGGGAGCTCCCCTTAGGTGAGTACAGACACCTTACGGAGGGAGAGCTAAAGGAACTGAAAAGGCTCGTGAAGCTCGAGGATTAGGATTTCCTGCAGATTTTCAAAAAGTTACTGAGTAATTTCAGCCCGGCCTTTTGGCTCTTTTCCGGGTGAAACTGCGTTGCAAAAATGTTTTCACTCTCAATTGACGATGTAAAGAGAATTCCGTAATCGGTCTCCGTTAGCTTAACTTCCTCGTCCTTAGGCTTTACGTAGTAAGAGTGAACAAAATAGAAAAACTCTCCATCTTTTATGCCCTTTAGGAGCTCCGACTCCTTCCTCACGTGTATCTGGTTCCATCCCATGTGTGGAATCTTATATTCTTTGGGTAAATCAAACTTTACAACCTCTCCCTTTATGAGTCCCAGCCCCTCGGTTTCTCCGAACTCGTAACTCTTTTCAAAGAGGAGCTGAAGACCTAAACATATTCCTAAAATCGGTTTACCGGACTCAACCTCCTTCAAGATTGGCTCCCAAAGGTTCAGCTTTTTGAGGTTGTTTACGGCGTCCCTAAAGGCTCCGACTCCCGGTAAAACGATTCCCCTTGCACTCTTAAGGTCCTTCGGGTTTCCCGTTACTTTGACGTCTGCCCCGACGTGTTCAAGGGCCTTACTTACGCTCCTTAAATTTCCCATTCCGTAGTCAATTACGGCTATCACTTTATACCTCCGGGCAGTGAACCTAAGAGGTACTTTATGTCTTCGTCTCCAAAGAGGACTCCCATACCTATGAAAGCTCCCCTCCACTTGTGGTAGAGGAGCTCATCGCCACCGCCGTAGAGGAACCAGTTTTTGTTGAGGAAGTACCTAACTCCAATCCTCAAGTGGGGTGGAATGTCATCACCGTCAGAGTCCTTTCTTCCCGTGTCCCATATGTCCGATGTGAAAATCAGCTTAGGACTGTATATGTAGTCAAGTCCAAATCCCCCGGTGCTCTCCTTCAGACCTCCCCTAAGGACGAACTTTCCTCCGCTGTGGAACCACTTATCGTCAAATACCCTTGCATACTGAAGGGTGAATTCCGTCCTGTAGTTTGTCTCTATCTCCTCCTCCCAGTGGGGGGATGAGCCTGTGGAAATGTAGTACTTCTTCCTCTCCACTTTCCCCTGGGAATCCCCTACAACTTCAAGGAGGTAGTAGTGGTCCTTTGAGGGAACAATCTGGAACGTGAAGGCGCCCCTCCCCTCACCGGTTCTCGTGTTTACGTCTCCCCTGAATCCGATGAAGGTTTTGGTCTTTTCAACCTTCTCTGCAAGTTTTCCCAAAGTTTCCGTTGTCTTTGTTAGGTTCCTGTAGAGCTTGTCGTCGTTAAAGAGTTTTCCTATCGTTCCGTTTCCGCTGTTTACCTTTGCAAGTATCTCCTTCAGCTCCTTAGTTGTTTCCTTTATGTTTTCAAGGGTAACTTGAACGTCGTTCATGTTTTTGCTGTTGAGCAGTTGGTTGAGCTTTTGGGTCAGCTCCTCAAGGTTTTGGGTTATCTTTGGAGCTCTCTCCGATGCCTGTCTCAGGTTTAAAACGATGTTCCTTATGTCTTCCCTGTTCTCAAGGGTCATTTGAGAGAGTTGAGAGGTTAAGGTGTTTATGTTGTCAATGATTTGGGGAAGGTCCTCCTTCAACATTTCGGATAGGGACAGGGCATTCTGAAGGACTCCCCTGATTGTTTTTCTGTTCTCCTCCACGACGGAGTTGAGGTTTTCAACGGCCCTGTTTACGCTCTCTGAGAGCTCCGTAACCTTATCCAAAATTACTGCTATCCTGTTTCTTCCGTCGGGTGTGGTTATTGCACTGTTGAACTTTGTTAGAAGCTCGTTCAGTGAAGACATTACCTCGTCCATAGAGGCCGGGACTTTCGTATTTGGAATAACGGAATTTGGCGGTAGCGGGGGAGCCGGAGGACTTCCCGGTTCTATTTCAACGTACTTCTCTCCCATAAGTCCCATCGTCTCTATTTTTGCAACCGCATTTTTGTAGAGCTTAACGGGTTTAAAGAGGAGAATCTTTACCTTTGCCTTTCCGTCGGCAACGTCAACAGAGAGGACCTTTCCGACCGTTACTCCTGCTACTCTAACGGGGGCGTCCTTTTCAAGGCCGGCGGCGTTTTTAAAGTAAACGACGTAGGTTTCACTATACTTTCCCTTTTGAAACTTTAGGGGCTCTAAAGTAGTTGCAATTATTCCCAATCCCACGAGTCCGGCGACGACAAATGCCCCGACCTTTGCTTCAAGTGTTAACCTACCCATTTTCCTTCTCCAAAATTTCCGTTATTGGTCCCTCTGGTTCACCGGCTATAAACTGTTTAACCACCGGATTTTCGCTCCTCTTTATCTCCTCTGGGGTTCCAATCTCAACGATTTTACCGTTAAAGAGGATTGCTATTCTATCGGCAATCCTGAAGGCGCTCGTTACGTCGTGGCTTACAACGACGCAGGTCTTTTTGAACTCCTCCTTCAGCCTCAAGATTAACCTATCAAGTATTGCAGTCATTACGGGGTCAAGGCCGCTCGTAGGTTCGTCAAAGAGGATGCACTTAGGGTTCATGCAGAGAGCTCTCGCAACGGCGACCCTCTTCCTCATACCTCCGGAGAGCTCCGAAGGATAGAGCTCCTCCGTTCCAGAAAGCCCCAGGAGGGAGAGGTAGTAACTTGCCCTTTCCCTTGCGACCCTCTCCTTAACTCCCTTCTTCTCAATCAGGTAAAAGGCAACGTTGTACCAGACCGGATACGAGTCAAAGAGAGCTCCGCTCTGAAAAACGTAAGTGAGAGTTTCCCTAAACCTCTCAACCTCCTCTTCATTCAGCTTCAGAATGTCCATTCCATAGACCAAAATTCTTCCCTCGTCCGGCTCAATGAGTTTCGCAATCTGCTTTAAGAGGACGCTCTTTCCCGTCCCCGAAGGCCCCATTATGACGAAGATTTCGCCGTCGTAAACGGTAAACGTGACTCCGTTGTGAACTACCTTATTTCCGAACCTCTTTTTAAGGTTTTCAACGACGATGGCCTCTCTCATATGTTAAACAACCTCAGGATGTATGTAATTAAGTAATCAAAAATCAGGATGGCCATTGACGACGTAACGACGGCCTTTGTCGTAGATTCTCCCACTCCCTTTGCTCCCCCCTTTGTGTAGTAACCGTAAAAACAGCTTATCGTCGAGAGTAAGAAGCCGAAAACTGCCGCCTTTATGAGTCCGTGATAGACGTCATCCATCTCTGCAAGGTTCTGTGTGTACCTTATGTAGAGCGTTTTGTTGACGCCAAACAGGTAAACGCTGACGAGGTATCCCCCGATGTAACCGACAATGTCTGCAAATAGGGTTAGGATGACGAGAGAAATAACTGAAGTGTAAACCCTTGGGGTTATCAGGAACTTTATGGGATTTACTGCCATCATTTCAAGGGCATCTATCTGCTCGGTTACCCTCATCGTTCCGATTTCCGCCGCCATTGCAGAACCTGAACGGGCCGTAACGAGGAGGGCCGAAAGGACCGGGCCGAGCTCCCTCGCCATAGAGATTGCAACGACGGCTCCAATCATGTACTCTGCATTGAACCTGTGAAATGCAGAGTAGGTCTCAAGGGCAAGGACTCCCCCTGTAAAGAGGGACGTGATTGCAATAACTGGGAAGGAGTCGCTGCCGATGTCTGCCAGGTAGTAGAGGTACCTCTTTAACCTGAGGGGAGGTTTAAATGCCAGCGACACGGCCTTTATTGACGTAATAAACCACCCGCCCCAAAACTCAAGGAACGACAGGACGGTCCTTCCTACAAATTCAAGAAGTTTTGTTATCAAAAACGCCCCTCTATTCGCAAATTAGAATCTTTTGGCGAGATTATACACTACCAAATTGCTTAAAATTTGGCTAACTTTTATAGGTCAAACTCAAAGGAGAGGAAGATGGCAGAGGAGAGGATTTTAGAGCAGAGAAAGGAAAAGGTTAAAAAGCTGAAGGAGTTGGGTTACGAACCTTATGCATACGCCTATGAGGTAAGTGCAAAGGCTAAGGAGCTCCTTGAAAGGTTTGGAAGGATTAAGGAAGGTGAGGAGAGGGAAAGAGAGGAGCTCCCGACAGAGGAGTTTTCCCTCGCTGGAAGGATTATGTCCATGAGAGTTATGGGAAAGGCGGCCTTCTTCCACATTCAGGATGAGAGCGGAAGGATTCAGTGTTACATAAGAAGGGATACCGTAGGAGAGGAGTTCTACAACAAGGTCTTTAAGAAGCTCATAGACATCGGTGACATCGTTGGGGTTAAGGGAACGCTTTTCAGGACGAGGACCGGGGAGCTCACTTTAGAGGTTAAGGAGATGGTTCTCCTCACGAAATCCCTCAGGCCCTTACCCGAAAAGTGGCACGGTTTAAAGGACACTGAAAAGAGGTACCGCCAGAGGTACTTAGACCTCATAGTGAATCCCGAGGTAAGGGAAATCTTTAGGACGAGGACTCTCGTCATAAGGAAAATCAGGGAATTTCTGGACAGCAGGGGATTTATAGAGGTTGAGACTCCGATTCTCCAGCCGATTGCATCGGGAGCTGCTGCAAAGCCCTTTATAACCCACTACAACGCCCTTGATATAGACGTCTACTTGAGGATTGCTCCGGAGCTCTACCTAAAGAGGCTCCTCGTCGGCGGATTTGAGAGGGTTTACGAGCTGGGTAAGAACTTTAGGAACGAGGGAATAAGCACGAGACACAATCCCGAGTTTACGATGGTTGAGTGGTACATGGCTTATGCCGACTACAACGACCTCATGGAGATGACGGAGGAGCTCTTTGAGTTCCTCCTTGACGAGATATTCGGGAAGGGAGTCAGGGAGATTGAGTATCAGGGAGAGAGGATATCATTCAAGAGGCCCTTCAGGAGGATATCCTACCTCGGGGAGCTCTCAAGGAAAACGGGGCTTTCGGAGGAGGAGCTCCTCCACGATGAGGAGAAAGTTCTCAAAAAGGCAAAGGAAATCGGTGTAGAGAGGGCTGAGGAACTCTCCCACTTTAAGAGGGTTCAGGAGCTCTTTGAGGCCTTGGTTGAGCCCGAGCTGATTCAACCGACCTTCGTTGTTGACTTTCCGAAGGCCATATCCCCCCTTGCAAAGGAGAAGAGGGGAAATCCTGAACTTGTGGAGAGGTTTGAGCTCTTTGTTTTCGGAAGGGAAATAGCAAACGCCTACACCGAGCTCAACAACCCCGAGGAGCAGGAGGAGAGGTTTAAACGGCAGCTTGAGGAGAAGGCAAAGGGTGACGAGGAGGCTATGGAGTACGATGCCGATTTTATAACGGCCTTAGAGTACGGAATGCCTCCTACTGCCGGGGAGGGAATAGGCATAGACAGGCTCGTAATGCTCTTTACGAATAAGGACTCAATCAGGGAGGTTCTCCTCTTTCCTCAACTGAGGCCGGAAAGGAAGTGCGGGGAGGAAATTTGCCAGGTAGAGATAAGGGAGAATGAATCCGCTACTTAGGTGGTTGGCCTTAAGGGGCTTAAAGTTAAAGAAGGGTTACCTCTCATTTGCCTTTCTCATTGCAGTTGTCGGGGTGGTTGTCGGAGTTGCCGCCCTCATAATCGTCAATGCCGTAATGACCGGGTTTCAGGATGCAATAAAGGAGAGGCTCCTCTCTGCAAATGCCGACATAATAGTGATGAGAAGGGGAGGAGCTCCCTTTATTAGGTACAGGTATGCAGAGAGGAAGATTTCGGAACTCCCCCACGTTGTAGGGACGGAGCCCTTCATATACGTCCCCGTAATGGCAACTACCGGAAGGGCTGATACGGCCGCAAGTGCATCACTGAGGGGCTGTGTTCCCGAAAAGGAGCCGAAAGTTACGGCCATTCCGAAACACGTTATTTTGGGGGATTGGGAGCTCCTTGAAACCTCAAAGAGAGGGGTTGTTATAGGGAAACAGCTTGCAGACACTCTCGGTGTGACGATTGGCGACAGGATAAAGCTGATTTCCCCGATGGGCAGGAAGACGCCCTTTGGAATTTTCCCGAGAACGGCCGTCTATACGGTAGTCGGAATATTTGAGGTGGGAATGTATCAGTTTGACTCCTCCCTCATTCTCGCTCCCATTGATACTGTAAGGAAGGACTTTGGCTTTGGGGATTCTGTAACCGGCATAATGGTAAAAGTTGACAGGTTAGAAAACGTTAAATCTGTTGAGAGGGAGATAGAGAAGACCTTAGGAGAAAAGTACGTTGCCGAAGACTGGATATCACTCAATAAGAGCCTCTTTTCGGCCCTAAAACTTGAAAAGCTTGCAATGTTTTTAATCCTCACCCTCATAGTTATCGTTGCCTCCTTTAACATCTCAAGCCTCTTGATGATGAACGTTAACGCAAGGGCGAGGGAGATAGCGATTTTGAAGACCGTTGGAGCTCTCAACGGCTTTATCATTAAAGTCTTTGTTCTTCAAGGTTTTTTTATCGGTCTCATAGGAACATTTATAGGGGAGGTTCTCGGAATAGGAATTTCACTCATCGGCGAAAAGTACAGGCTGATACCCCTTCCCCCCGACGTTTACTACATAGACCACCTTCCCTTCAAACTCCATCCTTTAGACTGTTTAATTGCTGCCTTTGCAGCTATATTAATCAGTACGGGAGCGACGATATATCCCGCCTTTAGAGCTGCAAGGACAGACCCCGTGAAGGTTCTCAGAATGGGAGAGGCTTAATTGAAAGGGGTTTTGAGGAAAGCCCGGATAAGGGATGCCGAGGAGATTCAGTTTCTCATAAACGAGTATGCAAAGCAGGGGTTGATGCTTCCTAAGACCCTTCAGAACCTCTATGAGGACATAAGGGAGTTCTGGGTTTACGAGGAAGAGGGAAAAATTGTAGGAACTTGTGCCTTAAAGATTTTTTGGGATAACCTCGCAGAGATTCGCTCCCTTGCAGTCTCTCCGGGCCACACCGGAAGGGGAATAGGAACGGCACTCGTTAAAGCTGCCCTTAAAGAGGCAAGGGAGTTGGAGATTGAAAAGGTCTTTACTCTAACCTATCAGGTTGAATTCTTTAAAAGGTTGGGATTTAAGGTCATTGATAAGGAAACCCTCCCTCAAAAGATATGGAGGGACTGCATAAACTGTGTTAAATTTCCAAACTGCGACGAGACAGCCCTTGAAATAGAGGTTTTGGAGAGGAATGATGAGACCAGAGGAACAGCTGAGGATAATAAAGAGGGGAACGGTTGAGATTATAAACGAGGAGGAGCTCCTTAAAAAGCTCAGTTCCGGGAAAAAGCTGAGGGTGAAGGCGGGATTTGACCCAACTGCTCCCGACCTCCACCTCGGCCACACCGTCTTACTCTGGAAGTTGAGGGACTTTCAGGAGTTGGGTCACGAGGTCTACTTTCTCATCGGAGACTTTACGGCAATGATTGGTGACCCTACGGGGAAAAATGAGACGAGGCCTCCTTTAACGAGGGAGCAGGTTTTGAAAAATGCTGAAACTTACGCCCAACAGGTATTTAAAATTCTTGACCCTGAAAAAACCGTAGTCGTCTTTAACAGTGAGTGGCTCTCCTCCATGGGGGCGGCAGACCTCATAAAGCTCGCCTCAAAGTACACAGTTGCAAGGATGTTGGAGAGGGACGACTTTGAAAAGAGGTTCAAGGAAGGAAGGCCGATACACATTCACGAGTTCCTCTATCCCCTCCTCCAAGGCTACGATTCCGTTGAATTGAGGGCAGACGTTGAGTTGGGAGGAACGGACCAAAAGTTTAACCTCCTCATGGGAAGGCACCTTCAGAGGGAGTTTGGTCAGGAGGAGCAGGTCTGCATAATGATGCCCATCTTAGAAGGGCTTGACGGCGTTCAGAAGATGAGTAAGTCCCTCGGTAACTACATCGGAATCCTTGAGCCTCCCGAGGAGCAGTTCGGAAAGGTTATGAGGATATCCGATGAACTCATGTGGCGCTATTACAGGCTCGTTACGAGAGTTCCGGAGGAGGAAATAGATGAGATGGAGAGGCTCGTAAGGGAGGGTAAGCTCCATCCCATGGAAGCAAAGAAAAAACTTGCTGAAACGATAGTTAAGACTTTCCACGGGGAGGAGGCTGCAAGGAGGGCAAGGGAACACTTTGAGAGGGTCTTTTCAAGGAGGGAGCTCCCCGAAAACATCCCGGAGCCCAAAATAACAATTCCGGAAAATCCCGTTTGGCTTCCTCTCCTTTTAAAAGAGGCCGGGCTCGTAAAGTCAACGAGTGAGGGTAGAAGGCAGATAAAGGGCGGAGGAGTGAGAATTGACGGGGAAAAGGTTTTAGATGAAAAAGTTAAAGTTGATGTCCTCGGTAGAGAGCTCACTTTGCAGGTCGGAAAGAGGAGGTTTGCACGGATAAAACCGGAAAATGTAACTCTTGAGAAAAAGGAAGATTGAGAGTATATTTAAGTTGATAAATTCGGGGCGTGGCGCAGCCTGGTAGCGCGCTTGGTTCGGGACCAAGAGGTCGGGGGTTCAAATCCCCCCGCCCCGACCACTAACCCTTTCTTTGGGAGAGCTATGAAACTTTGGAAGTTACTTCTTCTATTTTTTTCGCTTTTAAATACCGCCATTGCATCAGAAGTAAATGAATTGATTGACCGATACTATGTCATTCCTCCCTTTCTCCAGTCTGGAAATGTAAAACCGAATGTTCTTCTCATAGTTGACAATTCTGGCAGTATGAAAAGGCCAGCTTACTGGCCTTCAAATTTAAGTTTTAGTAAAACCGACTCCTCTTTCGATCCCAATAAAACGTATTACGGAATCTTTAATCCAGAGCAAAGATATTCTTATAACAAAATAGGTGATTATTTCTATGAAGATGCGGAGGGGAAGTGGAGTGGTAATTTTCTTAACTGGTTGACAATGAG
>CAZEDJ010000010.1:0-20984 GCA_964511045.1 uncultured bacterium
AATGTTGACTTTGATATCGGAATATCCCTCGGATTTAAGCCTTACGGAATTGCATATAGGATAAAAAAGGCTTCAGGGTATAGGATTTACAAGGTTGATGACGATAGAAACTTCTCCTACTTGGTTCAGAATTTAATGAAGGGATTGGCAAGTGATGTGAGGAATCTCTGGTACTGTCCCATAAACATTCTTGACGAAAACGACGGTTACGTTTCAACACTCAGGTCTTTTAAGGAAATAGGAAAGGACTACGTTGAGTTTTTCGGACCCGTTAAGGAAGGTGAGATGTTTAAGTTCTCCTTCGGTGATAAGTACGAGATTCTTGATGAGGACAGGAAAACGGCGCAAAAGGTTAAAAAAAACGTAAAGTATCCGGATTTTCTGATTAACTACTCCTGCCTTGCAAGGCAGTACGTCTTGGAGGACTTAAACCACGTTGAAAATGAGATATACACGGAGGTTCTCAACGCTCCCCTCTTTGGCTTTTTTACGTACGGAGAAATAGGTCCCGACAAATTTTTTAAAGCTCTAAAGTTTTATAACCAGACATCCCTCTTATGTGCTATTAGGGAGAAGAAATGAGAGAAGAGATAAAGGTAGCCATTTTAAAGAATCTCCTTGAAGAAATTACGAGGAAGTATGACTACTTTCTCAGCCAGAGAGAGAAGTTGTTGGAGAAGACTTACAAGTTGTCAATAACTGACGACCTAACGGGACTGTACAACAGACACTACGTTTTGGATAGGCTTGAGAAGGAGATAGAGAGAGCTCTGAGGGAAGGTTCAGGATTTTCAGTCATAATGTTTGACCTTGATAACTTTAAGAAGATAAACGATAAGTACGGTCACCTAAAGGGGGACGAGGTTTTAAGAAAGGTAGCACAGATTTTAAAGAGACATTTTCGCTCCTACGATGTGGTTTCCCGATTTGGGGGAGACGAGTTCCTGGTACTGGTCCTTTCAGACAAAAACGACATAGAAAAGAGGTTGAGAAAGATAAGGAAAGAGATAGAGGAGATATTCCCCGAAGAAAACCTTTCTGTCTCCTACGGGGTGGTATTCTTTCCAAGTGAGTTTAAGGATATTAAGGGAATTAGTGAAATTATGAGGTTACTCCTCTCTAAAGTTGACTCCAAAATGTACGAGGATAAGAAGAAAAGGAAGGGCTTATCAAAGTAGTTCTCTAAGTTTCTCCACTCCACGGGGTTCTTCATCTCTTTTATCTATAAACAGAACTTTCCTTCCCCTCTTTGAGAGCTCCCTTCCCAACCTCCCCCTCTGCTCCTCACTTTCTACCTTGTTCACAACAACCAATCCCACGTTTATTCCCAAATTTTCAAGCTCTGAGATTGTCCTCTTTCCTATTTCAAGCGTTAACTCTTGAGGGTTTACTACAATTGAGAAGAGGGTCTTTTTTGAGAAGATGAGGCTTCGGAGCTCTTTTATCTTCCTCAATCTCCCCTCAAGGATTTCAATTACCCTGTCCCCTTCAACCTCCCTCCCCGCCATTTTCCTGTACATTAAGGCCTCTCTCCTCATTCTGATAAGTCCCTCAATCCACTTCTCTGTTATCTCCGGGGCTGAAAGCATTCTGACCGTATATCCGGACGGTGCAGTGTCAAATATGACCTTCTCAAAGTCTCCTCTTTCTGAAACGGCTACCCTGTGTATGAGGTCAAGGGTTGCAAGGTCAAGAGCTCCGGGCGAGTAGTAGGCAAGCTCTATCTGCTTCTCTATTTCGGAAAGGACAACGGGGCTGAGGAACTCCTTTGCCTCCCTCTTAACCCTCTCAAGGTAACTTTTCACCTCTTCATCAACGTCAATCTCAAGACCGTAGAGGTTTTCGGCCAAGCGGGTTATCTTCCCTCCTATTCTTCTTTTAAATGTCAAGGAGAGGGAGTGGGCCGGGTCAAGCGAGACGACGAGCGTCTTAAACCCCATCTCTGAGAGCCTCACTCCGACGGCAGACGAGACGGTGCTCTTTCCGACTCCCCCCTTCCCCGAAAAGAAGAAGGTTTCAAACTCCTCAAACATTAGGGCTCTCCCAATTCCCTCAAAATCCTGTCAATGATAGTTTTCCTGTTGGACATTCTAGCCTCCCACCCCTCAATTTCCTCTCCGAGGTAAGGTAGGAGCTCCACCAAGTAGTAGTACATGGGATTGGGAATGCCCAACCTGTCGCTGAAAATTACGGTTAAGAGCTGGTCGTTTAAAACCTTTTCCCTGTACTCCACTTTCTCAAAGGGGTCTCCCAACGCTCCCTTAAAAAAGAGCCTCACGAAGTCAACTAACCTTTTCACCTTTCCACTCCCTAAACTCGGGCGAGTTCTTCCACCTCCTGTGGAACCAGAACCACTGTTCAGGTCTCTTCCTCACGGCCCTCTCTATTGCAGATGTGTACTTTTGAGTCAGCTCCTCAACAGTCCCCTCAGGCAGAATGGGCTCGTAGACCTCTATTCTGTATTTGTTCCCCTCAAAGAAGCAAAAGGCCGGAATCACGGGCTTTCCCGTCTTCTTTGAAAGCAGGGCAAGTCCCTTGTTTGTGTATGTTTTCCTTCCCAAAAACTCTGTTAAGACTCCCTCCCTAACCTTCGGCCTCTGGTCAAGGAGAATTCCGACGTAATTTCCCCTCTTCAACTCCCTCAGAATCTCGGTTCCCCTTCCCGTCGGAATTACCTTTATTCCGAACTCTTCCCTTATTTCGTTTATGAGGCGGTTGACCCTCTTATTCTTCAGCGGTTTTGCAACGACTGAGAGCTTTCCGCCGCTTAAAATTGAAAAGAGAGCTCCCATAATCTCCCAGTTTCCTATGTGGGCCGTGAGGAGAAATCCACCGCCTTCAGGAACCGCCGAAGTTTCAACGGGATAAAAGAGATTTACAATCTCCTCCTCAGAGTAATTCTTCATTTTGAAAAAGTCCGCAGAGGCCTTAATGAAGTATTTAAAGCTCTCCTTTCCTATTTCCGTCGGAAATCCCGTGAACTTTAGGTTTTCCTCACAAACCCTCTTAACCCTCGGTATGTTGTAGAAGACCCCTCCCAGCCTCTCAGCAAGGGAGAGGGCTTTCTCCCTCTCCAATTTCTGAATTCCGCTAATCGCTAACCTTAAAGTTAGATATTCCAGAAGTTGCAAACTCCCCTTCAAGCTCTTCCTCTTTAACTTTCTGAACGTTTTTGATGTTTGAGATAATGAACTCCTTTAATCCGTAGGCCTCAAGCCTTAAAACGGGAGCTCTAACGTGGGAAATCCTCCCCTTGAGCTTTATCAGGTCCTTTTCCGTAGTTACGGGGTTTTTAAGTTTTGAGAGCTCTGCAATGTCGGCTTCCGAATAGCTGTGGTGGTCGTTGAAAACTATGAGGTTCCTGACCCTGTATCCCATCCTTATAATCATTTCAACGAACTGTCCGGGATTTCCGATTCCGCAGAAGAGGTCAACCTCCTCTTCCTGTGGAGGGAGCGTCCTCTCAAATCGGGAGTTGACCCAGTACTTAAAAGAAAATTCTGCCCTAAAAATGGGCTTTTTAAAGGTTTTTAAAAAGAGCTCCAGACTGCCGAGCCTCCTTTCATCAACTAAGTTGCTCCTCGTTATGACGAAGGCATCTGCCCTCTCAAGGCCGCTTATGGGCTCCCTCAAGAGACCCAAAGGGAGGCAGTGATTGTCCCCGAAAGGATTGAAGGGGTCAACTGCAACTATGTTCAGTGTCGGATTTACCTTCCTGTGCTGGAACCCGTCATCAATTACTACGGCGTTTGCCCCCTTATTAAATGCAAATTCAACGCCCCTCAACTTAACCCTTGAAACTACGGTCCTGTAATTTTTCAGCGAATAGACCGCACACTCGTCGCCAAACCTCTCAGGGTCAGGTTCTGAAAACTTAGGCCCTCTTTCCTTTCCCCCGTATCCTCTGCAGACGATTGCGGGGGAAAATCCCGCCTCCTCAAGGTAGAGGTAAACGGATTCAACCAAGGGGGTCTTTCCGCTTCCGCCGGCCACCAGATTGCCGACCGATATAACGGGAAGCTCAAAAGACCTGCTCTCAAGAAATCCCCAGTCGTAAAGCCTGTTTCTCAGGAGAGCTCCAAAACAGTAGAGCTTTGAGAGTAGATAGAGGGGCGGATAAAGGGCAGAAAAGAAACCCTCCCTGTTTAAGACTCTCCTTCTCAGCTCGTCATAGTTCAACATTTTCTCCCAAAATCCTTACTATCCTGTCGGCTACCCCCCTCTCCTCCTGCCACAGCCTGTAACTCTCCTCACCAATTTTATTCCTCAAGTTTTGGTTTGTGAGGAGTTTTAAGAGCTCTGGATAGAGCTCCCCCTCGCTCAACAGAGGAATCCTCAACCTCTCTGCAATTTCCCTGAAGTCCTCTCCGTACCTACCCATCAGAGTAGGAACCTTAAAGGCCACGGGTTCAACGGGGTTGTGCCCACCTATTCCCTTTACAAAACTCCCCCCTATAACCGCAACGGTTGCATAGGAATATATGGACGGGAGCTCCCCGACGGTGTCAATAATGTAAAACTCCGTCTCCCTCTTTACCCTCTTTGACCTGCTCCTGAACTCAACGCTCCCGCCAATCTTCAACCTTCTCCCTGTGTGGCGGGGAGCTATTACGGTTAAAAGGTTGGGAACTTCCCTTTTTAACTTTCTGTGAACTCTGACCGCCAACTCCTCCTCTCCCTCGTGGGTGCTTCCCCAAACGACCAGACTCCTGTCCCCTTCAACCTCAAGGGGGACTCTCTCCTTGGGAGGCTCATAGTCAAACTTTAGGTCTCCTACCACATCAACTCTCTTAAAGCCCAACTCAAGAGCTCTCTCCGCATCAATCTCTCTCCTTGCGAGGAACACCTTATCGGAAATAAGGCTTTTTAGGGAGCTCCTAAAGAACCTCAACCTCCTGTAAGTTTTCTCACCTATTTTTCCGCTTACAAAGAAGGTCGGAACAGACCTTTTTGATAGAGCTTTTAAGAGTGAAGGCCAAATTTCCGTTTCATAGATGAGGAAGGCCTTGGGCTCTGTTTTCTCTAAGAACTTTAGAGTTAGAGGATAGAGGTCAAGGGGCAATACCCTTGAGGGGACTCTTGGGTAGAGTTTCCTTGCCCTTTCCAGTCCGTAGTCTGTAAAGACCGTTAGGGCAACGTTTTCTCCTAACTTTTTCACCAAGGGCTTTACCGAGTTGACCTCACCGGTGCTTGAGGCGTGGAGAATTACCCTTCCCCTTGCTCCCTCAAAGTCTACCGAGAACCTCTCCTTTATTCCCACTTCTCCCCTCTTTTTAACCCTTGACTTTAGAACGGGAAAGAGGGGAAGCGAGAGGAAGATTAGGAGGTTGTAGAGCCAAAACATCTACTTTACTCCGATGAACTTGTGAACCTGAGGGATGACCCTTACCTCGTACTTTCTTATAAACTCCTTTCTTGAGAGTAAGAGATTGACTATCCTCTTACAGGTTTTCGGGTAGTCCTCAAGGGGGGTTTCAAGGGGCTGTATAACGATGGGTTCGGGAACAGAGGGCGTTTCCCTTAAAAAGCCCTCAACAACGGCAAGGTCTTCTTTTGAAAAGACCGTAAACTTCAGCTCAACGTCTTCATACTCTCTTAAAAACTTCCTGACTTCGGATGAGGGAAATTCAACTCCCATCGTTGGGGGTTTGGGCGAAACGACGAGGTGGAGCTTTTCCTTCGGGAGCTCCCTGAACGTGTGGCCGCAGGTCTCAAGGGTTATTCTCCTAACTTCCGATAGTTTAGAGATTTCCGAAAGGAGCTCCGGGAGCTCCTCCTCCTCTAAGGGTTCCCCTCCGGTTATTACAACTTCCGGAAGGGAGCTCTCAACAACAGTTTTTAGGAGCTCCTCAACCGAATACTCCCTCCCCGAATCCCAAGAAAATTTAGTGTCGCAGAACTTACACCCTACGGAACACCTTCCGGTCCTTATAAAGAGGGAAGGAGAACCGACGGTAAGACCTTCCCCTTGAATGGACTTAAAGACTTCACAGACCCTAATCATCCTTCTTCCTGACCTCAACGGGGGACTTGACCTTTACGTCGTAATTTTTCCCCACGTAGTATCCCCCGGCGGCACCGGCAACGCCTGCGGCTACAACTGGAAGACAACTCTGAAGGGTAAGGGAAAGAGGAATTAAAAGGATTAAACTGAGAAGCCTCATCGCACTACCTCAAAAGTCAATTCCCTTCCTCGCAGAAAGCCCCCTGTAAAAGGGGTGTTTAATCAGCTGAAAGTGGGTAACGTAGTCTGAGGCCTCTATGAGCCTCTTTGTCGCATACCTTCCCGTTAAGACGAGCTCCAATCCGCTCGGCTTTTCGTAGATTAAGGAGAGGAGCTCCTCCTCCTCTATGAGGTTAAGGTGAACGGCAACGACGACCTCGTCAAGGACGAGAACGTCAACCTTTCCCATTCTATCCCTTGCAATCTCAACTCCCCTCTCTGCCCTCTCCCTGTCCTCATCGTTGGGCTTAAAGTCGTAGTCGGGTCTTCCGGTCTGAATGAATTCAAAGTTTGGAAGGTACTTTGCCGCAATCATCTCCCCGGTCTCTTTTCCCTTTATAAACTGGATAAAGGAACACTTTAATCCCCTTCCTACTGCCCTGACGCAGAGGCCAACGGCCGCCGATGTCTTTCCCTTTCCGCTCCCGGTGTAGAGGTGAACGCATCCCCTCTTCAACTTAAACCCCTGAAAACTTCAAGTGCCAACTTCCTTGCCTCTCTATCTATTTCAACAACCTCCTCTATACTTTCCGGCCTCTTAAATTTAGACCTGTCCAGCGTCTCCTCTATTATTTTAGGGATGTCCGTAAATTTAATTTCTCCCTTTAGAAAGAGCTCCACCGCAACCTCGTCTGCGGCGTTTAAAACTATCGGGTAAGGGTATCCCCTCCTCAAACTCTCGTAGGCAAGTCTTAAACAGGGGAACCTCTCTGTGTCGGGCTCCAAAAAGGTTAGGTTCAGACCGTAGAGGTTAAGTTTCAGCTCCTCATCCAGTTCAAGCCTTTCTGGATAGGAGAGGGCGTAGCCTATCGGAATTCTCATATCGGGAACTCCGAGCTGTGCCTTTACGGACTTATCCTTAAATACAACCAATGAGTGAACTATACTCTGAGGGTGAATGACTACCCCTATTTTCTCCGGTGGAACTTCAAAGAGCCAATAGGCCTCTATTACCTCAAGACCTTTATTCATAAGGGTTGATGAGTCAATTGTCACCTTTTTCCCCATCTCCCAGTTGGGGTGCCTTAACGCCTCCTCAGGCTTTACGTTTTCAAGGTCCTTCCTCTCTAAAAAGGGGCCTCCCGATGCCGTTAAGACAATTTCCTCAACGTCTTCCTTTCTCTCACCGACCAAACACTGGAATATGGCCGAGTGTTCGCTGTCAACGGGAATTATCTCACTCGCAACCTCCTTTATGAACTCTCCGGCACACACGAGGGATTCCTTGTTTGCAAGGGCTATCCTCCGCCCCTTTCTCGCCGCCCAGTAGGTAGGCAAAATTCCCGCCGAGCCCGATATTGCACAAACTGCAACGTCAAAATCGGTTTCCTCTATCAAACTCCTTATTCCCTCAAGGCCAACTTCCGAAAAGAGGGCAATGTTTTTAACTCCAAAGGAATTTGACTGCTCTAAGAGCTTTTTTCTGTTTTTTCCCGCAACGAGTCCCACTACCTCAAACTTTTCAGGAAACCTTTTTATGACGTCTAAAGTGCTCTCACCTATTGAGCCGGTTGAGCCCAAAATGAGGACTCTCTTTTTAGATTCTCCCAAGGAGCTCCTCCAGACCCTCTATCCTCTCCTGCTTTCCGGTTTCAAGGTCCCTCAAGGAGAAGAAGTCCTCCGAAACCTCCTCCTCACCGATTATGAGGGCATACCTTGCCCCGCTCCTGTCTGCCGCCTTCATCTGTGACTTAAAGCTCCCCCTCCTGTGGTCAATTTCAGACCTCACTCCCTTTTCCCTCAAGAAGGAGAGAACCTCTAATCCCCTTCTGTAGGCCTCCTCTCCCCTCGTAACGATAAAAACGCCGCTCCTCTCTGCTTCGCCCTCTTCCAAGAGGAGAGTTACCCTGTCTATTCCCATTGCAAAACCGAGGGCCGGAGTCTCAGGTCCTCCTATCTCCTCAACGAGGTCATCGTACCTCCCCCCTGCAAGAACGGTACTCTGAGCCCCCAACTTGGAGCTCTTAAACTCAAAAACGGTCTTTGTGTAGTAGTCAAGTCCCCTGACCAAGAGGGGATTTTCCTTGAAGGGAACACCAAGGAGATTTAAATATTCCTTTACCTTCTCGTAGTGTTCGCTACACTCCTCACAGAGGTAGTCGGTGATTTTTGGAGCTCCCTCAACGACCCTCTGACACCCCTCTTCCTTACAGTCCAAAACCCTCAAGGGGTTTCTCTCTATTCTCTCCTTACAGGTGGGGCAGAGTGATTCAACTTTTTCCCTTAAAAACTCAATGAGGGCTTTCCGGTAATTCGGCCTACATTTTTTACAACCTATTGAGTTTATCTGGAGCTCCGCCTCAACCTTTAACTTTTTGAGAACGTCGTGGGCAACCTTTATGAGCTCTGCATCGGCACCGGGGGAGTTTAGGCCGAAGACCTCGCAACCTGCCTGGAAGAACTGCCTCTTTCTCCCCGCCTGAGGCCTTTCAAATCGGAACATGGGACCTACGTAAAACCACTTTGTAAAGGGCTCCCTTGCATAGACCCCGTGCTCAACGTAAGCCCTAACTGCAGAGGCCGTCCCCTCAGGCCTCAGGGCTATTACCCTTCCTCCCTTGTCCTCAAAAACGTACATCTCCTTCTGAACGATGTCGGTCGCCTCTCCTACACTCCTCGTAAAGAGCTTCACCTCCTCAAAGATTGGAAGTATGACCTCTTTAAACCCGGCAATTTTGACGACATCCTTAAATGTTTCAACGACAAACTCAAACTTTTCGCTTTCTGGCGGGAGTATGTCCTCAACACCCCTTATTGCCTTAAATTCCATAGCTTTCAACCACCTCCACGTTCTCTGTTCCGCAGAACCTGTCCCCCGCATCCCCCAATCCCGGAACGATGTATCCGGAGTCGTTGAGCTTTTCGTCAATCGAGGCCGTAATCAGGGTTGCTCCTTTGAATCTTTCCAACCTCTCTATCCCCTCTGGAGCCGAAACTACCGAGACAAAGGATATCTCCTCCTCACTCACTCCACTTTTCAGTAGGAGCTCTATTGAAAACTCTGCAGTTCCTCCGGTTGCGAGCATCGGGTCAAGGAGAATGTACTTTGCCCCTTTAACCTTTGGAAACTTAACGTAGTAGTTGACGGGCTTGAGAGTCTCCTCGTTTCTGTAAACTCCTATAAATCCGACCCTTCCCCTCGGAAAGAGCTCCAAGGCCGGCGGAATCAGAGAAAGACCGGCCCTGAGAATTGCGATGAAGACCACTTCCTGAGAAATTGAGCGGAAAACCCCCTCTGAAATCGGCGTTTCAATCCTGACCTCTCTCGTTCGGAGCTCCTTCAAGGCCTCTGAGATGAGGAGAATTCCCAACCTCTCAAGGCTCTCCCTGAAGATTTCCGGCGGCGTCTTCCTGTCTCTCAAAGTCGTTAGGAGCTCCTCCTTTAGAGCTCCCTCTATTACCCTAACTCTCACCTTAATAGCTCCTCTGCAAGTTTTGTTATCGGCAGTCCTTGGTAGTCTCCCCTCAAAAGGTCTAAGTAGGACTCTGCATTCTTCCTGTTTCCCTCAATGAGTGAAATGAGAACCTCGTCGTAGAGGGCTTCCGGATGGGTCCACTCATCCCTCTTTACACTCTTTAAGACTTTCCTCGCTTCCAGTAACTTTCCTCTGTCTATGAAAACTGCCCCTATGGAGGTCTTTGAGGGAGGGGATAGGAGATAGTCGTCCTTCTTTGAGAGTACTTTTAGGTAGTTTTCCTCTCCCTTTAACTTTCCCAAGAGGAATTGGGCCAACCTACCGGAGGGGGAGCTCCCGTACTCCTCAGCTGCCTTCTCAAAGTAGCCGAAGGCTTTGTTCTTCTCTCCCTTCTCAAGAAAGTAAAGTCCCCTATCGGTTAACTCTGCTGCTCTCAACTCAACTTTTTCAGAGTAGAGGTTGTAGCCTGCGTAAACTCCACCGATTAGGAGTAAAATAGAAATAACTAATAAGATTTTTTTCTTGTATCTCTCAAGGAAGTGGAGGAGTGAGTAGAGGTCAGAGACCAACTGTTCTGCTTGGGGAGTGTCTATCTTCTCAGGAATTTGAACGCTTGGTTTCTCCTCTTTCCTTTCCCTTCTGTAACTCCTGTAAGGTGGCTTTTTCAAGGGAGCTCCTCCTAAAGTTTTTGAGAATTTTAGCACTTGGGGAGTTTTATGGGAGTTTACGCTAAGAGGTTAGAGTATCAGCTAATTCTCAGTCTAATAGTTCTGTCCGTCCTTATCCTCACGGGATTTAACTTCCTCTTTTTAAAGAGGAAGCTCAACGAAATAGTCTATACAACGACCGTTGAGGAGACAAAGTCTGCTTTGAAGGAGAGGGTTGACTTCTCCCACAAAGCAATGAAAGAGGCCCAGAGACTGCACCTCAAAGATGCAAAAGAGGAGGTAAAGCAGGCTGTTGAGGATGCATACGCCATTGCAAAAACTATCTACCTTTATTGCAAGAGTAGAAGGTGTAGTGACAAGGTAACCAAAAGGTTAATAGTAAATGCCCTGAGAAATATCCGTTTCTTTGACGAGAAGGGATACGTATTCATTGACGAAGTTAAGGGAAAAGTTGTCTTAAACCCCGCCTTCCCTCAGATAGAGGGGAAAAACATGTGGAACTGGCGGGACTTAAAGGGTCAGTTTGTCCACAGGAAGTTTGAAGAAATTGCCCTCTACTCTCCAAAAAACGAGGGGTTTGTCTCCTACTACTGGTACTTACCGGGAACAAAGAAAATGGGAGAGAAGATTTCCTTTGTGAAACTCTTTGAACCCTACCACTGGATAATAGGTGCGGGAATCTATGTAGAAGAAGTTAATAAGAGAACCTTGGAACACCTTTACAACCTGTTAACCAAGTACGGTGTCTTTGCCATTGACCTCTCAAAGAAACCTTTTCTGAAACAGAAACTGAAGTTTTTAAGAGACTTAAAACTGTCTGAACTTAAAAAGGGGGTCTTAATCAGCTATAGGGATAGAATTTACTACTTAAAGTATTATCCCGACTTTAAGTGGGTTATAGGTTCTTACGTTGAGAGCTCCGACCTCCTTCAGAAGGTCTTCTTCCTGAGAGAAAACTTTGTTAAAAGCGTTGATTTAGCTTTAGGTTTTATTTCACTAATTGTCTCACTAATTGTCATTATGGCAAGTATAGGGCTTTATAGGAGCAACAAGGACTTAATCAAAACGTTAAAAGACCTAAAAGAAAGTGAAAGGAAACTTGAAAGATTGAGTAAGAATCTGCTATTAACGGCCTATAAGGATGACATTACGGGGCTTTTCAACAGAAAGAGATTCCTCTATCATACTGAGAAACTCTCCGGCTTAGGGAGAGACTTAAATTTTGCCCTAATTAACATAAGGAACTTTAGTGAAATAAATGAAATTCTCGGTTTTGAAGACGGAAATAGACTGCTCAGGGAGTTCGGTCAATCCCTTAAAAGGACGGCCAAGAGAATAAGTAAAAATTGCTTTGTTTACAGAATAAGGGGAGACAGATTTGGCATTTTGTGTTGTGACTTAAAAACGGCTCAGTTTAAGGAATTGGTTTCAAACATAATGGAAGATTTAGAATCAAGGGAGTTTACCGTTCAAGGAGTTAATCTAAAGTTAGACCTCGTTGCCGGTATTTCATCAAATCCCTCAAACTTCCTAATTGAGGCAGAACTTGCAGAGACAGAGGCAAAGAGAAGGGGGTTGAACGTCTTTATCTTTAACGACGAGTTAGAGAGGGAGATGAAGAGGGCTGAGGAGAACATAAGAATAGCCTATAAAATAAAGAAAGCCATTGAAACCGACGGTATTGTTCCTTTCTACCAGCCAATCGTTAACTTAAAAAACCTCTATCCCGAAAAGTATGAAGCTCTAATGAGGTTAAGGGTTGATGATGGCTTAATGAATCCCGGAGAGTTTTTACCGGTTGCAAAGAGGCTTTCACTTTACAAAAAGTTATCAAAGCGCCTCATTGAGAAGGTATTTGAGGACTGTGCTAAGGAAAACTTAAGAGTTTCTGTAAATGTTTCATCTGAGGACATTGCAGACGAAGAGATGATTGATTGGATTCTCTCTAAGCTTAGTGAACTCAAAATTGCCGATAGAGTTTGCTTTGAGACGGTTGAAACAGAAGCATTTAGCGACTTAAAAATGATGGAAAACTTTTACTACAAAATTAAGGAATTGGGAGCATCCTTTGCAATTGATGACTTTGGAAGCGGTTACTCAAACTATGAGTACTTGGCAGTAATCAAGCCGGACTTTATAAAGATTGACGGAAGCCTCATATCAAAGATTCTACAGTCTAATGACATAGAAAAGCTCGTTTCTCACATAGTCAGCTTTGCAAAGGACCTTGAAATAAAGACAGTTGCCGAGTTTGTCAGCAGTGAGGAGCTCTACCAAAAGGTAAAGGAGTTGGGAATTGACTACGGACAGGGATTTTACTTCGGTAAGCCCTCTCCGGAAATTCCAAAGTAGTTAACTTTGGAGTAAGACTTCCATCGTTATCCTTGAGCACCTTTTCAGAGCTCTCAGGTTGTATCCCCCCTCAAGTGTAAAGAGGAGGGGGGAAGATGTTTCCCTTGAGACATTAACGATTTGAGAGATTATGAACTCAACTCCCTCGTCCGAAACCTCAAGTCCCGTTAGGGGGTCGTCCCTGTGGAGGTCGTAGCCTGCAGATACGAGTATTATCTCCGGTTCAAACCTTTCAACTGCCTCGGTAAATAGTTTGGAGTAAACCTCCCTGTATTCGGCATCTCCGCTTCCCTCGGCCATCGGGACGTTTAAGATGTGTTCGTTGTTCTCCTCAACGCTTCCCGTTCCCGGATAGAAAGGGTACTGGTGAGTTGAAAAGTAAAAGACGTTGGGGTTTGTGTAAAAAGTTTCTTGTGTTCCGTTTCCGTGGTGGGCATCAAAGTCAACGATAAAGACCCTCTTAAATCCGGAGAGAAGGGCTTTAAAGGCGGCAACCGCAACGTTGTTGAATATGCAGAATCCCATTGCCCTGTCTCTTTCTGCGTGGTGTCCCGGAGGCCTGACGGCACAGAACACCGCATCGTAGTCGCCGCCCCTTAGGAGCTCCACCCCCAACTCGCTTGCGCCTGCCGCCATGAGGGCTGCATCACAGGTAAAGGCGTTGTAGTAGGTGTCGGGGTCAAAGAAGCCCGGAGCTCCCTCCCTGCACGAGGTTATGACGTCGGTTATGTAGTTTTCGCTGTGAACGAGCTTTAAGATTTCATAGGAGACCTGCCTCGGCCTTAAAATGGGGAGCTCCAAATCAAAAACCGGCTCCATAAAGTACTTTAACCTCAAGGCATTTTCGGGATGGGTGGGGAGGTCGTGCTTTAAGAAAATTTCGTCGTAAATTACTCCGACCTTCAACTCAACTTCCTCACAATCTCAAATTCGGCTCTCCTGTTCTCAACGTCAACGCTCAAGAGCTTCACGAGAACCCTGTCCCCGATTCTGAAAACCGTTCCCGTCCTTTCGCCCACCAGACAGTACTGCTTCGGAACACAGATGTAGTAGTCGTTCTTTAAGTTTGAAACGTGGATGAAGCCGGGAATCACCTGCTCTATGGTTTCAATGTAGAGTCCCTGCTCGGAAATCCCCGTAATTATTGCCTCAAAAACCTCACCTATGTGGTTTTGGGCATACTGGAGCTTTTTCAGTTCAATAACGTCCCTCTCGGCCTCGTCTGCCGTTATTGAGCGCTCCGTCACGTGTTTACACACTATCTCAAGTTTCTCCTCCCACGCAGGGATTGACTCGGGAGTAAACTCTCCCTTTAGGGCCATCTTTATAAGCCTGTGGAGCTGAAGGTCTGCATACCTCCTTATCGGGGAGGTAAAGTGGGTGTAGTAGGTTGATGCAAGGCCAAAGTGGCCGATGTTGTCGGGTGAGTACTTCGCCCTCGCCATCGTCCTCAGCATCAGGTAGTTCACCAACTTTTCCTCCGGCTTCCCCTCAACCTGCTCAAGAATCTTCTGGAGGAGCTTTGGCTGAACGTCGTTCTGAATAGAGGGAACCCTTATTCCGAGGGAACGGACAAAGTTGAGGAACTCCTGGAGCTTGTCCCTGTCGGGAGACTCGTGAACCCTGTAGATGCTCGGGTAGTCAGTCCAGAACATGTACTCTGCAACGGTCTCGTTTGCAACAATCATGAACTCCTCAATAATCCTGTGGCTCCAGAGCCTCTCGGCCTTGTATATGTCTATCGGCTCTCCCTCGGCGTTGAGAACGACAACCGGCTCCGGAAGGTCAAAGTCAAGTGAGCCTCTCTTGTACCGCTTACGGTGGAGAATTTTTGCAAGCTCGTACATCGTTTTGAGGGAGTCAACGACGTGGGGGAACTTCTCTATGGCCTCCTCGTCTCCGTCCAGTATCCTCTGGGCTATTGTGTATGTAAGCCTTGCCTTACTGTGGATTACGCTCTCATAGATTTTGTAGTCAACCACCATACCCTTTTGGTTTATCTCCATCTCACAGGTAAATGTGAGCCTGTCAACGAGGGGGTTCAGCGAGCATATTCCGTTTGAGAGCCTTTCGGGAAGCATAGGAATGCACCTGTCGGGAAAGTAAACGCTCGTTCCCCTTCTGTAGGCCTCCCTGTCGAGGGAGCTCCCGGGCTTTACGTAGTGGGAAACGTCGGCTATGTGGACAAAGAGCTTAAAGTTGCCGTTTGAGAGTCTCTCTATTGCAACTGCATCGTCAAAGTCCCTCGCATTCTCTCCGTCTATCGTAAAGCATAGTTGCTCCCTCAAATCTATCCTTCCCCTTATCTCCTCCTCACTCACCTCAAGGGGAATCCTCTCTGCCTCCTCAAGAACCTCTGGGGGGAACTCTGTGGGAAGGTCGTACTTCCTTATTATCAGCTCTATGTCCAGTTTCGGTCCCGTTTTGCCGAGGTTCTCAACGACCTTACCCACCGGTCCCCTCGTCTCGGAGGGGTAGGAGACTATCTCAACAACGACGTAGTCGCCGTCCTCAACCCTCTTACAGTCCTCGTGGGTTAGGATTACGTCATACCTTATTCTCCTGTCCTCTGGAACGACAAAGCACGACTTCCTGCTCTTTTCAACCCTTCCGACAACCCTCTTAACGGCCCTCTCTATGATTGAGATGATTTTTCCCTCTCTCCTTCCTTCCCTCCCCTCCTTAACTATCTCAACTGCAACGATGTCGCCGTTCATGGCCCCTGCCATACTCCTTCCGGGAACAAAGACCCCCTTTCCTCCCTCTATCGGGTCAACAAAGCCGAATCCTTCCCTGTAAACGCAGAGCTTACCGACCACTAAGTTTAGTTTCTCAGGTAGGGCATACTTTGCCCCCCTTAACTTTACGAGTTTCCCGCTCCTTGCAAGCTCCTTTAACTTTTCCCTCAACCCCTCCCTCTCCTCGGGGGGAATTCCGAGGTACTTTGCAATTTCGCGGGCCTTTAAGGGTTTATTGAACCTCCTGAGAGCTTCAAATATTCCCTCCTCAAGTTTCCTTTCCCTTTCAAATTTATTTAGCTCTGCATCCATCTCTCCTCCTCAAGTCCTCAATTATTTTCTCAACAAACTTTACTCCTGCCCGGCGGAGCTCCTCCCTAAAACTCCCGTCAACCTTTAGGCCGTATCCCGCCAAAATTCTACTCAGCTTTGAAAAGATTGCCTCCCCCTCCGGGTCAAAGTCTGTTAGGAGAACGACTCCGCTGTAATTTTCCGATAAGTACTCCGCAACGTCGTGAAATTTCCTCCCCTTTAGGTCAACAACGTTCGCTATTCCCAACTTTTCCAGGGTTTTCCTGTCCCTCTTTCCCTCAACGAGGATTGCCCAGTCGGGGTGAATTTGTGAAAACTTTCTCAAGTTAACCAGAAACCTCTTTAGAGCTCCCCTCTCCATCAGAACCATTTAATCAGGGTTAATCCTATTAGGAAATTGTAAATTATTGGAAGTCCGGCCTGAAGGAGGAGGAGAACGGCGGTTATCCTCAATGGATACAGACCGAGGTAGTAGGGAAGGAGGTAAGCCCACCAGCTCCTTAGGAGGGAAAACATTGCATTTCCAACGGCCATAGTTGCAAGTATGTGTGTCGTTTTGATTCCCTGGCTCACCATGACCTTTATGAGGCCGTAGGCAACGGGGGGGCTTATCGCCGCCGTTGTTATGTAGGTTATCTCAAGGGAGTTGAAGCCAAAACTCCCGAAAATTGGCTTGAGCTTTACGGTTAACCACTCCATAATTCCTTTCTTTATCAAAAAGACGATGAGGAGAAAGAGGGGCGTAAATTTAAGGGTAAATAGGGCAGCCTCCTTTAAGCCCAATTTCAGTCCCCTTTTCAGGCTCTCCAAATTCACCTCGGGCTTAAAGTCTTCAAAATCGGGGAGCTCTGCCCTCACTTTCCCGTACCTCCTCTTTCCGAGGACGAAAACGACCAGGAAGACGGCAAAGTCAAAGGCCAACCTCAAAACGGCGTAATAGACGGCTATAACTCCAATCAGAGGAAGGAGGACGGGAAGGTAGTACCTGTAGAGGAACATCAGCCTCATCGGAAGGTTTGAGGCAAGGATTGAAAGGTACAGGTCTGTCGGCTCTATCTTTTCCTCCTTAAGGAGCTCCGAAGCCCTCATGTGGGCTGCCCTCGGGGTTATCAGGTAGAGGACGGGAACGTTCGTTAGGAGGGGGTGGAGGCCGAACCTTGAGAGGGAGAGGGTTTTGAGGCCTATGTAGTTAACGACCTTCGTTTCCACCAAGAGGGAGGCAAGAACGTAGCCGAAGGCAATTGCCGAAACTATTATTACGTAGAGCTTTAAAAAGTCCATCTAATCTTTGACTAACTCTAACGAATACTTCTTTATCAGCTGAACCGTTTTGACTGCAACATCTGCAGTTATGAGGGCGCACCTTTCAGACCTCTCAAGGCTCCTCGGACTTATCCCGGCCTTCTTACACCAGTTTACGATTGAGTCCCTGCAGAGAACGGAGCCGACCGCCACTTTCGGGAGCTCCTTAAAAAACCTCCCCCTTGACAGAGGAAGGGGCGTTTCGTTGTGAAAACTTATCAGCTCCTCTACCGCTTTAACGGAGCTCTCTCGGGGAAGGGTCGTTGAAAGGATGAAGAATGCTCCCGTCAGAGCTCCACAAACAGCCCTCCAGTTAAAGGGAAGTTTCTCCTTTATTTCTAAGACTTCATCGTAACTTAAGGGATAAGAGGCCTTTTCGTTGAAGGCCGTTATGATGGCGTATTCGCAGTTGTAGTCCCAGTAGAGTTTGTATGCAGACTCCTCTATCTCCCTCTCATCACACAGGGAAACGTCAAAGGTTCCGACCGTCTCGTTTATGAATAAGACATTTTCCCTAATCTGTGAGAATTCCAAATCAGAACCTCCGGAGTTTTAGGAGGGAAATTTAGAAATTGTGGAAGGGGGGACAAGCCCCCAAAAATTAGAACTCAAGGTTGTAAAAGACGTCAGTTCCCCTAAAGAGGGCTGAACCGTTGAGAGTTTCTTCTATCCTGAGGAGCTGGTTGTACTTTGCGTTTCTCTCGCTCCTTGCCGGAGCTCCCGTCTTTATCTGACCGCTGTTGACCCCGACTGCAAGGTCTGCAATGAAGGGGTCTTCGGTTTCACCGGAGCGGTGAGAGATGACCGCCGTATAGTTTGCCCTCTTTGCCATCTCTATTGCGTCAAGCGTTTCGGTTACAGTTCCTATCTGGTTGAGCTTTATGAGTATCGCGTTTGCAAACCCCTCCTTTATTCCTATTCTGAGGAGCTCCGTATTTGTGCAGAAAACATCGTCTCCAACGAGCTGAACCTTGTCGCCCAAGGCGGCCGTCAGGAGCTTCCACCCCTCGTAGTCGTCCTCCGCCATTCCGTCCTCTATTGAGATTATCGGATACTTCTCAACGAGCCTCCTGTAAAAGTCAACCAACTCCTCCCTGTTTAACTTCTTACCCTCACCGGAAAGCTCGTAGATTCCGTCTCCCCTGTAAAACTCACTTGATGCGGCATCAAGAGCAATTAAAACGTCCTCCCCGGGCGTATATCCCGCCTCTTCTATTGCCATGAGAATGACCTGAATTGCCTCCTCGTTTGAGGAGAGGTTCGGAGCAAATCCTCCCTCGTCTCCTACGTTGGTTGAGTGTCCCATCCTCTTTAAGACCTTTTTAAGGGTGTGGTAAACCTCAACTCCTATCCTGAGGGACTCTGAGTAACTCTCACCTCCGACCGGCATTATCATGAACTCCTGAAGGTCAACGTTGTTGTCTGCGTGAACTCCACCGTTGAGGATGTTCATCATCGGAACGGGGAGCTCCTTTGCGTTTGCTCCCCCTATGTATCTAAAGAGGGGAAGGCCCAACTCCTCTGCCGATGCCCTGCAAACGGCCATGGAGACACCCAAAATGGCGTTTGCCCCCAAGTTGCTCTTGTTTGGCGTTCCGTCCAATTCAATCATGAGCCTGTCAATGTTCGTCTGGTCTGTTGACTCAACCCCGATGAGTGCAGGAGCAATGACCTCGTTTACATTTTTAACGGCCTTGAGGACTCCCTTTCCCATGTACCTCTTAGGGTCTTTGTCCCGGAGCTCCAAGGCCTCCTTCTCCCCCGTTGAGGCACCGCTCGGAACTGCTGCCCTTGCAACAACTCCGCTCTCAAGGGTTACCTCAACCTCAACGGTAGGATTTCCCCTTGAGTCCAAAATTTCCCTTGCCCTAACGTCAACTATTCTTGACATCTCTCCTCCAGAATTTCCCTAAGTTTTTCGCAAATTTTACCCGTAGGGTCTGAAATTCTGAAAATCCTCCTCTCCCCCTCCTCTCTACACTCAACGACAAAGGCTCCTTCGGAGTAATCAACCAAGGGCTCCCCCCACTCAAAGACCTTTATCCTCTCGTCCTCAAGGAGCTCCTCAACCCCTAAATCTTCAAGGGAGCTCCCCACCCTATAAAGGTCTGAGTGGACAAGGTCTTCGTACTCGTGGACGATGTTAAAGGAGGGAGAGGAAATCTCATCCTCAGGAATTCCCAATGCAGATGCTATCCCCTTCGTTAAGACGGTCTTTCCGCAACCGAGGTCTCCCTTCAAAATGACGACTGCTCCCTTAGGGAGGAGCTTCCCCAGAGCTCTCCCTAATTCCTTTGTCTCCTCCTCGCTCCTTGAGATAAACTCACACTCAGCCACTTCTCCTTCCCACTAAAGAGACCTTCTTTATTCCGAACTTTCTCAGAGTATCAAGGAGGTTAAAGACATACTCGTAAGGGGTTTCCCTGTCTGCCTTTATGAAGATTCTCCTGTCCTTCGGAAGGAGCTTTGCAACCTCTGCGGGGTCTTTGTAGACCTTCCCCTCGTAGTAAATCCTTCCCCACCTGTCAACGGTTACTTTTACACTCTCAACGTTTTGAACCGGAGCTCCACCCTTTGGAACCCGAACCTTTATCTCGCCGCCGGAGATGAACTCTGTAGTTACGGCGAGGAATATCACAAGCATCAGTGTGAGGTCCAAGAGGGGGGACAGGTTGATGTCCGATATGAGGTTTCCTTTATTCTCCCTTATTCTCAACCCTAAACTCCCGGTGAGCTCTCCTCCAGACCTTTACTGCCTCCCTGCACTCCTCAACGGTCGGAACAAGGGCTATTCTGAAAAATCCCTCACCACCTCTACCGAAAAACTCTCCCGGGGATATCACGATTCCGTAGTTTAGGAGGTGAAGGGCGTACTCCTCTCCGGAAACTCCTTCAGGTAGCCTCACCCAGAAATAAAACGTTGCCCTCGGAGGCAGGAACTCAAGGCCTATTTCCTTGAAGAACTCCTCAAAAATCCTTGCCTTTTCCTCAAAAATTTTCCTTCTCCTCTCAACGTGCTCCTCGGAGCTCCAGGCAACTCTCGCGGCTTCCTGAATAAACTCCGGTGAGGCCACACCGAAGGAGGAGCGGTACTTCAGGTAGTCCCCGACTATTTTTTCGTCTCCCGCAACAAAGCCGGACCTGTAGCCGGTCATTCCACTCCGCTTTGAGAGGGAGTGAAACGCAACGGCTCCCTCCTTTCCGACCTGAAGGATTGAAGGCGGAGGCTCCTCAAAGTAAATCTCAGTGTAACACTCGTCCGAGCAGAGAATTATCCCGTTTTCCCTACACAGTCCGTAAACTTCCTCTAAATAGGAAAGGGGAGCAGTAGCTCCCGTTGGATTGTGCGGATAGTTAATCCACACTATTGCCGTCTCCTCAAGAACCGACTTTGGAACCCTGTCAAGCCTGAGGAGAAATCCGTCCTCGTACTTGAGCTCAACGGGAAAGGGCTCACCACCGGCAAAGAGGGTTCCCCTCTCGTAAACCGGATATGCCGGGGTCCCAAAGATTACTTTCCTCTTAGGGGAATCGGTATCAACAAAGACCAGCGGAAAGTGGAAAATTGCCTCCTTTGAACCTGCGGTAGGTATCACCTCCCTTTCCGGGTCAATATCAACGCCGAACCTCTTTTTGAGCCAATTTGAAATTGCCTCCCTCAGCTCCCTCTTTCCCTTCACCGTCGGGTACTGACTTACCTCCGGGACGGCTTCACAGAGAGCTCTCCTTATTCTCTCGTCGGTAGGCTCCTTGGGGTCTCCGGTTCCAAAGTCGTAAATCTTTATTCCCCTCTTTCTCAACTCCTCCTTTGCCCGGTTAAGCCTGTCCATCGGATAGGTTTTCAGCTCTCTAACCCTCTTGTTCATCCTCCGTCCCTAAAACCTTATTCCGGCCTCTGCAAAGAATCCCTTTACCTTAAGGTCTGAAGAGATGTCGGATATGTCATCTATCTTTAACCTCTGATACCTGTAAC
>CAZEDJ010000011.1:0-20366 GCA_964511045.1 uncultured bacterium
GGAGTATTGACCTCAGAATTTCAACCGATGCAGTGTCTGAAACCTTCTTAAGAACTGGAAATCCCCTGTAAACGGTCCTTCCGAATTTATTCTTAACACGAAGGACTACGTAGGGCTCCTTCAAAATTCCGTCATTCTGAAGTCCCGTGTATGCCCTTACAACTCTGTAAAGGTTTGAAGGAAAACTTCCGAGGACGTAGGAGAGGTCAAAGGGGGAGTCTCTGTTTATGAGCTCAAACTTAATCAGATTTTCCCTTATCTTTTGGGGAAAGTGCATTGCCAGGTGAAGTGTTGCAACGTTGACGGAGTTCATGAGGGCTTCCCTTACGGTAATGAACGGGGAGAAAGTCCTTTCATAGTTTTGTGGTCTCCACCACAGTCTCTTTCCCGTTTTTGGGTCAAACTTGTCAAGTGGTTTCTCTATGGGCTGGTTGGAAATAAAGTCAAAGGGTGACCAACCGTTTTGAAACGCAGTTAAGTAAGTAAAGGGCTTTGCCGTTGAACCTATCGGTCTTTGAACCTGAAAGGCCCTGTTTAATTTGGTTTCTGAGTAATCGCTTCCGCCGACTATGAAGATAACTCGTCCCTCTTTATCAACTGCAAATCCGGCACACTGGAGGTCGTCTATTTTGTGTTTCTTAGCGTAGTAGTCCCTATAGTTTTTCAAGACCTTCTGGGCGTAACTTTGAATGTCCGGGTCAATTGAGGTGTAAATCTTATAGCCACCTGTGTAGAGCTCCTTGGGGCTTAAAATTCCCTTTCTCAGAATCTCAAACTTTATAAAGTCAAGGTCATAACCGGCCGTTCTGGGAATTTTCGGCTCTTTTAGGGGAGTGAGAGGTTCCTTTATTGCCCTTTCGTACTCGTCCTTTGTTATGTATTTCTTTTCAAGCATCTTTTTTAGGATGAAATTTCTCCTCTTTAGAGCTCTATCGGGGTGTTTAAACGGGTTGTAGTATTCGGGTCCCCTGATGATTCCTGCAAGTAGGGCACACTGGGCTGTGGTGAGCTGGTAGAGGTCTTCGCCAAAGAGTGTCCACGCTGCCGCCCTGACTCCATAGGCGCCGTTTGAGAGGTAAACGTAGTTTAGGTAGAGCTCCAGAATCTCCTCTTTTGTTAATTTCTCCTCAAGCTTTCTCGCAAGCTCAATCTCCTTCAGTTTCCTCTCAATAGTCCTTTGGGGAGAGAGGAAGATGAGCTTTGCAAGTTGCTGGGTGATTGTGCTTCCACCTTGGACCACTTTTCCCCTTGCAACGTCGGTAATTGCAGCCCTGATGATTCCTAAGGGGTCTATGCCCTTGTGTGAGAAGAACCTGTCGTCCTCTGCCGTGATTACGGCGTAGATTAGGTCTAAAGGAATTTCATTGTAGGGAGCGTAAAGTCTAAACTGCTTTTTGTAGTAAAAGCCTATGATTTTTCCTCCTTTTCCGTAAACTTCTGAAGCAAACGGGGGAAGGAGCCTTCTCTCGTAGGACTTTGAGGCAAATGATGGAGAAGATGTTACCATGAGGAAAAACAGAAAGAGAGCTATCAGTCTCGGCATTTCTTCTCCCGGCGAGAAAATTATACAGGGAAATTTATTCTCTATTTTGGTGAAGTGGTGATAAAATCAAGCCGAAAATTAAGGAGACGGAGAGGAGAAATGGAGTTTGAAGCCGTAATAGGACTTGAAGTTCACGCCCAGCTTTTAACGGAGACGAAGATATTCTGCAGCTGTAAGAATGAGTTCGGAGCTCCCCCCAACACGAACGTTTGTCCCGTGTGTCTCGGAATGCCCGGGTCCTTACCCGTTTTGAATAAGAGGGCAGTTGAGTATGCCGTAAAGGCGGCCCTTGCCCTCAACTGCAAGATTAACAGGTATTCGGTTTTTGCGAGGAAGCACTACTTCTATCCCGACCTTCCGAAAGCCTATCAGATAACACAGTACGAGCTCCCCTTTGCAGAGAACGGTTGGGTTGAGATAGAAAAGAGTGACGGAACGAAGAAGAGAATCAGGATTAGAAGGATTCACATGGAGGAGGATGCCGGTAAGACGATTCACGGTGAAGGTTACGATGAGAACTCCTACGTTGACCTCAACAGGGCCGGGACTCCCCTCATAGAAATCGTCTCAGAACCGGACATATCAACTCCGGAAGAAGCGAGACTCTACATGCAGAAGTTGAGGGACATCCTCGTCTGGATAGGGGTTAACGACGGTAACCTTGAGGAGGGTTCTTTAAGGTGCGATGCAAACGTCTCAATAAGGCCTAAGGGTAGCAAGGAGCTTGGAACGAGAACGGAGATAAAGAACGTTAACTCGTTCAGATTTATTCAGAAGGCCTTGGAGTACGAAATTGAGAGACAGATTAAGGTTGTAAAGAGCGGAGGGGAGGTAGTTCAGGAGACGAGGCTCTTTGACTCCGTTAAGGGAGTTACCAAAACTATGAGGACGAAGGAGGAGGCCGAAGATTACAGGTACTTCCCGGAGCCAGACCTACCGCCCCTCATAATTGATGAGGAGTGGCTTCAGAGTATAAAGGAGAGCCTTCCGGAGCTCCCCGACCAGGTAAAGGAGAGGTTCATTTCTGAATTTGGAATAACTCCCTATGATGCGAGTGTTTTGGTTAGGGAGAGGAGTTTGGCAGAGTTCTTTGAAAAGGCTGCAAGGAGTTACAGTGGAGAGGCCAAGAGGGTTGCAAACCTCATAATCTCCGACTACTTGGGAATTTTGAACGAGGAGAAGCTGTCGGTTGAGGATTCTCCTGTTAAGCCCGAGGACATTTCGGAGCTCCTCTCCCTCGTTGACAGGGGAACCATATCCTTGAGGGTCGCAAAGGAGGACGTCCTTCCGGAGATGGTAAAGACCGGGAAGAAGCCGTCAAGGATAGTTGAGGAGAAGGGGCTGGTTCAGATATCGGACGAGTCTCAGCTTAGGGAGATAATCAGGGAAGTCCTCTCCAAAAACGAAAAGGCCGTGAAGCAGTACAGAGAAGGAAATGAGAAGCAGAAGCAAAAGGCCGTCAAGTTTCTCATTGGTCAGGTTATGAAGGAGACGAGGGGAAAGGCCAATCCAAAACTCTTAAACGAGCTAATTCCACAAGTTCTCGAGGAGGGGTAACTATCCTTCCTCGGGAGCTCCCAGCTCCCTTAAAATGCTCCTCTTTATCTCCTCCTTTCCCTTCTTTATGAGACCTGAAACGATGTAGTAGTAGAGGAGCGAAAAGAGGGCTACCGAAATTCCGAGGGCCGTGGCCTCAAGGGCAAATGCTATCCCTTTGCTGACCGCGGCAATGTCCGAAACTCCCTTTTCGGCCATCGTGTTGAAGGAGTCCATTATTCCTAAAACCGTTCCGAGGAGTCCTAAGAGGGGAGATGCGGTTATCGTGAAAAGGAGGACTCCCTTTCCCCTCTCAAGTTTTGATGAGAACCTGTTGTAAAGGAGTTCAGCTCCCCTCTCCCCGACCTCCGCAATCTCTTTCCTCAAGAGCTTTAACTCTGCCGGAAATGTGAAGAAGAAGTAGAGGAGCCTCTCAATAAAGAGTGCCGTTGAGACGAAGAAGAGAAAGTAGAGGACATAAAAGATAAAGGAGTGGAGGGACTCTACGTTAAGGCTCAATTCAACCTCCCTTTGCAAATGTATAATAATTTTATACCAGCTTGAGATGGAGGAGATTTGTTTATCTTCAGGGATGGCGACTGTGAGGAAAAGCCCGAGCTTATTATCGTTCCGATGGTTGATGTTATGCTCTTTCTCCTTGCCTTCTTTGTTCTCATTGCCGGAAGCATAATTCCCGGTCTCTCAATGAAGACAAATCCTCCTGAAACCGTTCAGAAGAGCTCCCTCAAGCTGAGGAAAAAGGTCGTTACCGTTACGATAAAGAGTAACGGAGAAATCTACTACGGAAGCGAGAGGATTGACTTTGAGAAGTTGGTTAGGCTCTTAAAGGGAGCGAAAAAGGAGTCTCCGAACGTTTCTCTGGTTGTTGATGCAGACAGGAGAGCTCCCGTCCAGTCGCTGGTTAACGTTATGGATGCCGCACAGAAGGCGGGAATAAACTCGGTTGGACTTTTGGCAAAGGAAAGAAATGAGAGCTCCCGTTAGGCTTTTCCTCTCCCTTCTCATTGGACTCTTCCTTGAGGTGGCCTTTGTTGAGTTGACGCTCCTTGCCCTTAAAAGGCCCAAGAGGGAGGTAAAGAACGTTATAAAGATTAGCCTCGTTAGGAAAGTTGAGGAGGTTCACCGGATAAGGGTTGAGAGGGAGAAGGGTAAGGAGAGGAAGGAGAAGACCGAGTTAAGGAGGACGCCAACTCCGAAGGTTGAGAGTAGGGAACCTTCTAAGAAAATTGAAAAGGGAACAAAAAGGAGGGAAGAAAGGAGGGGTGGAGGACTTAAACCGCTTCAGGGGAACCTCCCGGAGACCTATCTTGAGGGAGTTAAGGAGGCCATTGAGGAGCAAATATTCTATCCCCTTGAGGCGATTGAGAGGGGAATTGAGGGGGAGGTTACCGTTCAGTTTACGCTTAATAGGTCCGGCAGAGCTCTTGAGTGTAAGCCCCTCTCCGGAGATAAGATTCTCTCGGAGGCAACCTGTATAGCCATAAAGAGTGCCAAGTTTCCCCCCATTCCTGATGAGATTAAGAATGACAAGCTCCAGTTTCAGCTCCAGATAGACTACAGCTTAAAGAGAGCTTTTCGTTAGAGGTCAAAGATTTTTCCCGGATTCATTATGTTGTTAGGGTCAAGAGCCCTCTTTACAGCCTTCATCTTTTCAAGGGCCTCTCCTACTTCAAGGGGTAGAAACTCCTTCTTCATCCAGCCTATTCCGTGTTCTCCGGATATTGAGCCCTCAAGGGATATCGTAAACTCAAAGACTTCCCTCACGGCCATTTCAACCCTTTCCTGTTCCTCAGGTTCGTACATGAAGTTTACGTGGATGTTTCCGTCTCCGGCGTGGCCGAAGTTAACGACCATAAGGTCATACTTTTCGGCAATTTTGTAAACGCCCTTTATGAGCTCCGGTATTCTGCTCCTCGGAACGACGACGTCCTCGTTTATCTTCTTTGGTTTGAGCTGGACGATTGCCGGTGAGACCGCCCTCCTCGCAGTCCAGATGGCCTCCCTTTCCCTCTCCTCAGATGCCGTTCTTATCTCGGTAGCTCCGGCCCTTTTACAGACCTCTACTGCCCTCCTTATGAGCTCGTCAACTACGGCCTCGTAACCGTCAACCTCAATGACCAAGAGACCCTCTGCATAGGTGGGAAGTCCGATTTTTGCAAAGTTTTCAACGGCAACGATTGAGTTTTTGTCTAAAAACTCGCAGGCTGTCGGGATGACCTTTGCCTTGAACATGTCTGCAACGGCCTGAGCTGCCTGTTCAACCTTGGGGAACACTGCCATTGCAGTTCTTACTGCCTCGGGCTTTGGAATGAGCTTAAGGTAGGCCTTTGTTATAAAAGCAAGCGTTCCCTCAGAGCCGATTATGAGGTCTTTCAGGTTGTATCCCGCCACGGACTTTACGGCTTTAGAACCTAACTTAGAGACCGTTCCGTCGGGGAATACGACCTCAAGCTGCATAACGTAATCCTTGGTAACACCGTACTTAACGCACCTCGGCCCTCCGGCGTTCTCGGCTATGTTCCCTCCGATAGTTGAGTACTTGTAGCTTGAGGGGTCCGGAGGGTAAAAGAGTCCCCTCTTTTCAACTTCCTTCTGAAAGTCGTAAGTAACGACTCCCGGCTCAACGAGAGCTCCCAAGTTATCCTCGTCTATCTCAACAATCCTGTTCATCTTCTCCGTTGAGATGACTATTCCCCCCTCAAGGGGAGCTGCTCCTCCCGTTAGTCCCGAACCGGCTCCCCTCGGGTAAACGGGAACTCTGTTTTCATTTGCAAACGTTAGAACCTTAACGACGTCCTCAACGGTTTCGGGGAAAACGACGACGTCGGGGACTCCCTTGTATCCGGTTGGAGTTCCGTCAAAGGCGTAGGAGAGCCTCCACATCTCAGAGTCCCTTACTTTTTCTCCTCCGAGGAGCTTTTTGAGCTCCCTTCCGAGCTCCAAAGTTGTGGCCAACACGAACCTCCCAAACACAAGTTTAGTTAAATTTTTACCAATTGAAAAATTTTTTCAATCCCTCCAAAATAGCGGAATGAACGTTACGAGTATGGGGAAGACCTCCAACCTTCCGAGGAGCATCTCAAGGGAGAGGAGGAGCTTATCGTAGTCTGGAAAGAAAGAGAAGTTTCCCGCCGGTCCGACCTTTCCGAGTCCCGGCCCTAAACTCGTGATGCAGGCGATTGACGCAGAAAATGAGGTTATGAGGTCGTATCCTGTTAAGGAGATAATCAGTCCAAATAGGATTGTGAGGGAGAAGTAGATGGAGACAAAGGCCCATATTGCGTTGAGGGTTGATATTTCAAGGGGTTTTCCCCCGAGGTTAATCCTGTATATGAGCCTCGGGTGAACCGTCTTCTTCAATTCCCCGTAGGCTGTTTTTCCTAAAACCAGAAACCTGAACTGCTTTATTCCCCCTGCAGTTGAGCCGGATGAGGCCCCTATGAGGGAGAGTATCATGATGAGCGCAAGGAGAACCGGAGGCCAGTTTGAGTAGTCTGTTGAGGCAAATCCCGTTGTTGAAACGGCAGTTGAGACCTGAAAGAAGGCGTACCTCAAGGCCTGAAGTGCATCCTGATAGACTCCGTCAATGTATAAAACGGCGGTGAAGAAGAGGGTCATGAGGAGTGTTATTGTAAAGAGTGATTTAACCTCTGGATATGAGAGGAAGTAGCTCAAGCTCCTCTTTTTGAATGCCCTGTAGTAGAGTGATAGGTTTGAAGCCCCGAGGAGCATAAATACTCCGATTATTGTCTCAATGACCGGCGAATGGTAGGCGGCTATGCTTTCATTTCTTGTTGAGAAACCGCCGGTTGCCACCGTTCCGAATGTGTGGTTTACGGCGTCGTAGAGGCTCATTCCGGCAAGTTTTAGGAGAATTATTTCTAAGAGCGTGAGGACGGAGTAAACGATTAGAATTGCCTCTGCAACCTCCTTTACCTTCGGGAGAATTTTCTCCTCAACGGCCTTTGACGATTCAAACCTTATCAGCTGAGCTCCTCCGGCTCCAAGTATCGGAAGAATTGAGAGGGAGAAAACAACAAAGCCGAGTCCCCCTATCCAGTGGGTCGTTGAGCGCCAGAGGAGGACGCTCTTTGGAAGGCTCTCTATGTCATTTAAAATTGATGCTCCCGTAGTGGTAAATCCTGAAACGGATTCAAAGTAGGCGTCTGCGAAATGGGGGATTGCTCCGGTTTCAATGTAGGTAAAGGCTGAAAGAGCTGGAAATAGAAACCAAACGAGGACAACGACCAAAATGGCTTCCTTTACGGTCAGGTCTTTCCTCTCTCCCTTTAGCTGAAGGGCTATGAGGTAGAGAGCTCCCGTTAGTAAAAGGGGAAAGAGAAAGTCCTCGGTTAGACCGTCCCGGGAAAAGAGGGAGTATCCGGCCGGTATAAGGAAGGAGAAGGAGAGGAAGAAGAGAATCGTAATAACGTTCTTAAATATCAGCCTTAGGTTCAACCTCTACCTCTTTTTTATGCATATCAATGTGTCTCCCTCGTGAAGGGGAGTGTCTCCCTTTGCAATCTCCGTTCCCCTCCTTCCCTTTACGGCAACGACCAAGTAACACAGGTCCGATTCCTTGATTTTCTTTCCGTCAAGCTCCTTATCTACCTTAACCTCCACAACCTCCAAGTCCCTTGATAGCTCAAAGATTTCAAGGAACTTTCTCCTGCTGAGGAGTCTGTAAACCTTGGAAGCAAGCAGTTTCCTCGGGACTATTGGAACGTCAACGCCTATTGAGCTGACGACTCCCTCGTAGTCGGGGTGAAATATGAGGGCACAGGACTTTTTTGCGCCGAGCTGTTTTGATAAAACTGCCGACAGTATGTTTGCCTCCTCGTCGTCCGTGATGGAGATTACCAAGTCTGCCCTCTCTATTCCCTCCTCCTTTAAGAGCTCCGCATCTGAAAACTCACCGTGAAAGACGTCAACTTGGGGAAACTTTCCCGCAATCTCCTCACACTTTTCAAAGTCGGGGGAGATGAACTTTACCTTTATCGGAAAGTTTGTAAGCTGAGTTAGGAGCTCCTCGGTAAACTTTGAGTAACCAAAGACGAAGACCAACTTTACCGGTTCGTAGTCTATTCCTAAGGCTTCGGGGAGCTTTTCCGCATCCTCCTCCTTAACGGCAATGTAGACGACATCACCGGGAAACAGGAAGTTTTCTCCGGACGGTATGATGGTTTTTCCCTCCCTCTCAATTGCAACTATCGTAAAGGGGAGCTTCTTTCTAATCTCCGAGAGCTCCAGAATCTGCTTCCCCGAGAGGGAGCTCTCAACTCGGAGCTCCACCTTCAGTATAACCAATCCCTCCTTCTCTATCCTTATTGCGTCCTTTGCAAAGGGGTACTTAATCTGGTTTACGACTGCCTGAACAGTCTCTGAAAGAATGTTGACGACCTCGGAACCTATGAACTCCTTTACGGGAGGAGAGGAAAAGGCCTTGTTGCTTACTCTCACCACCACCTTTTCCTTCTTCAGAAAGGCCTTTACCAAAACAGTTATTGCAATGTTCTTTTCGTCCCTTTCCGTAACTATGACGAAGAGGTCTGCATCTTTTACGTTTTTGAGGCAATTTACCTCTGTGGCGTCGCAGTTTACGGTCATTATGTCTGCTGCATAGGAGAGGGCTTCCAACTTTTTGCTGTCAACGTCAACGACAACGACCTCAAATCCCTCCTTACTCAACCTTTTAGAGAGGTAGCTCCCTACGACTCCCGCCCCTACTATGCAGACTTTCAACTATAATTCCCTCCATGAAAAGCTCTCTCCTGAAGTCTGCTGGAATTGTATCACTCTCAATTTTCGGAAGCAGGGTCTTGGGCCTCCTGAGGGACATAGTAATCGCCTCCCTCTTTGGAGCCGGTAGCTTGACCGATACATTCTTTGTTGCCTTTAGAATTCCGAACCTCTTGAGGAGAATTTTTGCAGAGGGGGCGTTCAGTTCTGCCTTCGTCCCCGTCTTTTCAAAAAAGGTTAAGAGCTCCCCGGAGGATGCAAAGAGGTTTGCCGAAGCCTTCTTTTCCGTTCTCCTGCTCCTTTTAACCGCCACGGTTGTCATTGGGGAGCTCCTTTCTCCCCTCATCGTTAAGGTGGTTGCTCCGGGGTTTGTCGGTGAGCAGTTCTCCTATGCCGTGAGGCTCTTGAGGGAGATGTTTCCTTACATTTTTTTGGTGAGCCTCGTGGCCTTTTACGGGGGAGTTTTAAACGGCATTGAACACTTCTTCGCTCCCGCCTTCTCAACAGCCCTCTTTAACCTCTCCCTAATCCTCTTTGCCCTGCTTTTGGGGAGGGAGCTCTCCGTTGAGTCCCTCTCAATTGGCGTTGTTTTCGGCGGAGTTCTCCAGGTTCTCCTCACTCTCTACTTTTTAAAGAGAAATCGCTTTTCTATAAGGCCTGTGTTTGTGAGGCCGATTCCGGAGGACGTAAAGAGGACGCTGAAGAACACGGTTCCCGGGATATTCAGCTTTGCCGTGAGGCAAATTTCAATGCTCATAGACACGGTAATTGCTTCATTTTTAAGGGAGGGGGCCATCTCTTACCTCTACTACGCAAACAGGTTCGTTCAGTTGCCCCTTGGGATGTTTGCAATAGGCCTCTCTCAGGTTCTCCTTCCGAGGCTCTCAAAGAGGAGGGGAGGAGAGTTTCTCGGTGAGCTCAGGGCTGGAATCTCCCTCTGTTCTGCAATTATCGTTCCTTCGGCTGTCGGCCTCGTTTTTTTGGGAAGGGCTGTGGTTGATGTAATTTACAACCACGGAGCCTTTAAAGGGGAAGCTCTTGACGGGACTTACTACGTCCTAATCGGATATTCCGTCGGCCTCTTCTTCTTTTCACTTGAAAAGATAGTTACAAATGCCTTTTACTCCTTGGAGGAGTTTAAGCTCCCCGTAAAGGTTGCAGGTGTGACTCTCTTTTTCAATCTGATTCTCAACCTCTTTTTCTGTTTTGTTTTGGAGCTCGGAGCTCCCGGCCTTGCCCTCGGAACGAGCTTCACCTCACTCTTAAACGCTTTTGCCCTCATACACTTTTTAAAAAGGATGAACGGAATAGACGTTCTCTCCTTCGTCTTAAAGAGGGGATTCAGGTATCTGCTCCTCTCAATTCCAATAGGAGTTACCGCATTTTTGGGAAATGAGCTCTACTTTAGTCAAAATACCTTTCTCCTCAAGGTCTTAATTTTAACCTTGACAATTGCTGCTTCGGTAATACTCTACGGTTTAATTCTCTTCCTTTTAAAGGACGAAACGCTGAAACTTTTGGAGGAATAAATGCATCCCATACTCTTTAAGTTGGGTCCTATAACGATTTACACCTACGGCGTGATGGTAGCCCTCGGCATTTTCTTTGGCTCTTGGGTTCTGATGAGGCTTTCTGAGAGGGAGGGAATACCTACAAAGGACGTTGCAGATACGGCCTTTTGGAGCGTAGTTGCCGGATTTTTAGGTGCCCGCCTCTTCTTCTTCATCTACAACCCCGAGTACCTGAAGCCCTGGTACAGGATTTTCTTCATCTGGGAGGGGGGATTGGTTTGGTACGGAGGGGTTCTCTTCGGAGCTCTCACGGCCGTTTACTTTATCTGGAAGAGGAAAATTCCCCTCTGGAAGTTTGCAGACATCGTCTCAATAGCCCTGTCCATCGGATTGGGTTTTGGAAGAATAGGCTGTACGATGGCCGGTTGCTGTTACGGTAAAGAGTGTCATGCCCCCTTTGCAATAGTTTTTAAGAATCCCTACTCGGCCGCTCCCCTAAACGTTCCCCTCTGGCCGACCGAGCCGATTTCTGCTGCCGCAAACTTTCTCATTGCAGGTCTCCTCTACCTCATTTACAGGAGAAGGAGATTTCCGGGGGAGGTTTTCGGCCTTTACCTGATTTTTTACGGGATTTTTAGGTTTCTCATTGAGTTTGTGAGGGCGACTCCTAAGGAGATATTGGGAGTTTTCAGTAACAACCAAGTAATAAGTATTATAATGGTTGCCGCAGGAATTCTCATCCTCATTTACAGGAAAAGGAGGAGCTACAATGTCTAAGTACGCCTACTTTGAGGGTAAGTTTGTCCCTATTGAGGAGGCGAACATAAACATACAGACCAACTCTTTTCACTACGGGACTGCCGTTTTTGAGGGGATAAGGGCCTACTGGAACGAGGAGAAGGGACAACTGTTCGGCCTCTTCGTCAAGGAGCACTACGAGAGGATGCTTCTCAACTGTAAGATTTTAAACTTAAAGGTTGAAAAGAGCCCCGAGGAGCTGACCGAGATAACTGTGGAGCTCCTTAAAAAGTGCAACCACAGGGAGGATACCTACATAAGGCCGATAGCCTACTTTTCGGACCTCAAAATCTCCCCCAAGCTCATAGGTTACAGGACGGAGATTGCCATCTATACCGTTCCTTTGGGAAACTACCTTGACCTTTCAAGGGGACTCAAGGCAAAGACCTCAAGTTGGCACAGGATAAACGACACGATGATTCCGGCAAGGTGTAAAGTGGCCGGAGCTTACGTAAACAGCGCCTTTGCAAAGACCGAGGCCCTCCTAAACGGTTACGACGAGGCGATAATGCTCAATCCCGACGGAACCGTTGCCGAGGGAAGCGGTGAAAACGTCTTTATGGTGAGAAACGGAAAGCTGATAACGACCCCTTCCTCTTCAAACATCCTTGAGGGCATAACGAGAAACGCCGTCATAGAGATAGCAAAGGAGGAGTTGGGAATTGAAGTTGAGGAGAGGCCGATTTTGAGGAGCGAGCTCTACGTTGCCGATGAGGTTTTCTACACGGGAACTGCGGCTCAGGTTGCTCCCGTAGTCCAGATAGACCACGTCGTTATAGGTAACGGAGAGATAGGTAAAGTAACTAAGAGGCTTCAGGAGGTCTATTTCTCAATCGTTAAGGGGGAAAACGAAAAGTATGCTCACTGGTTGACGCCGGTGTACTGAGATGAGGATTTTTGTAGAAGTTCCAAAGGATAAGACTCTCTATCAGGTTTTGAGAGAAAGGGGCTTTATGAAATCCGCCTACTGCGGCGGAAGGGGAATATGCGGAAAGTGTACGGTGAAGATAGGCGGGAGGGAGGAGGTTTCCTGCCTCGTATGGGGGCCTTTTAAGGGGGAGGTTGAGTTAGAGGATGAGAACTTTCTCTCGCCGGGAGAGGAGCTCCCCGACATAGAGGTTGAGGAGGGTAAGTCCGGTTTCGGCCTGGCCGTTGACCTAGGGACTACCGGCGTTGAAGGAGCTCTCTTTGACCTTTCAACGGGAAAGTTCTTAAAGAGCCTAAAGACCCTCAACCTCCAGTCCTCTTTCGGTGCCGATGTGGTAACGAGGGTTGAGTTGGCAAGGGAGAATTACGCCGAGGAGAGGGAGCTCCTCCTTAAAACCCTCTCCTTTTTAATTGGCGAGTTTGGGGTTCCCGTAAGGGAGGTGGTCGTAGTTTCAAATCCCGTTATGCAGCACTTTCTCTTGGGAGCTCCGGTAAGCGGCTTTGAGAGGTATCCCTTTAAGCTACACGTTGAGGATGAGGTCTACACTACCGGAAGGGAGATAGGCTTGAGCGATTTTTTAGATGTTGAGTTTTACATTCCTCCGCCTTTAAAGGACTTTATAGGTTCGGACTTTCTATCAAACCTTCTCTTTCTGTCCCGTGAGTTTAAGGACTTTGGGGTTGCAGACCTCGGCACGAACGCAGAGATGGGGCTCTGGAATGGCGAAAGAGGGATTGCCGCCTCCGTTCCCGCAGGCCCGGCCTTTGAGGGTGTCGGCCTCTTTTCGGGAATGAGGGCGGTTGAGGGAGCAATTTACAAGGTCTTCTTTGACGGAAGGGACTTTAGGTTCTTGACAATCGGGGGTAAGAAACCCTTGGGAATCTGTGCAAGCGGTTACTTTGACCTCATCTACCTTTTAAAGAGCTTCAGGGTTTTAAACAGTGAGGGTGGTTTTACCGAGGAGGGAGCTCCCTACCTCATTAAAAGTAAATTGAGGGAAATTGAGGGTCAGAAGGCCTTCGTTCTGTATGAGGACGGAGAGACAGTAGTTGCCCTTACTCAGGAGGATGTGAGGAAGTTCCTCCTTGCAAAGGGGGCGGTTTTTGGAGGGTTGAGGACGCTGTCGGAAATCGGTGGAGCTCCGGCCAATTTCTTCCTCTCTGGGGCATTCGGGAGCCACATAGACAAAAGGAGCCTGAGAGGATTGAGGTTAATCCCCGAGGAATTTCCCGAACCAAAGGCCTTGGGGAATTTGGCCTTGAAGGGAGCTTCTCTCCTCTTGGGAAGCTCAAAGTTTAGGAGTAAGATTAGGGAAATCAGAGAAAGAACAGAGGCAGTAGAGCTTGCAACGAACAAGACGTTTGAAAAGTTTTACATAGAGGGAATGGAGATTTGAGAGCTCTGATAAAGGGAAGGAACTTAGTCTATAGGGTTAATCCCAAGGACATTGCATTCATAAATGCGATATTTGAGTGGTACCACGAAATAGCCACGGTGAGAACGAGGAATCCTAAGGAGGGGCTGATAGAGCTCTGGATAGCTCCGGACTTCTTTGATGAGGCCATGAAGGCCGTTGACTACCTGAGAAACTTTGTTGAGAAAATGGAATTTGTTAGAGAGGTTGGAGATGACTGGTGGAAGGAGTAGAAGAAGAGGCTTTACCCTCTTGGAGCTGATGATTGTAATCATAATTCTCGGTCTGATTGCTGGGCTCGTCGGTCTGAAAATCATAAGGAGGGGAGAGGAGGCCAAGGTAACGCTTACTCAGGTCCAGATGAAAAACATTGAGCAGGCACTGAAACTGTACAAGCTCCACAACTCGGTGTATCCGACTACCGAACAGGGGTTAAAGGCACTCGTTGAAAAGCCCGAAACCGAGCCGATACCGAAGAACTGGAAGGGACCCTACATTGAAAAGGTTCCGACAGATGCTTGGGGAAATAGGTTCATCTACATATCCGACGGAAAACACTTTACTCTCATTTCTCCCGGTCCCGACGGGGAGGAGGGGACTGATGACGACATTAAGGTGAGTGAGTAATGGTCATTTACGGCGTAAATCCCGTTGCCGAGGCCCTGAGGTCCGAATATCCGATTTTAAAGATTTACGTTGACGAGAGATTTAGGGACAGGGAAGGAATTTTAAGGCTCGCAAAAAAGAGGGGAGTAAAGGTTGTAAAAACGACAAAGAAAAAGTTAAAGGAGCTCTCTAAAACTGAAAAGCACCAAGGTGTTGTTGCCCTCGTTTCTCCCGTTGAGCCGGTTGAGCTTGACGAGCTGATTGAGAGGGCAATATCGGAAGAAGGGTATCTATTGTTCTTAGACAGAATTGAGGACCCTCACAACTTGGGAGCCATCTTTAGGTCTGCAGATGCCTTTAGGGTGACCGGAGTGGTGATTCCCAGGGACAGGAGTGCAACGATAACCGAAACGGTCGTAAAGTCCTCTACGGGAGCTCTCTTTTACGTTCCCTTTTCCGTCGTCAACAGCTTTTCCGGAGCTCTCATAAGGTTTAAGGAGGCCGGAGGGTGGCTCATAGGGGTTGAGAGGGGAGGAAAGCCTTTAAGTAAATTTAATTTTCCCTTTCCATTGGGACTCGTTTTAGGCTCGGAGGGTAGGGGAATTTCCCGCTCAACTCTCAACCAGCTTGACGACCTCGTTGAAATAGAGATGGGGGGACACGTCAACTCCCTCAACGTTTCAAATGCGGCTGCAATTGCCCTCTACAGGGTATTTATTCAGAGGTTCAAATCCACCGAGTGAGGCCTAAATTAGGACTAAAACAGATTAAGTTACGGAGGAGAGATGGAAGAGCTGAAGGGAAAGTTGGTCTTTATTCAGATTGGAGGAGGAGAGGCCTCGGTTCCGACCTCTGGAGTTTTGGGAATCGTTGAGGAGATAACGCCAGAGGCCATAAAGCTCAAGGAGGCCGGCGTATTTGCCCTCATTCCGACGACAAAGGGAGCTCAGGCCACAATAATGCCCCTTGACCCTACGGCCAACGAGCCAGTTGAGGCTTACCTCTTAAAGTCTCAGATAGCGGCAATCGTTCCCGTGGGAGAGAGGTCAAAGCTCAAGGAGTTTCACCAGCAATTTAAGGCTGCTGCAGCCGGAATAGAGCTCCCGTCTGCAGGAACAATTGACGTTTCAAAGCTAAAGGAATTCCCTAAGGGCGGTAATAAGGGAGGGCTCTCCATCACTTAAGGGGAGCTCTCCTTTGGGGTTAAACTTGGAGATATCCTACGAAGACCTTCTCTTCTCCCTTCCCTTTCCTTCTGCAATTCTTGACCCCGAGGGCAAAATTGTTAATGCCAACCAGAAGTTTGAAGACTTACTTAAAACGTCGCTAAAGTTTCTTAAGGGAAGGGAAATTTCAGAGGTCTTTAGGTGTAAGAACCTCAGCGGTGCAGTAAAGAGGACTTACGCAGAGAACATAGAAGTCCACGGTTTGAGGTGTAAGGACTTTAGCGTCTATCTCTCTCCCCTCTTTGACTCTGCAACGAAGAGGGGGGTTCTCTTTGTTGCGCGTCCCGTTGAGACCTCCCCCTTTGAGGAGGACATCTCCCTCTTTTTGAAGGGGCTCTCTCACGAGATTAAGAACCCCTTGAGCGGTGTAAAGGGGGCGGCCAAGCTCATTCTGAAGTTGGGAAGTTGCGATGAGGAGCTCCTTCAAGTCATAATATCTGAGGTTAACAGAATAGAGAAGCTCCTAAAAAACATACTCAGCAGTTTTGACTTTTCAAACTTAACTGTTAAAAGGGTAAACATAAACAGGGTTGTAGGGGAGACCTTTTCACCCTTTCAGCACATTTGTAGGGAGGAGGGGATAAAGTACTCTCTCCTGTTTGACCCCTCACTTCCAGAAGTTCCCCTTGATGTTGATAAGTTTAAGCAGGCACTGTTTAACGTAATAAAGAACGGCATAGAGGCTCTAAAAAAGAGCAGGAGAAAGGAAATCAAAATAGAAACGGGTTATTCAATAAGGCCTTCGGACTTTGTTTTCGTTAAAATAAGCGATACCGGTTGCGGAATGGACGAGGAGACCTTAAAGAGGTACGGCATGCCCTTCTTCACGACGAAGGAGAAGGGAACGGGACTCGGGACGTTTATAGCGAGGGAAATCGTGAAGGGGCACGGAGGGGAGCTCCTCGTTGAGAGCTCTCCGGGAAGGGGAACTACCGTAACCTTCCTAATTCCGATGAAGAGGAAGAGTTGGCAAGAATTCTCGTAGTGGACGACGAAAGGAGCATAAGGTTAGTTCTGAAAAAGTACCTCTCCTCAAAGGGACACGAGGTCTTTGAGGCCAAAAACGGAAAGGAAGCCCTTGAGCTAATAAAAGAAAATCCTCCCGACCTGATTTTCTTAGACCTTAAAATGCCCGAAAAGGGAGGATTTGAAACCCTTGAGGAAATCGGTGAAATACCCGTTGTTATCCTCACTGCCTACGGGAACATAGACTACACCGTTAAGGCCATCAACCTGGGAGCTTCGGACTACATAACAAAGCCCTTTTCTTTTGAGGAGATAGATAGGGTTTTGGAAAAGCTCCTTCCCTCTGAGGGTTTAGAGGGAGACTTTGGAGAGGAGAGCTCCCCCATTATCGGAAAAAGCAAGGGGATGCAGGAGATATTTAAGACGATTGCGAGGGTTGCAAGGAGCTCCGTTACGGTTCTCATAACGGGAGAGAGCGGGACTGGAAAGGAGGTGGTTGCCCGGGCAATTCACGACTACTCCGATAGGAAGGGAAAGCCCTTCATTGCCGTTAACTGTGCCGCTCTCCCCGAAAACCTCCTTGAGGCAGAGCTCTTTGGTTACGAAAAGGGGGCATTTACCGGAGCTCTCAGGACTAAGAGGGGACTATTTGAGGAGGCCGACGGAGGAACCCTCTTTTTGGACGAGATTGGGGAGCTCCCTTTGAGTCTCCAGTCAAAGCTTTTAAGGGTTTTACAGGAAAAGGAGGTTAGGCCCATCGGGGGAGTTAAAAGCAGAAAAGTTGATGTTAGGATAATTGCTGCAACGAACAGAAAACTTGAGGAAGAGGTAAGAAAGGGAAACTTTAGGGAGGACCTCTTTTTCAGGTTAAACGTTGTGAGGATAGAAGTTCCCCCTCTGAGGGAGAGGAGGGAAGACATTATTCCCCTAACGCTTTCTTTCATCAAAAAGTTCTCCGAAGAGTTTAAGTTAGAACCGAAAAAACTGTCGGACGATGCCGTAGATTTTCTCCTCTCGTACGACTTTCCGGGAAACGTAAGGGAGTTGGAAAACATGGTTTTGAGGGCTATGGTTCTCTCGTCCTCTCCCGTTCTAACCTCTCAGGACTTTAGGAGAGAAGGAGAAAAGAAGGGGAATTTGGGTGAGCTGATAAAGGAGTTTGTTGATAAAGTCTTCACGGTGGAGCAGAAGGAGGAGAACAACCTTTACGATGTCGTTATAGGAAGCATAGAGAAGGTCTTGATAGAGGAAGTCCTCAGAAGGTGTAATTTTAATCAGGTAAAGGCCTCTAAGGTCTTGGGAATTCACAGGAATACACTGAGGCGGAAGATTAAAGAGTTGGGAGTAAAAGTTCCAAAAATTGATAAAAATCAATCCACTAATTAAAATGAAAGAATAAGTTTTTCCTTAAAATAGACTAATCTAAACTGGATTGTAAAGATGGAATTATCTGATAAAGTCAGGAATCAAGTGATTCTCACTCAGGACGGTTCTCCCCTTCTCCCCCAGTATCCGGGGGGTATCAACTACCTAAAGTGCAACGGCTGCGGTGAGTGTGTTGAGGTGTGTCCTCAAGGGTGTATAGAGTTGGTGGAGTTAGAGGGGAGGAAGGTTGCCTCAATAACGAGGATGGAGCTCTGCATAGGAGACGGTTTCTGTAAAATCGTTTGCCCTCAGGATGCCTTTTTGTGAGGTATAGGCTGCTCCGGTTCGGAGCAGGAGTTGGAGGTAAGGGAGGAGGAGCTCCTATCGGACGAAAATGGGAACTACGCCTATTTAACCTTCGGAGGACACCTCTACACGCCCACCTACCTTAAAAACATAGACCACAGCAGGTGTCAGAACTGTGAGAGGTGTTTGGAGCTCTGCGATACAAGGGGACTTGACGAGGAGGGAAATGTTATTCCGGAGTTTCCGGAAATCTGTTCGGGCTGCGGCCACTGCGGGAACGTGTGTCCTGCTCAGAGCATAGAGGCCAAACCGATTCCCTTGAGGGAGATGATAGAGAGGTTCAGAAGGAGGAAGCTCTCCCGTTAGGGCAGTTTTTCAGTTCAATTCCAAATTCATCAATAACCTTTAATATGTCAGGTTTTTTAATCAGCAGTTTCTCTATTTCCTTTAAGCCTACGGGAGTTTTTGGCTTTACCTCTATAGATAGGCACCTCGGATTGTCTATAAATTTCTCAAGTGGCTTACCTATCCTCTCGTATATGCTCTTGTCCGTAAAGCCGTTTCTCACCATATTTTTAAGCTCTTCCTTTACGCTCTTAACGTTCGCGCCCTCTTCCTTTGCAGCGTAGTTTAGAAATTTCTCTACGAGGCCGCGGTTTTTAAAGGTGAATTTGAAGTACTCCAACTTTGCCCTGTTTACAATTGACCTGTAGGTTGTTCTTCCCTCAAAGAACCTCTCCATTACCGTATAGCTCAAGTTATCGAGCAGAAACTCTGTGTGAAAGTCGCCGATTTCCTCAAGACTTGAGGAGAGGTAGCCCGTCAAACGATTTTCGTGAAATGAGTAACCTCCTGCAAGGTTAAAGCGTATGGGAGAGTCAGACAGAAAGTCAAAGATGGGAAAATAGACGCTGAGGGTTCCGCCTTTGATTATGAGGTGGAGCTCCGGAGGGAATGCCTTTTTTCTGAACGTTGAGGGAAGGTCAACAACCACTTTACCGAGGTAGAGCTTAAAGACATTCCCGTTGAGCGTAAAGTCGTAGAGGACTAAATCGTTTGAGGCTAAGTTGTATTTTATGTCTGAATATGAAACTGCATAGGGGAGTTTTGAGAGCCTTCTGTCTAACTTTTCCTTTATCTTTGCGGTCGCAAATGCCTCAAGGGCAAAGTAGGAGGAGACGAGAACTCCCAAAAAGAGAAGAAGGACAAGGAGGGCTCTCCTCATCCTCTCCTCATCTCCCTGCTTATTCTGTGGACTGTTTCAACCAGAAACTTTGCCATTTCCGGATTTGTCTTCGGCAGTATCCCGTGTCCCAAGTTAAATATGTGTCCCCTCGCCTTTAGTCCTTCTTCAACTATCTTTCTAACCTTTTCCTCAATTACACTCTTACTTGCAAAGAGGGCAACGGGGTCAAGGTTTCCCTGTATTGATTTGTCAATCCTCTTTAGGGCAAAGGGAATTTCTGTCTTCCAGTCAAGGCCTATTACGTCAACTTTTAGTCTGTTGTTTACCTCTAAGAGGTGTGAGGAGTTGACACCGAAGTGAATTATTGGGGTTTCTGGGTGGCGCCTTTTAAGTTCGTTGACGATTTCCTCCGTGTAGGGAAAGACAAACTCTTCGTAGTCTTCCCTTGAGAGGACTCCCATCCAAGAGTCAAATATCTGGACAAGGTCTGCTCCGGCCTCAATTTGTGCCGATAGGTACTCCGTTACCGTTTTTGTTAGCTTTTTCATCAGGGAGTCCCAGAGCTCCGGCTCATTCCACATTGCAGACTTTGCAGCTATGTAGTTTTTGGAGCTCCCCCCTTCTAACATGTAGCTTGCAAGGGTGAAGGGAGCTCCCGAAAAGCCAATCAGCGGTCTGTCGGTGAGCTTTTCCTTTATTAGCTGTATCGTTTCAAGGACGTAGGGAAGGTCCTTTTCGGGTTCCGGAATTTTCAGCTTCTCAACGTCCTCCAACTTCTCAACCTTTGGTTCAAGTACGGGCCCTTTTCCTTCCACAAACCTTACGCTTATTCCCATCTTTTCAACGGGAACGAGAATGTCAGAAAACAGAATGGCAGCGTCAACGCCGATTTCCTCTATCGGGATGAGCGTAACCTCTGCTGCAAGTTTTGGATTTTTGCAGAGCTCCATAAAGCTTCCGGCCTCTTCCCTTATCTTCCTGTATCGGGCTGAATACCTTCCTGCCTGCCTCATAATCCAGATGGGGGTATATTCCGTCTCCTCTCCCCTCGCTGCCTTCAAAATCGGATGTTCCTTCAGGGACATTAGCTTCCTCCGTTTTCAGCCTTTGGAATTTCCAGACCGGGCGGTTTTACTCCAAGTCTCATTTTAACCGGAACGTAATTACAGATGGGGTCTTCGTCCATGTAGTCTCCGTGTTCCCAGTAAGCCCTTACTCTGC
>CAZEDJ010000012.1:0-5449 GCA_964511045.1 uncultured bacterium
CCCTCGGCCGTCGGAATCGGCGTTTTGGTGGGTGAAACGGGAAAGGTTGAGGCCGCCGGCGGATTCCTCGCCCAACCGCTTCCTGGGGCTTCAGAGGAGGCAATTTCAAAACTTGAGGAAAACGTTAGGAAGTTACCTCCCGTGAGCTCTCTGATTAAGGAGGGAAAGAGGCCTGAGGAGATAGCTGAGATGATATTTGAGGGTTATACGACGGAGCTCCTTTCACTGAAGGAGCTCTCTTTTAGGTGTAGGTGTTCAAAGGAGATTTCAAGGCAGGGCCTCCTACTTATGCCGAAAGAAGAGCTTGAGGAACTGAAGAGAGAGGGTGGAGCGTCTGTAAAGTGTAAATTCTGCGGAGAGGAGTACTACTTTTCGGCCGAGGAGATAGATGAGATTTTGAAGGAAAAGGGGGAGAAGGCTAACTGATGGCTGAGTGTTCCCTCTTTTCGGTCGGTATTTTACTGCCGGTAGTTGAGGATGAGGCTGAAAGGGTACTCAGGGAAAAGTTTTTATTGGAACCTGTTTTTGAGGGGATTGTCCCTCCCGACGGGAGGGGCTCCCGGGGTAGCCAGCTCCTTGCCGAGGTTCAGTTGGGGAACGTTTTGAGTTTAAAGTCTGAGAGCTCCCTCTTTGCCCTTGCCCTGACCCCTTACGACCTCTACTCCGACGGTCTTAACTTCGTCTTTGGCGTTGCCTATCCGTTTAAGGGGTGCATTGTATCCTACGCAAGGTTATTGGCTGAGGATGAGTCCCTCTTTCTCTCAAGGTTGAGAAAGGAAGTAACCCACGAAATGGGGCACGTCTTCGGACTTGAACACTGTCCCAATCCCAAGTGCGTCATGCACTTTTCCAATTCCCTCGGTGATACTGACTATAAAAGCGAGAACTTTTGTAAGGTTTGCGAACAAAAGCTAAAACTTTCTATGAGAAAGTTGGGAATTTTTTAAAGAGTGGAGTATTTTTAGAAAACCCCTCGTGATGTTCCTCTTTGAGCCGATTAAAATATTGTAAATTTTATTACTGCTTACGGCAATTCCTGAGAGCCCTCTTATGTTTTTTGAAACAACCTTCTGCTCCTTATAGATGTTTAGGAGCTCTTTTGAAATTTTTGTCAATTCATTGATGCTTTCGGTTAGCTCCTTATTGGTCTTTTGGAGTTTTTCGACCATATTTACTGTACTCTGTAGGAGGTTAATTTTTTGTTCTATTTCCTTATTAATATTCTGAATTTCCCTTAGTATCTTAAATGTAAATTTGGACATGTTTTTAATTTCGTTTGCAACCACTGCAAAGTTTCTGCCACTTTCCCCTGCCCTCGCAGCTTCAATTGAGGCATTTATTGCTATAAGTTCTGTTTCAGATGCAATCTTCTCTATTTCGGCTAAGTAGGAATTCAGTTTCTCAATGTTTTCGGATAAACGTTTGATTCCTTCGGCATTTCCAGATAGGTTCTCTATGAGAGGTGAAAAGTAATTCAAGAATAGTTGTAAATTTTTTGATATATTTGATAAATTTTCAACGTTTAGAAGTATTTTTTCACTGTTTGATATAAAAACTGTTTCTACTTCTTCGGCAAGTTTGCTTATAACTTCACTCATTCTCTTCTGTGAAAGGGAACATCTCTCAATGGAGGAGAGGGCTTCGGAGAGTTCCTTTAAAGAAGGTCTATACCGCATTTCAAGTTCTCCATAAATTTCAGGAAATATTTAACCATATCTTCTGGAATTATTGCTCCGTGCTGGGGAAGTATTGCCTTGACTTCAAGTTTCCTCACTCTCTCAACCCAATCCCTTGCCACTTTGTTACTGCCTATCAGTATTCTGTGGGGAGTGTATATGTAGTCAAGGTGTTCTAACCAGTCCTTGACGACCAAGTAGTTAAAGTTGCCGAGGGCTATCCCTATGTCGCCGGTAAAGAGAAACTTTGAGATTGGGTCGTAGAGGGAGAAGTGGTTGGGCGAGTGCATGTAGTGGGCGGGAATGGCCTCTATGGGACAACTGCCGAGATTGATTGTTCCCCCGTCTTTCGGTAGCGGAAGGGCTATTTCATCAACGTTCTCCACACCAAAGTGGGGAAGGAACCTTACCCAGAGCTCCCCGATTACTATTTTCGCATCGGGACAGACGTCCCTCCACATGGGAAGCGAACCGCAGACGTCCGGGTCTTGGTGGCAGAAATAGATGTACTTTATCCTCTCAACCGGAATGTACTTTGAGATGTTAAAGATTGTTTTTGGAAAGAGGTGGTATCCCCCGGGGTCAACAATCATACCCTCGTTTCTGTTTATGATTAGGTATGATAAAACTCCAACTCCTACGTTGTCGGTTATGTCCCTGCTTCCCAAATAGATAACCTTGTGTTCCCCCTTTTCAAAGAGAACAGTGTCCTCGGCAGGACTGAGTTCTGGAGATAAGTTGTACTCCAACCTTTCCCCTCCTAAAGGTTGACTAAGGTCTCCCTAATCAACCTCTGTAACTTACTGTTTTTCTCACTTACAGATTTTAAAACTTCTTCGTGGCTTGCTTCAAGGTTTAGTGTGTCGTTTGAAAAGACGGTTATTCCGACAACCTCCATTCCGAAGAAGTTTGCGGCTATTACTTCGGGAACTGTTGACATGCTAACGCAATCCACTCCAAGGACTTCAAGCATTCTGATTTCAGAAAATGTCTCGTAGTTTGGACCTAAAAGGCTTGCCAAAACTGCAGGAATGACTTTGATTCCAAGGTCAAGTCCCTTCCTCAAAAAGAGGTTGACGAGTCTCTTGCTGTAGAAGGTTTTGCCGTTTACAAATACCTTGCTCCCGTATTTTTCAATGAGCCCTACGAGGGGATTTCTTCCGAGGAGGTTGATGTGGTCGTAGATGACTCCAATCTCCGATTGGGCCGCCCTCCTTGAGACGGCTCCCGAGGCACACGTGGGGATAAAGACCTTTACTCCGAGGTGTGAGCAGAGCTCCGGAATAAACCTTACTTCCCAGTCCTCCCTTCCCTCGTAGTAGTGGAACCTTCCCTCAAAAAAGAGGAGATTTCTCTCCCCTATTCTGTAAACCTTCAGCCTTCCCGAGTGTCCGGGAACTTTGGGAAGGGGCATTCCCGGAATTTGGGAGTAGGGAATCTCAAGGATAGATTCCCCTAACTCAATTCCCGACCCCCCCAAAACGGCAACGTCAAACTGGGAGAGTCCCGTTAAATTTAGGATTTCCTTTGCAGCTTCCATTTCCCCTCTAAATCTTCGGCTTTATGAAGAGTAGCTTTGACTTGGGATTTGTCAGGATGTTTACCTTTGTAAATATTGCAACAAAGACGTCCTGGTCGGGAAGGTAGTCAAACTCCTCAATTCCCCCCAAGTTGTATATGGGATTTGTGGCCTCCTCCCAGTCAAAGGAGCCTCCGGACCTATAAAGTAGGAGGATTCTACCGCCGTCAAAGGTGTAGATGTTTCTCAGTATTCCCGGAACGGCGTTCTTGTTCTGTGAAAAGAGGACCTCCTGTTCTCCATCACCGTTTATGTCTATCGGCTTTGGCTTTGGGGTTATGTAGTAGGTTACGAGGGTGTCGTCGTTGTACCAGTAGATTGCGTTCGGTGATGCTCCGATTTGAATCGGCGAGCGCCATAAAACTTTCTCTCCGTCCGAGACGTTAAAGTAGTAGTCAAGGTCGTAGTATGCAAAGAGCTCCCTCTTTCCGGACTTAAAGAGCTGTGCACTCGTTACCTGAAAGCCTTTTGGTACTTTTATTTTCCTTTCCCTTTTCAGTTTGTTCCCTTTGAGGTTTAAAAGGAAAACCTCTTTGCCGAAGAACTTGTCACTCTCATCGCTCACTGTTTGCCCAAAGATTGAGTCGTTTACTCCGTCGCCGTTTGTGTCAAAGCAGGAGAGTATCAGGTTTGAGGAGGCAACCTCTTTGAGCTTTCCGTTCTCTATTTTGAAAAGGCCCGAGGAGACGCTCTTTGAGTCCTGATAGAAGCCGTCTATGACGAAGAGTTTTTCTCCGTTTACCTGAACGGGACACGTGTGGAAGAGGTAGGAACCCCTGAAGGGATTCTTAAACTCCTTAAGCAGTTTAACACCGTAATTTGTAGGTTTAAAGAGGAGAACTTTGTTCTCCTTAACGGAGAGGATTCTGTAATCAACTTCCCCGTTTAAGGTTGTTGCAAAGAGGCTCGTTGCGTGCCCCTTAAAGTCGTAAACTACCCTGTAGCCAGAGCCGATTTCAACCGAGATGGAGCTCTTTGGAGCTCCCTCCCAGGGGAAGAACCTGACGAGGTGCTTCGTTGAGTCGTAGAGGGCAACTCCCTCGTCGGAAACGACCATGTATCCGTCGTATCCCGTTAGCTTGTCAACGGGGACTCTCCTCCTAAAGTCGCTCGGATACCTCAGCTTGTAGGTCTCCTTTAGCTTCTCTCCCTCCTTGTAGGGGGCGAGGTTTAAGTTCTTTACCTCTTTCTTGAGCTTTTTGTAGAGCTCCCTTCCCCTTCTCTTTGTAAAGTCTATAAAGGCCACCTTGCTGAAGGTGAGCTTCTGGACTCTCTCACCGACCATGGGATTTCCGAGTGTCGGTAGGGCTATTGAGTAGTCCTTCTTAACCTCCTTTACCTTTAAGACCGCTCCGCTTTCGGAGATGAACCTGTCTCCTACCGAAACTCCCTGGGAGCTCCCCAAATCTATTATGAATCCGTCATAACTGTTTAAAACAATTTCTCCCTCAATCGGAGAAAAGTACCGCTTCATGTAGAAAACTACGTTGTCAACTCCCCTTTTCCCCGACTTAACCGTTTGGGACTCGCTCTTGGGGATGTAGGGTGTGTAGCTGACCTTTTCCTTTTTAAAGGGATTGAGGCTTCCAATCCCGCAGGAGCCGAGAATTAGGGGAATGAGCAGGAGATATCTCCTCATCTTTTTCTCCGATTTCGATTTTCACCAGAATAATAGCAAACCTTAAAGTGAACCCAAGGAGACTATGTAGACCGGGAGCTCCCTATCGGGTAGTGATAGGAATTCTTGAAGTTCAAAGTCGTAGAAAGCCCCTATTCCGCAGGCTCCCAATCCTAAGGACTCGGAGGAGAGGTAGAGGTTTTCGCCGAGAGCTCCGGCCTCAATCACTCCTTCCCTGTATCTCCTGCAGTTTCCGTCTGAAAAGCTGTACGTAAATATGACGTTCACGTTTGCCCTTGAGACAAAGGATTGTCCAAGCGACAGGTATGCCATTTCCCTTCCGAAATTCCCTTCCCCGATAAGTGCCAATTTTCCTTCGGATATTCCGTAAATGCCGTCCGGTATCCCCTCGACGTTACTGACCTGGAGGTAAAGGTTTGTTTTGGGAAATCCCCAGTCCGACGGGAAGCAGAGGAGTGAGGACTCAACTACTAACTTAAAGAGCTCAAAGGGAATTGCCCTTCCGGTAAACTCCCTCCTTGAGCGTCTCCTCACTAAAACTTCCGAAAGGGGGAG